>JBIOVA010000206.1:0-65231 GCA_044867485.1 Lacipirellulaceae bacterium | reverse complement strand
GTGTGCCACTGGCGTGTCGCCAGTGCAGAACCGCCGCACAAGTCAAACCCAAAGCCCACTGGCGGCACGCCAGTGGCACACCGCCGGGAGGCCGCCATGCTTCGCTTGCTGTCCGCCGCCGCTGTTGTTTGCTTCGCGTTTGCCGCCGCTGCCGTCGCGCAAGAGGCGGTTGAGGAGAAACCCGTCGTGCTGAAGGTGGGCGACGAAGCGCCCGAGTTCACGGCCGTCGACGACGCCGGCGACGAGTGGAAGAGCATCGACCACGTCGGCAAGAAGATCCTGGTCGTGTATTTCTACCCCAAGGACATGACGCCCGGTTGCACGAAGCAGGCGTGCAACTACCGCGACTCGCAAGCGGAACTCAAGGAGCAGGGCGTCGAGGTCGTGGGCGTCAGCGGCGACACGGTCGAGAGTCACCAGGAGTTCAAGAAAGCCCACGACCTCAACTTCACGCTGCTGGCCGACCCCGAGGGGAAGCTGTCGAAGGCCTTCGGCGTCAAGCCGATCGTCGCCGCGCCGGTGGTGATCGCCTCGCGGTGGACGTTCGTGATCGATCAGGACGGCCACATCGCGTACAAGGACGACGAGGTCGACGCCGCGAAGGACACAGCCAACGTGATGAAGGTGGTGGCGGAGCTGAAGAAGAAGGCGTGACACGTAGGCGAGTTTCTCCGAAACTCGCAATTCGCGTCTTAGAGAGACGCGACTACGTGTGTTCAGTGCGAGTTTCGGAGAAACTCAGCGACTGGCCCTGCGCGAGTTTCGGAGAAACTCGCCTACGTGAAGTCGTCCGCGGCGCGATACGCGGCGACCAGCGCGTCCTCGCCTTCCTTGCCGCCGATGCTCTTGCCGTGCTCCATGCCGATCACGCCGGCAAAGCCCTTGCCGTGGATGTGCCGGAACACGTTGCGGTAGTTGATCTCGCCGGTGCCCGGCTCATTCCGCCCCGGGTTGTCGCCCGACTGGAAGTAGCCGATCTCGTCCCACGCTAAGTCGATGTTGGGGATGAGGTTGCCTTCCTGGATCTGTTGGTGGTAGATGTCGAACAGAATCTTGCACGACGGGCTGTCGACGGCCCGACAAATCTCATAGGCCTGCGGAATCTTGTGCAGGAACAGGCCCGGGTGATTGGTCCACCAGTTGAGCGGCTCCAAAACCATCACCAGCTCGTGCGGCTCGAACACCTCGGCGCACTGTCGCAGCAGGTCGACGCAGTGGGCAGTTTGGTAGCCCCATTCGAGGCGCGGGTCGTAGGCATCGGGCACGACGGTCATCCACTTGGCGCCGACGCGCTTGGCCACCGGCACGCTGTCCTTCACATCCTGCACCACGCGATCGCGGGCCTCTCTCTCCTGGCCCACGAACGCGCGTGAGCGAAAGTCGCCGTGGGCGACGAATACGCCCATCGTCATCCCCAGGTCGGCGAGCGTCTTGCCAATCTTTTCCTGCATCTCGGGCGATTGGCCCTTCATTCCGTTGTCTTCCCAGGCCGTAAAGCCCTGGTCGGCGGCGTACTTCACCTGATCGAGATAGTCCTTGCCGACATGGTTCTCGAAGTGGCCGTGGTGGGGGGCGTACTTCAGCTTGAACTTCGCGCCGGCGGCGGGAGCGGCGCCGCCGTCTTGCGCCGCCGCGCTCACAGCAGCCACGCCGGCCGCCGCTCCAACTCCGATCGCCCCGCTCTGCACAAGAAACTCACGCCGCTGCATGGCTTCAACTCCCGCGAAAGGCAAGAGATTTACCACAGAGGGCGCAGAGGTCACAGAGAAGGCAATTCGTGGAGTGGAAGCAAGCTGGTTGACATGATCTGCTCGGCAGTCGTCGTCCACCTGCTCTTCCTCTGTGTTCTCTGTGCCCTCTGTGGTGAAATGCCTGGTTGGACCAGCCGGATTGTAACGGGGTCGCGGCTGAGACGCGATATTTGCGTTTCTGGACTCGGGGGCGTACAATCGCGGGCGAGCCCGGCGGGCGCTGTGGGGGCGCTTGGGCTTTACGGAACACACGCCTGGTCATGAACGGCTTCAGGTCGCCGGCAAGATCGCCGGCCGCGGCTTTTGGGTTGCGCCCCACATTCGCCATTCTCCATTGGCTCGCGCCGCTCTGGGTGAGCCGAGTGCCACTGCTGGCTTGTCCAGCAGTGCGAAGCGGTAGTGCGGCGCCCACTGCTGGGCGAGCCAGCAGTGGCACCCTTGCGTGCACGCCTCTCCCCGTCGTACCCCGGCCGCATCCGGCCGATTCCTTTCGCTGCGTTTCATTTTTCTCATTCGTTTCTCGGAACAGGAACAAACCATGGCACGCAACAGAAAGGCCCGGGCGCGAACGCGCCGTCGCATGGCCGCCAAGAACTCAGGCTTGAACAGCTCAGGCCGCCACGAGTCGCGCGTCCTGCGCTGCGAGCGTCTCGAAGACCGCCGCCTGCTGGCGGTCGTGACGGTCGACACGCCACTGGACGTGATCGATTTCAACGACGGCAAAACGTCGCTCCGCGAAGCGATCTTCGCCACGAACACCGTCGGCGGAGCCGACGAAATCCGCTTCGACTTCGGCCACGATGGCCCAGCGACGATTCTGCTCACGCAGGGCGAGCTGGCGATCACCGATGCGCTCACCATCACCAGCCCCAGCGCCGAGCTGCTCACGATCGACGCCAGCGGGAATGATCCGACGCCGGATGAGGACAACGGCGACGGCAGTCGCGTGTTTAGGATTAACGATGGCGACGCGGCGACTTCGATTGAAGTCACGATCGAGAAGCTGCACCTGCGCGGCGGCGACGTTACACAAGCCCCAGAGGCGGGAGAAGCCGCCTATGGCGGGGCCGTGTTTTCGTTCGAGCCGTTGACCCTGGTGGATGTCATCGTCAGCGACAGCACCGCTCGGCATGGCGGCGGCGTGGCCGTGGCCAATGCGAGTTTGACGATTCGCGACTCATTGATCGAACGCAACTCGGCGGCGAGCGCCGGCGGCGGCGTGTGGATCAGTCGGCTCGGCCGACCGCCCGGCGAGTCGCACTCGCTCGTGATTGAGGGTAGCACGCTTCGCGCCAACGTCGTGTTCCGCGCGAGTGGACGCGGGGGCGGCGTGTACACCGAAGCGGCGTTGGCGACCGTCTCGAACTCAACGATCGCCGAGAATTCGGCGCCCGATGGAGGGGGAATCGCGGGCGCTGTGGTGTTCTCCTTTGGTGAATTGAAAATCAGTGACAGCGCGATTGAGGGTAATGAGGCGACGCTGGGGGCTGGCATCCACGGCGCGTTTCGCACCATCGCGCTCCATCGCACGACGGTGGCCTCCAATCGCGCAGATTGGATGGGCGGCGGCGTCTGGCATTATTCGAGCGCTGGGTCGCTAGAAATCGTCGACTCGAAAATCGTTGGCAATCGCGGCGAGGCCTACGCCGGCGGCGTATTCGCCAAGGTGGCCAGCCTCACGGTCGATCGCAGCGAAATTCGGGGGAACTCGACCGGGACGGCGGCGTTCGCCGGCCGCGGCGGCGGCCTGAACATTGGGCCCGAGGAAAGCACCGGGCAGCGCTTGTTTGTCGGCGTCGTCCGCGACTCGATCATCGCTGACAATTCTGCGATCGGCACGGGCGGCGGAGTTGTTCTCCATGGCGGCGACCTGACCATTGAACGATCGACGATTTCGGGGAATCGCGCGATGTCCGCCAATGGCCAGCCTGGAGACGGCGGCGGAGTTCTTGCCATCGGCTCCCTCGCTGGTCCGGGCACGCTGACCGTAACGGCGAGCAGCATTGTCGACAACGTGGGGCACGGCGTGAGTTCGAGAGCCCCGCTGCAGGTGTCGGCCAGCACGATTGCCCGGAATGAAGGCACGGGAATTCTTGCGATGACGTCACGGTCCCATCGCCTCACGATCGAGTCGTCGACGGTGTCCAGCAACTCCGCCGGCGGCGTTGCCGTGTCGTCTGGCATTCTCTCGGTTCGGCACAGCACGATCGCGAATAACATTCGCGCGACGGCCACGCAGGTCGCCGCAGCGGGGATCTCTCTTCCCAGTCAGGGGAGCGTGGAGATCTCGTCGTCGATCGTCGCCGGCAATAGATTGGCCGGCGGCGCGGCGTCGGACTTGTCGAGTCTCAGGACATTTTCGACCGCATCAATTGGGTCAAGCCTGATTGGATTTTTTGGCGGTAGTGAGTTCACCGAGGTGCCCGTCGGTTCGCCCGACGCGAATGGCAATCTCATCGGCGGGCCGGTGCATGGGGTGATTGATCCGTTGCTGGGTCCGCTCGCCGACAACGGCGGGCTGACGCTGACGCATGCACTGTTGCCGGGGAGTCCGGCGATCGGGGCGGGGGATCCGGCGCTTGTGCCGGGGGTCAGTGGCGTGCCGGAGTTTGATCAGCGCGGGGCGCCGTTTACGCGCGTCGCGGGGGCGCGGATCGACATCGGGGCGTTTGAGGCGCAGGCCGAGAGTGGGGCGCTGAACGCCGACTTCGACTTCAACGGCGCCGTTGATGGCGGCGATTTTCTCACGTGGCAACGAAATCTCGGCAAAGCCACAGGCGCCACTATTCGGCACGGCGACGCCACGGCCGACGGCGACGTCGATGGCAACGATCTGGCCGTGTGGGCGGCGCGGTTCGGGGAGGGTTCAGGGTTCGGGGTTCAGGGTTCAGCGGAGGAGTTGGGCGACAGGAAATTGGATTCTTTGAGCGAGGCTTCGATGTTGCGAGAGTTGGCGGGCGTTGCGCAGCAGATGGCGTTTGCATCGACGGGCGCTTGGGCGAGTCCGGCTCACGATGGCGAGTTGCATGCGCGGCGCACGGCTTTCGAGCCGCCGCGTCGCATCGCACGGCCGTTGGCGTGGACGGCGAGCGTTCGCGACGCGGCGCATTCGCTGGATGCCTCGGGGAACTCCGACGACTTATCCTCGCTTGTCGATGCTGGGGAGCAGTCGTTCGAAGACTGGGATGCGGCGCTGGAGTTGGACTGAAACAAAAGAACAAAAAAACGGCGCCACGCTGGGGAGCGCGGCGCCGTTTGGTTTGACGTCAATCGAAGCAGGTTCGCTGTCGCGAAGACGCAAGCGAGTGGCTCGCGTCAGTTGTCCTCTTCGGGTTCGGGACGTCCGCGGCCGCCGGATTCGCCTTCGTCGTCGCCGCCACGTCCGCCGCGACCGCCACGTCCGCCGAATCCACCTTCGCCCTCGCCGCCGCGGCCGCCGAAGCCCCCGCGACCGCCGAAGCCGCGTTGCATCCGTTCGCCGATGGCGGCGAATTCCTGGGCGTCGATGGCGCCGTCGCCGTTGGCGTCGCCGCCGCGGAGCATGCCCATCATTTGCGGGGGCACCTCATCGGCCTGCAGGGCGCCATCGCCGTTGCGGTCGAACTGCTGGATCATCTGCCGCGGATCGGGCCCGCCGCCAGGGCCGCCCTGGCCGCCGAAGCCGCCGCCGCCAGGTCCGCCGCCAAATCCACCGCCGCCGAACCGTCGGCCGAACTCTTCGGCCGCAGCAGTCAGCTCTTCCTTGGTCAGCTCGCCGTCGCCGTCAGAGTCGGCCTGTTGGAGCATGCGGGCCATGAACTCAGGCACTTCGTCTTCCGAGAGGACGCCATCGCCGTTGGCGTCGTTCTCCATCCAGCGCTCGACCATTTGAGCGGGGTCGCCGCCGGGACCTCCGCGGCCTCCGCGGCCGATGCCGGCTTCTTCGCGGGTGATGACGTTGTCGCTGTCGGCGTCGAGTTTCTTGAGCGCCGCGGCCGCCTTGCGGAGCTCGGCCATGCTAATTTCACCGTCGCTGTCGGCGTCGATGGCGTCGAACATGGCGGTTCCGCCGCCGCGTCCGCCTCGGCCACCGAAGCCGCCGCGACCGCCGAATCCACCGCGGCCGCCATCTTCGCCGGGCGCGCCGTCTTCGCCAGCGCGGCCGCCGCGTCCGCCCCGGCCGCCTTGACCGCCAGCGCCGCCTTCGTCGCCGAAGTCTTCGCCATACTCACCGCCGGCTCGGCCTCCCCGACCGCCGCGTCCGCCGCGTTCCTCGTCCTCCCCCTCCTGGGCGATGGCGAAGGCCGCCGTCACCAAGCACAGGCCGAGCGCCCCCAAACACCGCGCCCCCAAGGACCATCTCATGACTTGTCTCCTCGTAATAAGGACCTGTCCCGTGTGACGAGCGCCACGCAGATTCTCGCATGACGGCGTCCGTTGCCGCCGCATGCCGGTGGTTTCAATATACTGCGATCCCCACGGAACCGCGCCTGGGAATTGCATCTCGGGCGGCGGTCCAGGGCTGTAACCCCCAGGCACTCCGCGGAGTTTCGCGGGCCGTGCGGGTGGTTTCGAGAATTCTTCGCCTTCGGTTGGTCACGCCGAAAGCCTGCCCTGAGGTTCGCGGAAGGATCGGCCGAGGCGTCCGGCCGGAAGTCTACAAGCCGGACTCCTCGGCGGACCTCGGGTGACTGGTGGAGGGGTGCACGCTGCGTGCCGCAAGCTGCCCAATTTGCTATGCTCGGTGGACCACGCCGCCTTCGCGCCGCACACATCGAGGGCCGACGCGTCGCTTCCTGTCCGGGCGACGCCGGCAGAATGTTCCCGGGGCAGTCAGAGGCGGACTTCCTTCATGCCATCGCCGCCCCCAGCGGTGCTGATCACCGGCGCCTCGTCGGGCATCGGCCGCGCGACGGCCGAGCTGCTCGCCAGCCACGGATTCCGCGTGTTCGCGGGCATGCGGCCGACCGGCGGCGGAGATTCACTCCCGCCGACCCCCGCCGGGGCGGAACCCGTGCGGCTCGACGTGACTTGCCCGGACAACGTCGCGGCGGTCGTCGCCCGAATCGACGCCGAGTGCTCCGGCGGTTTGTTTGCACTGGTGAACAACGCCGGCATGGCGCCTCCCGCGGCGGTCGAGCTGGTCGCCTTAGACGAATTGCGCCAAGTGATCGAGGTGAACACGCTCGCCCCGCTGCGGCTGATCCAGGCCTGCTTGCCGCTGCTGCGCCGCGGGCGGGGACGGATCGTCAACATGTCGAGCATGAACGGCAAGCTGGCCATGCCGATGATCGGGGCGTACTCCGCCAGCAAGTTCGCCCTCGAAGCGCTGTCCGACGTGCTGCGGGTCGAGCTGCGGCCATGGGGCGTCACCGTGTCGCTGGTGCGCCCAGGGCAGGTGCGGACGCCGATCTTCGCCAAGGCCCGCGCGGCCCTCGATGCGCGGCAGCAGGAAATCCCCGCCGAACTCGAAGACGGCTACGGCACGCTGTACGCTCGGGCGAAGAAGTTCAATGAACGCGGCGCCCGGGCCGCGACGACGCCGGAGACCGTGGCCCGAGCCATCCTTCGGATCATGCGCGCCAGGCGTCCGAAGCCGCTGTACCTCGTCGGCGGCGATGCGTGGGGGATCGAGATGCTGTACCTCGGGCTTCCTACCCGGTTGATGGATTGGTTCCTCGCCACGGCGATGGGAATGCGGCGCGGATCGGCGTTGAAGGACGGCGTCGGCCACGAGGCTGTCACCCCGAGGTCCGCCGAGGGGTCCGGCCGGATTCCTCGGCTGACCTCGGAATGACAAGTGGGCGCCGCCAACGGCCGCGTCACTCCTGGTCCCGGTCCGAGATCTCGGCGCCCAGCTCGCCCCGATACACTTCGAAGTTCTTGATGAACAGCTTGCGGGCGACGATCCGGTCGCCGGGCATGCGGTTCCAAAGGCTGGAGACGATCGGGCGCAGCAGCCCGCCGGCGCGGCGCTTCGTTTCGTTCGTGTTCGGCCCGAGCGTGAGCACTCGGCAGCCCCGCTCGATGGCTAGCTCGATCGCCCGCGAGATGAGGTTGTGGTAGGCCTTGATCTCGTGCGACTCGGCGTAGTTGAGTCCGCCATGGCACTGCATGAGCCGGCCGTCATCCTCCAGGCAGCTCATGAAGCCGACGACTTTGTCGCCGAGGCGGGCCGTGAGGACGGCTTGCTCGAGGGCGCCGATGGCGGCGCGGGCGGTGAGCACGTCGTTGTACGGCACGGTGAATTGACTGTGCGCGGCGCTGGCCGCCAGGCAGGCGATCACGTCGTCGAGCAGTGGCGGATTGTCGCGAACGACGCCGCGCCAGATTTCGATCGTCGCCCCGGCCTTGGCGAACAGATCGCGTTCGCGCTTGAAGTTGCGGCGACGGTTTCTTGAGAGCGACGCGAGGTACTGGTCCAGCGACGCGCAGCCTTCGACCGGAACCTGGACCATTGGCAACGTGTGGAACTGCGCGTACTTCTCGCCCGCTGCCCACTCGGCTTCTTCCGGCGGTTCTGAGATCCAAACCGTGTCGACCTTCTTCTGCGATTTGAGGAAGTTTGAGATCGCTCGTTTGACCGCCGGCCGGTCGACGCCCGGCGCCGTGAGAAACGGCGAGCAGGCGTCGTAGGCCATAAACGCGGTGTCCACCAGCAGCGTAGTTTTTCGCGAGAGCGGGCCAATCAGAAGGCCGAGCCACTTACGCATCGGCTGCCGGAGCAAGTCGGTCCCCTTGCGCTTGCGAAGCCGCACGACGGGTGCGACCGCGGCGAGCCGCTCGCCCTCATACGCCTTGGCCCAGAACAGCTCGGTCTCGGACGTCGAGAAGGGGGCGTATTTGGCGCACTCCTCGACCGCCTGACCGCCGCCGACGGCGCCCCGCTCCGCAGGGGTCAATTTGGCGTCAGCGACGACTCGGAATGGCGGCATAACGTCCGGAAGGAAAGTCGGGGTTAAGCTTTGCGCAAATCCCCAAGATGGCGGTTACATTCGGCCCGATCTGACCGCTTGGAAGTCAGGCCCCACCTTAGCAATCGGTTTACGGCCGGCAAACGGCGTCGGCACGGTTTATGCGGATGCTATCGGGTGGCGGACGTGCGTAAGGTGCGGCCGGCCTAGCATTTTGTGGCCTCAGCTGTTTGTGGCGGACGACGGCTAATTTACGTCGAGGTTACCCCCAACCCGCAGCGCCTCCCAGACTCCGCCAAATTGACCCGGCTTGGTAAGATGGATAACGTAATATTGCCCGGGGCGATTGAGCAGACATTGCCCTTCAGCGAAAGTTTAACGTCTTCGACGTGGACCCCTTCGCTAGCAGCGGCTGACATCCGACGTCCGCCGTTCCCGCCTTCACGGAAGTCCCATCGCTCCGGCGTGGCGCCTAGCGCGCTGGGTGACGCGCCGACCGACGAACCCAACCGTGGGAGGGCTGCTTTGGCCTCGGTGACTCCCTTCACTGCCGAAGAGCAGCAAAGCCTGGAAGAGCAATCCACGCTGCCGCGGATGCTTTCGATTCCGTTGGCAGGCGCCGCGCTGGCGGTGAACGGCTATCTGCTCAGCGGCGCTCACTTGTGGACGGCCGCGACCCCGTGGGTCGTCGCCGCGGTGGTGGCCTTCACGGCGGCGATGATGTTCTGCTGGACGAGCGCCCTGCACGAGGCGGCGCACCAGACGCTGTTCCGCTCGCGGGCCCTTTCGGTTTGGACCGGGCGGCTCCTGGGCACATTGATGTGGACGCCGTACACCGCGTATCGCGAGGTGCATATCCGGCACCACGCCTACCTCAACACGCCGCGCGACTGGGAGCTTTGGCCGTACGCCGATCCCAACGCCTCGCTGGGCTTCCGGCGGTTGTTCGTGTGGTTCGATTTGCTATGCGGCATCGCGTCGGGGCCGATCATTTATGGGCGGATTTATTTCCACAAGAACTCGCCGATCAAGTCGCCGGAAGTTCGCCGGGCGATTCGCAACGAGTACCTCGGGATTGCCGCGGTGTGGGGCGGCATTTGGGCGTTCACGGCGCTGACGCACCAATGGCCCCAGCACCTCGTGGTCGTGATTCTACCGATGTACATCGCCGCGTTCGCGCAGACGTTCCGCAAGTTCACTGAGCACCTCGGCATGGCCAGCTTCGACCCGCTGCAGGGCACGCGCACCGTGCTGCCGCGCAAGTGGCTGCTGCGGCTGAGCTCGTGGCTGAACTTCGACATTTTTATCCACGGCCCGCACCACCGGCACCCGCGACTGACGCACGGCAAGTTGGAGTCGAAGCTCAACGAGTACCGCGACGCGAACCCGGACGTGGACTATCCCACGTACGAGCGTTACTGGCACGCGATGCTGGCGATGGCGCCGTCGATGTTCGTCAACCCGGGCTGCGGCGTGAACGCCGGCACGCCCGCGGACGCCGACCCGTGGAAAGACGGCGTTGATAACTTCGCCAGCGACGTCGTCGCAAAGTGATTTTTCCGCCCACTTAGCCCCCGGTCAGTGACCGGGGGCTAACTAAGCCGCTTCGTCGGGCGGGATGTTGTGGCGGCCGGAAAGCCGAGCCCGCAGCGCGGCGAGTCGACTTTGCGGGGACGCCGCCGCGTGGATGACCGCCGGCGCCGCGGCGGCCGCCCTGCCCCGCACCGCCAATTCCATCCCTTCGCCGAAGTAGTACTTCCGTGCCTCGGGGTTGCGCAGCACTTCGTCCGGGCGACCATGGCAGAGCACCTGGCCGCTGCGAATCACATAGCTGCGGTCGGTGATCTCGAGCGTCTCACGGACCTGATGGTCGGTGATCAGGATCGAAATCCCCCGCGTTCGCAAATTGCGAACGATGTCTTGGATGCTGGCGATCGTCACCGGGTCGATTCCCGTGAACGGCTCGTCAAGCAGAATGATCTGCGGCTCGGAGACCAGGCAGCGGGCGATCTCGAGCCGCCGCCGCTCGCCGCCGGAGAGCGACGAGGCCTTGCTCTTCCGCAGCTTGTCGATGCCGAATTGGCTGAGCAGCTCGTCGCATCGCCGGCGACGCTCCTTGCGACTCATGCCGAGCATTTCCATGACGCCCAGCAGGTTGTTCTGCACCGAGAGCTTGCGGAAGACGCTCGACTCCTGGGCCAGATAGCCCATGCCGCCCTCGCGGCAGCGGCGATACATGGGCCAAGCGGTCACTTCGCGGTCGGCCAGCAGCACAGTGCCCGCGTCGGGCTCGATCATCCCGCACGCCATGCGAAAAGTGGTCGTCTTGCCGGCGCCGTTGGGCCCCAGCAAGCCCACGATCTCGCCCGGCTCGACCTCGAAGTCGACGCCGTCGACCACGCGGCGGCGGCCGTAGTTTTTGATCAGGCCGCGAACGCGAAGCAGGGACATGGCTCGGCCCTCCTTGGCCGGTGGCTATCGGCGATCGGCTGTCAGCTATCGGCCAGACGAGGAAGCAGTCATTCCCCTCTGGCCGACAGCCGATAGCTGATAGCCGACAGCCCTTATCTCACCAACCTCATATCGCGAAAGTTTGGGAAGCCGGGCAACTGCGGCAGACCTGGGATGCCGCCCCACGAGTGGGGCCAGAACACGCAGATCGCCTTGCCGATGAGCAGCCGGCGGTCGAGGTACGGCCCGCCGGGGATGCCCTTCCACGGTTGATTGTAGGTCCACAGCCGCGCGTCCTGGCTGAAGGGACTGTTGTCGCCCATCGCAAATAACTGCTTGTCGTCCACCTTGAAGGTCACTGCTCGGCGATTCAGAAATCGCCGCCACGCGCTGGGCTCGGCCAGGAGCTGCCGCGAATCGTCGAGCGGCGGCGCCACGCCGTCGTCAGTCGTCGTCGCACGACGCCAGTGCGGATAGTCCATCCGCATCGTGTCGAGGTCCTGGCGGGCCAGCGTATCGCTGGCCGCGATGTAGTACACGTCGCGCAGCACGGCCAGACGTGTGACTTCGAGCTTCGCCCCCCGCGCGGCGACGCCCGCCGGCGACAAGTCGCCTTGGTCGACGCCGTCGACGTCGACGTCGGCCCACGGGATCATCCGCTTGCGGCCGCCGGCGAAGAGTTGGTCGGGATCGTAGGTGGACTTGTCGAACGCCACGAGCTCGCCGTCGACCCACAGCAGGAGCTGATCGTCGACGTTGGCGAATCGCAGTTGATACGAACCGGGGCCCACGACGCTGGTCTTAGCCTCGGCCTGGAAGCCCTCGACGAGTTCGCCGGTCCGCCCGTTGATGATCGTGAGCTTCGCCAGGCCATCGTTTAAGTTGATCGTGGCACGGAAGTGGTATCCCGCCTCGACGAGGTCGAGCGACAATTCGCCGCGCGGCTCTAGGACCTCGACGTCGGCCTCGACGGCCAGATCGCCCACCCAGTTGAGCCCCAGGTAGTGCTCCAAGGCGCGCCACCCGCTGCCGATGGCCGCCCGCCGCGTCAGCGACGCGTTGTAGGCGTTGAAGTCCGAAATGAGCTGCGGGTGGATATGTTCCGCCCACGCTTGCTGGGCTTCGTCCACGTTGGCGCCCGCCTGATCGGCCAGCGCTTCCAGCGAACCAGCCTCTGCAACGCTGGCGGCGACCAGCCATTGGTCCACCCGTTCCGGCACCTGGTGCCGATACCGCAGCCACGCCTCGGGCGCATCGGCCGCTGCGTCGATGGTGAATCGCTGGGCGACGGTCTGCTCGCCGGGCTCGGCGTCGACGGTCCAGCCGTCGGAGGTCGTAGCCGCCCACCGCAACGGCCAGCCGGCGCGGTGCAGCGTCGCCGACTCGTAGTCCGTGTCGTGCACCGGCTGCAGCATTGCCGCTACTTTGTCGGCGGGCTTGTGCAGTATGCGGAACTCCTGATCGTCTCCTTCCAACGGGCGCGTGAACACGTCGCCTTGGTAAATCTTTAGTTCCTCGCCAGGCATGCCCACCAGCCGTTTGATGTAGTTCATATTCCCGTCGCCGGGAAACTTGAACACGATGACGTCCCAGCGCTGGGGCTCGTGAAAGTCGAAGCCGTACTTGTTGACCAGGATGCGGTCGCCCGGGTAGCTGCGATGCGTCGACAACTCATCGAGGTCCGCGAGTTCGGAAATCTCCTCGCGCGAACGCTGCGGCAGGTCGCTCGTAAACGGCATCGGAAAGGCGCACATCGGGCACACGCCGCCGATCACCTCCGCGTCGGATGCGGTCGCGTAGTTGTGGTCGGGGCCAATGTCCTCGGGGTCTTCGCTGCTGGCGCTGGTGCGGAATCGGTAGCCGCATTCCGCGCAATGCACGTCCATGTGCCGCCCCTGCAACGAAGGCGACATCGATCCCGTGGGGATGACGAACGCCTCGGCCTCGAACGTGCGGAACAGGAACGCCAGGACGAACGCGACGACGATCGACTCGACCGTCTCGCGGAACATGACAAAGTGGCTCGCCGACGCAGCGGTCTCCTCCGCGGGCTCCCGGGCGGGTACATCGCGGCGGGTCTTGGCGGGTTTCTTCTTTGACATCACGAAATGCTCAGAATTCCATCGAGAGGTTAGCCGCGATGCGAAGGTCCGCCGCAGCGGAGCGCGGCGCATGCGCAGCTCTCAGCGTCATTCGCCCCGGGGGCGGCAATATAGCCATTATCCGCCGGAGTGGGGAAACGCAAATCCCTTGCCGGCGACCGAACCCTGCTAGCGAGACCGCTCCCTCCCGCAGAATCAGCCGTGCGGGCGCGTTTCCCATCTGTTACGCTCCCACGCCGTCGGCGGATCGCCGGCGCCCCCGTTCTCACCGAGGCCCCTCGCCATGTCGCTTTCCCGACTCTTTCGCCGCCGCAAAAAGCTCCCGTTTGCCGAGTGGGGTTGGGAAGTCCGCAATTTCCAGCTCCCGGCGGACGGCCGCATTCAGTATGCCCAATGGCTCCACCCGGCGGAAACGGTCAAGGAAATGACCCAGGCCGAAGTCGACGGCCTCCGGCAGTGGATTCAACCGGGCGATTTCGCGATCGATGTCGGCGCTCACACCGGCGATACGACCGTCCCCATTGCGATCGCCGCCGGGCGGGCTGGGTGCGTGCTCGCCCTGGAGCCCAATCGGTACGTCTACGCTGTGCTCGATAAGAACGCCTCGCTCAACCGCGAACGAACAAACATCCAGCCGCGGTGCTACGCGGCCACCGACCAGGACGGCCAGTTCGAGTTTCTGTACGGCGACGCCTCGTTCTGCAACGGCGGAGCCCGCATCGGCGGCTGGAGCCCGTTCCGCCGCAAGTACCCGCTGGCCGTCGAGGGCCGCAATCTGCTTCGCGTGCTCCGCGAGGAATTTGCCGACCGGCTCCCGCGGCTCAGCTACGTGAAAGTCGACGCCGAGGGACACGACCGCTCGATCCTGGCGTCGATCTTGCCCGTACTTCGCGAGTGGCAGCCGGTTGTTCGTACAGAAGTGTTCCGCAAGCTCCACGCCGCGGATCGCCACGCGCTTTACGATCTCCTTGCCGAGGCGGGGTACGAATTGTTCCGTTACCTCGGCGGCGCCTCGCCACAAGGCCCGGCGATCGCGCGCGGCGAGATGACGGCTCACAAGCACTTCGACGTGGTCGCCGTGCCGCCGCGGCGACGCAGTCAACGGGCCGCGTAATACCCGGGGGGCTCTGACGCCGATTACGTTTGGCGTCGTAGCCCGTCATCGGCGTCGGAGACGCCTCCCACAAGCGGAGTGGCTTTGCGCAGCTGCTCGGCCAGCAGGTCGAGCTGCTGGCCCTCGCGATGGCGCCTCGTCGCCCGCCAATCCGTCAGGGCGATCGCCAGAATCAACAGCCCGCCCAGCAGCAGAGCGAACAGGTACGCCGTGACCGACGCAGGCGTCCGGGGCACGCGGTCCACGAGCGTCATCGCAGCGCCGACGACGCCGATCATCCCGCTGGCGACGCTTCGCCGCTGAATTTGACGACGCACGTAGTCCCAGTCACGGGTGCGCATCCGGCGGCCCACCAGGTCGCGGCGATGCTGCCAATGTAACGCCAACAGCGCCGCAGAAACTGCGACGAGCAAGTAGCCAAAAAGCTGCGTCCCAGCCATGGCTCGGACCTTCGGTCTTGGGCCCGCGACCCGTGTGCCACTGGCGTGTCGCCAGTGCTGAAGTGGGTGCACGCTCGTTCCCGATGTCCACTGGCGACACGCCAGTGGCGCCCCTTCCCTGCCTACGCCGCCAGCGCTTCGCGAGCCTTTTCCACGACCGCGTCGAACGCCGCCGCATCGTTGACCGCCATCTCGGCGAGCGTCTTGCGGTCGAGCTCGATGCCGGCCTTCTTCAGCCCGGCGATGAACTCACTGTATCGCAGTCCGCGTTCGCGGGCCGCCGCGTTGATGCGGATGATCCACAGCTTGCGGAACTCGCGCTTGCGGACCCGGCGGTCGCGGTAGGCGAACACGCCGGCGCGGACCACTGTTTCCTTGGCCGAGCGGAGCAGCGTCCCCCGGCCGCCGGTGTAACCCTTGGTCTTCTTGAAGAGGCGTTTCTTGGCCTGATTGCGAGCCGCGCCTTTGGTGGTTCTCACAGTGGGAACCCCTTTTCGCTAAGAGTCTCACGCCCAGGCCGCATGCCGCGATGGCAGCCGTTTAACGCCCGGCGAGATTGATTTCAATTAGTAGCTATTACCGCACAGCGCCTTAGCCACCATCTTCGCCTCGACCGTCGCCGACGCCTCGGTCCCGCGGAGCTGCCGCTTGCGTTTGGCCGACATGCGGCTGGCCAAGTGGCTCGTGCCCGCCTTGCGATGCATCGCCTTGCCCGTGGCGGACAGGCGAAAACGCTTCTTCGTGCCTTTGTGAGTCTTTTGCTTGGGCATGGGGGCCACCCGTCGTCGCGTTGATCAAGGAAACTGGTAGCCCCGCATCATACCAAACAGCGCCCACAAGAAAAGATGCCTTTCCTCATCGCCCCTTCACTTCCGTCACGCCGAGGTCCGCCGAGGCGGCCGCGCGGCCTCGATGTCGCATTCGTCATCCCGGGGACGGGCAAAAGTCTTAAGGCCGCTCCTTGACATATTCCAATATAGGAATATTATTCCAGGATGGCCCGCGCAGCGACCACGACGGACGTCTTCAACGCTATCGCCGAACCCCGGCGACGGCAGATCATCGACCTGCTTTCGCAGGGCGGCCCGCGATCGGTCGGCGACCTCACCACGGCCCTCAATTTGCGACAACCGGCGGTGTCGAAGCACCTCGGCGTGCTCCGCCAGGTCGGCGTCGTTTCCGTGACCAAACAGGGGCAACACCGTTTGTACCAGCTCAACGGCCAGCAACTGAAACCCGTGCACGACTGGGTGAAAGGCTACGAACGCTTTTGGACCCATCAGCTCAAACGCATCAAGGAACGGGCCGAACGGATCGCCCGAAAACGCTCGGACGCCGAGAAAAACTAACGCCAAAAATGGGAGACTTTGTCATGGTGGCGCAAGCCAAACCCCAGGAACGAGAGACGATCGAGACGCTGCACATCGCGCTGGAAACGCACATCGAAGCGCCCCTCGACGTTGCCTTTGAAGCGGTCCTCGCCGAAATCGGCCCCGAGTGCACGATGCCCGACGGCACGGCCATGCCCTTCAAGCTCGAAGCGTGGCCCGGCGGCCGCTGGTATCGCGACCTCGGCGCCAACACTGGGCACCTGTGGGGCCACGTGCAGGTCATCAAGCCGCCGAAGCTCATCGAGCTGTGCGGTTCGTTGTTCATGTCCTACCCCGCCCAGAACTTCATCCAGTACCGCCTTACGCCCGCCGGCGACGGCACGCACCTCACAATGACCCACCGCGCCATCGGCTTGATCCCCGCCGACCATGCCGCAGGCGTTTCGACGGGCTGGTCCCACATGCTGCAGCGCATCAAGGAAATCGCCGAAGACCTCCGTAAAACCCGCTGAATTCCACCCAGTTAGCCCCCGGTCATTGACCGGGGCTAACTACCAACTCCCCACCAGGTGCCGTCATGAAAACCCTCGAAAAACCGGCCCCCCGCAACGTCGTTTCCCGCGATGAATGGGTCCAAGCCCGCAAGGCTCTACTCGCCAAGGAAAAGGAGCTTACCCGCCAGCGCGACGCCATCACCCGCGAGCGGATGGCGCTGCCGTGGGTGAACGTCGACAAGCCGTACTTGTTCGACACGCCTGCCGGCAAGCGATCGCTCGCCGATCTGTTCGACGGCCGCAGCCAGCTGATCGTCTACCACTTCATGTTCGGCCCCACCTGGGAAGAGGGTTGCCCAAGCTGCTCGTTCCTGATGGACCACGTCGACGGCGCCCTGCCCCACCTCAACCACCGCGACGTCACCTTCACCGCCATCTCTCGCGCGCCGCTGGCCAGGATCGAGGCGTTCAAGCGTCGCATGGGCTGGAAGTTCAACTGGGCGTCGTCCGGCCAGACGGACTTCAACTACGACTACCATGTGTCGTTCACGCCCGAGCAGATCGCCGCCGGCGACCTGTGCTACAACTTCGAAGAGATTCCCGCCGCCCCGAACGAGGACATGCCGGGTTACAGCGTCTTTGCCAAGGACGAGGCCGGCGCAGTGTTTCACACCTACTCGACGTATGCCCGCGGCTTAGACGCCCTCGTGGGCACGTACCAGTTTCTCGACCTGGTCCCCAAAGGCCGCGACGAAGACGGCCTGGCGTTTTCGATGGCTTGGGTGCGCTACCACGATCGCTACGGGGCGGACTACCAAGTCGATCCGCTCGCTGGCTACATCGCGCCCAAAGGCGCCCGCTGCTGCCACGGCGAAGGGGCCAAGGCATGAGCGGCCAGTGCTGCTGCGAGGAAAAGACTGCGACCACCACGGCCCACCGACGCGCGGCGAGATGGCTCGACGCCGTCGGCTGGCTTGTGCCCGCGACGGCGCTGGCACTGATGCCCAAGTGCCCGATGTGCGTGGCCGCCTACGTGGCTCTATTCACAGGCCTCGGCGTCTCGCTGCCTGTAGCGACTGCGGTGCGTACGACGCTCCTGGCCCTGGCCATCGTCGCGCTAGCGTTGATGATGGCGCGCACCATCGTCCGTTCAATGCTTCGCGAATAGCCCCGACCAAGCTTGGTCGGGGCTCAAGGTGCGATTGATTGGGAACATGTCGCCGAGTGTGGCGAGAAAACCCCCGCCGTCACTTCGGCGCGAAGATCACCACAATCCGCCGGCCCATCATTTGGGGGTTCTGCTCGACCTTCGCCACGTCGGCCAGCTCGGCCGTCAGCCGGGCGACCAGCTTGTACCCCTCGTCGACATGCGCGTTTTCTCGGCCGCGGAAGATGATCGAGCAAACCACCTTGTCGCGCTGCCCCAGCCACTTCTTGGCGTGCTCGGTCTTGGTGAGGAAATCGTGGTCGCCGATCTTCGGCCGCATCCGGATTTCCTTGTTCTTACTATGATGAGTGTGGCCCTTGTGCTGCCGTTTGTTTTGCTGGTACTTGAACTTTCCGAAGTCCATGATCCGGCAAACGGGCGGCTTCTCCTGAGGCGCCACTTCGACGAGGTCGAGCCCGATCGCGCGGGCTTGTTCGAGGGCCTCGTCCCGGGTGATGACGCCCAACTGGGCGCCGTCGGCGCCGATCACGCGGATCGGCGACACGCGGATCTGTTCATTGATCCGTTGACCTTTGCGTTCGATGGCTGGCAACTCCTGGGTCCCTTGGGGATGACTGTCGGGGCAACGCGCGAGTGCGCGACACACAAGTATTGGTTATTCGCAGCGGCGCCGTCAACTGAAAGCACAGAAATGCATCAAAGCGAGTTGACGGCCGGAGCGTGCCATTGCCGCAGCCCCGACCAAGCTTGGTCAGGGCTGGACGACGCCAAACTTGATTCAATACTCGTTCGCCGTCCCGCGGTCCACGGCCGCTGGCGCCTTGGCGGCCGCCACTTGCCGAACGGTCTTGGCTGCGATCTCCGCCCGCAACTTCTCCATCGCAGCCGCAATGGAGAGTGGCAGCTCCTTCACTTCCCCTTCCAGGCGGTCGCGAATCGTGACCGTCCCCTCCGCCGCATCCCTCTCGCCGACCACCAGCATGTACGGCACAAGCTCGAGCTGGGCCTCGCGAATCTTGGCTCCGAGCTTCTGCCCGCGGTAATCGCCGGAGACGCGGAAGCCAGCGTCGCGAAGCTGTCGCTCAACTTCCCGGCCGTACGCCTCCGATTTTTCGCTCACGGTGAGCACCCGGGCCTGCTCCGGCGCCAGCCACAGCGGGAACGCCCCGGCGAAGTGCTCGATCAGCACTCCCACGAACCGTTCCATCGACCCCAACGGAGCCCGGTGGATCATCACCGGCTGATGCGGCGTATTGTCCGCCCCAATGTATTCCAGGCCGAACCGCTCCTTGCTGGGCAGGTTGTAGTCGAGCTGCACGGTCCCCAGTTGCCACTCCCGGCCGATGCAGTCGGTGACGACGAAGTCCGCCTTGGGGCCGTAGAACGCCGCTTCGCCGGTCTCCACCGACATGTCCGGCAGGTTCATCGATTCGCACACCGCCCGCAGCGACGCCTCAGCTCGGTTCCACACTTCCGCGCCGCCCACATACTTGTCGCTCGCCGGGTCCCGGAAGCCCAGCCGCACGCGGTAGTTGGTCATCCCCAGCGACGCCAGCACGCTTTGGGTCATCTCCAGGCAGCCGCGGAATTCGTCGGCCACCTGCCCCTCGGTGCAAAAGATGTGAGCGTCGTCCTGGGTGAACCCCCGCACGCGGGTCATTCCCGTTAGTTCGCCCGACTGCTCGTACCGGTAGACCGTGCCGAATTCCGCCAACCGCACCGGCAAGTCGCGGTACGATCGCGGCTTTGCCTTGTAGATCATGATGTGGTGCGGGCAGTTCATCGGCTTGAGCAGGTAGCGCTCGCCCTCGCCCGGCGCCGCGCCTTCCTTCACCCCGAGGTCGATCGGCGGGAACTGGCTGTCGCTGTAGTAGGGGAAGTGCCCCGAGATTTGATACAGCTCGATCTTGCCAATGTTCGGCGTGTAGACCGCCTGGTAGCCGCGCCGCCGGAGTTCGTCCTTGAGGTAGTCTTCGAGCGTCTGCCGCACGATCGCGCCCTTGGGCAGCCACAGGATGAGGCCCGGGCCCACGGTCTGGCTAATGGTGAACAGCTCGAGCTGTTTGCCGAGCGTGCGATGGTCACGGCGCTTGGCCTCTTCGAGCTGGGTGAGGTAGTCGGTCAGCTCCTTCTTGTCGAAGTACGCGGTGGCGTAGACGCGGGTGAGCTGCTCGCGCGAGGAGTCTCCCTTCCAATACGCGCCGGCAATGTTGAGCAGCTTGAACGCCTTGCCAATGTGGCCGGTGCTGGGGATGTGCTTGCCGCGGCACAGGTCGAGGAACTCGCCGTTGCGGTAGAACGACACGCTCGTCTCGCCGGCCAGTCCGGTTTCGAGGTGCTCGACCTTGAGCGATTGCCCCATTTCACGGCACAGCGCGATCGCTTCGGCGCGCGGCATTTCCATCCGCTCGAACCGCTGGTCCTCGGCGATTATTCTTCCCATTTCGGCTTCGATCGCCGGGAAATCCTCCTCGGAGAGCGGATTTTTCAGGCGGAAATCGTAGTAGAATCCGGTCGCGGTCGTGGGCCCGAACGCCAGTCCCACGCCCTCGGTTGAAGACCCGTGCAGCCGCATCACCGCCTGCGCCATGACGTGCGCGGCGCTATGCCGCATCACCGCGAGCGCCTCGGGGTCGCGCTTGGTGATGATCCGCAGCCGGACCTCGTTCGCCGCTTGCGGCTGAGCGACGAGCGGCGCATGCAGATCGCGCAGCTCGCCGTCGACTTCAGCGACAACAGCCGCCTTCGCCAGGCCAGGACTAATCTCCGCCGCAACGTCATACGCAGTCGCCGTGGCCGCGGATTCGCGCCGGCTTCCGTCCGGCAAAATAACGATTGCCATGTCCTTTTTACTCTGCTCCCCCTCCCCTGAAGGGACGGGAGCAACCGAGCACGGTCGCCAGCGGCGACCGTGCGCAGGGCGGTAGTTCCGCGTCGCCATGCCACAGGGAGGATTATTTTGATTTGGCGTTCTGTGACGCCCCGATTTGGTCCTTCGCGAGTATAGGCGTCGCAGCGCTCGGCAGCCAAGGCAGACGCGCGCCGCGCACGCATTGCGCGGCGCCACGAATCCAGCTTGCGTCCTCGAGGATTGCGACGCGGCGTGGGATGTTCGCGCGAAGCGACGAACTGGCCGCCGCGGAAGCAAGGCGCGGCGGGCGCGGCGCCTACTGCTCCGACTCGTGACAAGGTGGATCGCACCGCCGCCGACCCTCATGGACTCGGATCAGCCCGAGGGTCGCGAGAAACACGCCCGTGCGCCTTCGATCGCCGTCAGGGCGCCCCCTGGGACCCGAAAATCTCCCCTTTGCGCCTCGTGGTCAATCATTTCGCGCAGCGGGGCGCTTGGACTCAAACCCTTGTCAAGACGCGATCTGCGAGATTTGGAAAAAAACTCCCCTCTTCACCAAGTCTTCCCATCGTCACAAGTGGTTGCGGCCCAAGGCCTAAGCGACTCGCCGTCGACGGCACAGGCCCCGTAGGAGAAAAATTTTGCCGCACTTTGACGGCAAAACTGTTGCATGCGGGTATTTCCTTGGTACAGTGAGCTAGGAATGGCGGCCAGCGTGTCTCGCCAGTGGTGTGCTTTTCTGCCTTGAATGAGACGGTGAAACCCCGACGCTTCAGCGAAAGAACCTGACAGCTAAGTTCCTGACAGTCGCGAGTTCTTGTTTGATCGGATGCGAACAAGCGTCGCCTGTCACACGAAGGTCGAGTTTCATCTGCCCCCGCTCATCAGGCTTGCATCGCACAGGAACGGACGGAGTAAAGGTAACGCCACGCGGCGGAGACGCCATGAGACGCGCAGCTCCAGGTACGGGATCTGAAGAAGCGGTTCTGAAGAGACGTGGATCTCAAGAAGTCTGAAGACACGGGTCGGAAGGCGTCGGTCGGATTCGCATCGGCTAGCACTCGAATTTGCCCCCCAACCAAGCGCAGCTTTTGATCGGGTATCACTCACCTACATGAGACGGGGACTTGGAGAAATGAACATGAAACGTGGATTGGTTTTCACCCTGTGCGCTGTGGCGTTGGCGGCCGGCGGTCGAGTCGCGCACGCTCAAGGTGCGCTCGACGTCGCACTCAGCCTCAACCTGCGTTATACCGACCCCGCGGATCCGTCCGAGGGCGGCACCTGGACGCTGGTGGCCAAGACGGGCTCGGCCGATGGCTTGGCCGCGGTCAACGCCTACCTGAGTAACGTGACGAATCCGGATGGCGTTGTGTACGGCAACGGCCTCTTGTCGACGGGCTATCCTGGTACGATCACGGCGGCCACGATCAATGCGTTCCTGGACGGGACCAACACGCCGTTCGCCGGCACGTTTGGCTCCGTGGTCAACGTCGTCTACGGCCAGAACACGTCCATTCCGACAGGCGGCCCGGCTGGTCCGGTCGTGCTTGATATCGGCAACGGCGGCGCCGCCGGCCTGGTCGCCAGCGATCCGCTGAAGAACGCGACCTGGAATAACTCCGCCGTCATTCTCCAAGGGACCTTCGGCGGAACCCGTCCCGCCTTCGGCACGGGCCCGACGAACAACACGACCGACGCCAACGTGCTCGGCGTGGGTCAGACCAATGTGGCGACGAACTTGGCCGCTTTGGACGCCGCCACGACGACCGTCGTTCGCGGCGACTCCGTGGCGACCGACGGCATTGAGCGCGGCGATGCAAACCGCGACTGGACCGTCAACGCCGACGACTTCAACATTCTGGCCCTGAATTTCGGGCAGCCGGGCGATAAGACCTGGGGCCAGGGCGACTTCAACGACACGGGGACGGTCAACGCCGACGACTTCAACTTCCTGGCGTTGAACTTCGGTCCGCCAAATCCGACGCCGCCGGCCGTTGGCGCCGCCTCGTCGGTCCCCGAGCCAGGTTCGTTGGCGATGTTCGCCGTCGCTGCGAGCGGCCTGCTTGCCGCTCGTCGACGCCGCCTAGTATAGTGGGAGTGACATCTCTCAGGGTTACTACTACAACAGGACTTGCCTAGTGACTTTGAATTCCTGAAGATTTGCAATCGAGCCTTCGCCGGAACAGCGAGGCCTGCAATTGAGTGCGAGATGATCACTACTTCCACTTTCGGAGTGAAATACAACACCATGACTAAGAAGTTCTTTGGATTGATGGCCGCGTTGGCCGTCCTGGCTTTTGCGACAGCGGCTCAGGCGGGGTCGATTGACGTGACTCGAATGATCACCCGCGTGTCGACTGAAGCGGCCGCCGCAGGGGCGCCGCAGAATGGCGTCACCGGTATGTTCTCCGTGACGACCGACGGCGACATTCTCAGCGTCAACAATGTCATGATTGAGCTTCCAGCCGGCGTGTCGCTGTACAACAACACGACGTTCGGCTCCAATGTCGAGCCGCCGAATCCGGCGCTCATCCCCATCGCCCGGGATCTCGAGGCCGATTCGTGGATTTCCACGCCCGGTGCGACCAGCCTGCTGGGTCCAGATTTCCCCGGCGACGGCACGTCAACTTGGGGCGACTTGGTCGACAGCGGTCCGCAGTCGAACTTCAAGTTTGCAACGTTGTCGATGCCCGCACAGGCCAAGGGCTGGTTTAACTTCCGCGTCAGTATTGCCGATCCGACGGCTGAGGGTGGCATTTACACGGAGTCGTTTCGCTTGGCGATTCCGGAGCCGGCTTCGGCTGGTTTGCTGGGAATGAGCCTGCTCGGCCTGGCGAGTCTGCGCCGTCGGTTTTTGGCCTAGCTAGATTGATGTGACGTCTCCACGAGGGTCCCCCCGGCCCCTCGTGTAGGTGATACCCAAGGCCCCCTGGTCTGTCATGGACCAGGGGGCCTTTTTCGTTGCGCCTCGACGGCGCTCGATCTCACCTTGAAGGCGAGCCGCCCGGACGCCAAGAAAACGGCCAAGGGAACCACGACGGCACGACGGACACGACGAAAAGAAGGCAAAGTTCAACCGCTGATCAACGCTGATCAAAGCTTGAAAGAATTCGCTCTTCCATCAGCGCCGATCAGCGTTCATCGGTGGTTTTTCGTAGAAACTATCCGGAGACTCGAGGAATGGCGTGGGTGGCACGCCCAAGTCTGCGCAGGGCGTGGTGAATCACGGGAAACCACCCTTGCGCACCACGCCCTGCGGCGGACCTTGAGCGTGCCACCCAAACTCCGGACAGTTTATAAGTTCTCCTCGTCGTGCTCGTCGTGCCGTCGTGGTTGACCTCTCTCCGTTCCTGGCGCTCTTGGCGTGCCTGGCGGTTCAAGGAATCCATGTTGCCGCTCTCCTGGCGGCGCGGCGATTTCCTTTGCGATTCAAGACTTTCAGGTGGTACAATCGCCGGCGGCGGGGAGAGACGTTGGACGTGACTCAGATTGCTCGAACCGGAGTGCGCCAATGACCAGAACGTTTTGCAAACTGATCGCCGTACTCTCTCTTCTGCCCTGCGCCGCGGCGGCCAACGCGGGGAGCATTCAAGTCACGTTTTCGAAGGAACTGGTCGAGTTCATTGGCGTCCCCGAAACGTTGCCCTTTGGCGGGCTGGTCGACTTGTATTCGTTCTCTGCCACGACGGACGGCGACATTCTCAGCGTGAACAATGTGCAGCTGATCCTTGAGCAGGGGGTCAGCCCGTATCAGGTTCCGCCGCCGTTTGGCTCGAATGTCGAGCCGCCGCCGCCCGCGTTCATCGCGATCGTCCCCAACCTACGCGTTGATTCGTGGATCACCACTCCCGGGGCGACGACCCTGTTGGGCGCCGATCTGCCGGGCGACGGCGCGTCCACCTGGGGCGATCTCAGCAATGACGGTCCGCAGACCAACTTCAAGTTTGCTCAATTGGGATTGCCGCGGGGCGCCTCCCTCGCGGGCAGTTTTCGCATCAGCATCGCCGATCCGACCAACACCGAGACCGGCATCTACACCGAGTCGTTCCAAATCCTTCCCGCCGAGCCAACCGCCAGCGCTATTGCGGCCATTGGGTTGATCGTGCTCGCAGCGCCGCGCCGACTCTTTGCACGGTCCAAAAGGCGACTCGCACCGGGCGGTCGCATGTCCGGCCTCGTACAGCGATCTTGACCCAACGCCGCACGACACTTCCAAGACGCATCGCCATGCGTATCACGACACTCCTTGCCGCCATTGCCCTCTCGTGGCTGGCGAATCCCCCCTCGGCGCACGCCGGCAGTATTCAAGTCACGAGGTCCAAACGCGTGTTGCTCCCTCCCGTCGCGGCAGTGGCTTTGCCCATTTCAGAAATCCATTCGCTGTTCGCGACCACCGACGGCGACATTCTGAGCGTGAACAACGTGCAGATCACGCTTGATAGCGGCGTTCAGTTGTACAACGTGGCTCCTCCGTTCGGCTCCAACGTCGAGCCGCCGGATCCGTTGTTTATCCAAATCAACCGGACTCTCGAGGCCGATTCGTGGATTACCACGCCAGGCGCGACGAGCCTTCTGGGTCCGGACTTTCCAGGTGACGGTACGTCGACCTGGGGCGATCTGACTGACGATGGCCCGCAGACCAACTTTCATTTCGCCAATTTGACTTTGCCGCCAGGCACTCTTGGTCGGTTTAACTTCCGCATCAGCATCGCCGACCCCAGTGCGGCCGATGGAGTGTTCTCCAGATCGTTTCAAATCACCGTCCCCGAACCCGCCGCCGGCGCATTGGCCGTAGTGGGGTTGATCGCCGTCGGCGTAGGACGAAGACGAAGCGCGGCCTTGGTTGATCGGATTGCTCCGTGTCCCGCAGTTGGCCGCGCACGTCGGTTGCCCAATTCCGATGTCATGCCGAAGGAGTAGCTGCGATGTTGTCGAGACTTCTCATTGCGACGATGACGCTGACGTGCGTCATATGCGTGGAAGAAGCCCGCGCCGGTAAAATCACGGTCACTGGCGAGCTCCGGCGCGTTACCGCCGCGGAGGCGGCTGACGGCGCACCGGCGGGCGGCGTCGTGGCGCAGCTATTCGTCACCACGGACGGCGATATACTCAGCGTCAACAACGTCCAGATCTTTCACAGGCGCGGCGGAGCGCTATTTAACGTACCGCCGCCTTTTGGTTCGAATATAGAACCTCCGCCGTCGGATTTCGTCGCGCTGCGCCCCAGTTTGACCGCCGACTCGTGGATCACCACTCCAGGGCCGACGCAGCTTCTTGGGACTGATCTGCCTGGCGACGGCGCCTCCATCTGGGGCGACCTGACAGACAGCGGGCCGCAGACGCATTTCCAGTTTGCACAATTCACGCAACCGAACCATACGTTTGGCAGCGCCAACTTTCGCATCAGCATTGCTGATCCCACGAATACCGAAACGGGCATTTACACCGAAAGTTACAGGGTCAATTTCCCGGAACCTGGGTCGGGAACTCTCGCTGCAGTAGGCTTGGTCGCCCTGACGGAAATCTGGCGCCGACGGGCGTGACATTCGCCCAGCCTGTCGGCCTGTCTGATTGGGGCAAAGCGGCCTGGCTCGGGGCCGTCGCGGGCCCTAGCGGAACGATTCCCAGGAGGCGGCGATGGCTCATCTGGCGAAGCTTGGCGCGGCAGTCGCTGTGATTGCGATCCTGGCGACGCCCGCGGCGGCGGCCAGGATTTCCCTCACGCGGCAGGCCCGACCGGTCACCGATTTGGAGATCGCCGGCGGAGCCCCCCTCGGGGCGCTGGTCCACGAGTTCTTCGTCACCGCCGACTCCGACCTCCTCAGCATCTCGAACGTCGCCATCGACGTTCCGGCGTACCGCAACCCGTTTGCCAGCGAGTCGGCTGCGCCCGCCGCGGATTTGGCAGCTCTCTCCTCGGCGGCCTCGGCGAGTTCATTCATCACGATGCCGGGGAGCACCGTGGTGCTCGGCGGCGGCTTTGACGGCGCCGGGCCGGACCGCCTGTGGGGCGACCTCTCGAACGACGGCCCGCAGCAGAACTTCCTGTTCGCTCGGCTAACCGCGGGACAAACGGGCTCCTTTGCGGGGACGCTGGCCGTGAACGATCGGGGAACGCCGGTCAATTTGCCGTTCCGTTTTTCGTTGCCCGGCACGGTGGCCGACCTGTCTCTGCTCGATGCGGAGCCGCGGCACTCGCTCGACTACGGCTTCGATCTGCCGGTGCCTCCCGTTGTGCCGCCCGTCACGCCGCCCCCCGTTTTGCCCCCGGTGAATCCCACTCTGCAGCCCCCGGGCCCCTCGCCGATCGACCCGACGTTGCCCCCCTCGATCCCCGGCGGCGCGTTGGGCAGTCTGTCGCTGACCCGGCAAAGTCGCGTCGTGACGTTTGAGGAAGTGGCCGGAGGCGCACCCGCCGGCGGGATCGTTCACGACTTTTTCCTGTCGTCGACCACCGACGTGTTGTCCGTCATGAATGTCCGCGTCGACGCGCCTCTTTACCAACATGAGCTGGGCGATCCCAACAATGCAGGGTCTCCGCCGCCAGGGCTCGCGTCGGGCTTTCCGGCGCTTGGCGCCGACTCGTTCGTCGACACGCCCGGCGACACGATCCGCCTGGGCGCCGACCTGCCCGGCGACGGCATCACGACGTTCGGCGATCTGGATGCCAGCGGCGCCCAAGAGAACTTTCACTTTGCGCGGATGACGGTCACCCAGTCTGGTGCGTTTTCCGGAGACGTGGCCGTGCTGGGCTACCCTGGGAGCGTCGTAAGCCTGCCGTTCGATTTTTTCCTGCCGGGGACCGAGGCCGAACTGGCAACTTGGGCGGAGCCGGCGCCGTTGACGCTGGAATATTCGCTGGATCCGCCGCTGCCCGTGGTTGTCGAGCCGTCGCCGGCCCCAATTGTCGACGTGCCGCCGATCCTGCCTCCCGTCGTCGAAGACACGCCGCCGATTGTCGAGACGCCGCCGACGATCGAGACGCCGCCATTCGATCCGTCCCAAGGTACGGAGCCGTCGATCGTGATCGTCAACCCGGTCGTGCCGATCGATTGGCTGCATGAAGAGTGGTGGAATTGGCAGGGGCGTGAACCGTTCGCCATCGGCGAAGCCGTTGAGATATTCGAGCTCGGCGAAATCGTTGAAATCGCCCCGGGCGTCGTCATGATCAAGGCGTGGCCGGATGGCGGCGCGGCGACAATCGATTTGGGCGCCGGCATCGACGTGGTGGCCTGGGACGGCGTGTCCCCGATGCTGGTCGGCGTCACGGGGTTGTCGGGGGACGCGATGCTGACGTCAATCGCTGCGTCTGACAGCGATGCGGCTTCCCTGGCGCTCGGGCGAGCGACGTTTTTTGCCGCCGACATCTCACAGTTCGCCGCGACGTCGGGCGACGCTGGCGCTCTGATCCCGGAACCGGCGACGGCGCCGCTGATGGCAATGATCTCGCTGCTTCCCGTCGCGGGCGCCCGCTGGTCGCAACGCAGGGCACGGCGGGGGCGACGTTGGTGCCCCGAATTGCCGTCCAGTTTCAAGTCGCCGCCGCGGTTCGCTTCTTACCTAGTCTTAGCCAGGCCAAAACTTCGCGCTAGGATTCGGCCGGCGCCCGCCGCTGCCGCGGTGCGGCATGCACCGCGACGACGCGGCGAGCCACAGGTCCCCTCGCCTCGCGGCTTAATCTCGGGGCCGTGGCGGCATCGATCGCGGGGTGCAACAATGCGTCTGGGAAGCCAGGCCACCGTGCGCCCCATCGGCGACAATCGGCGCCAGCACCCTTGCGGTGAGCCGCAACCTCCGCGCGCGAACCGCCGACTTCTGACGATCTTTGGAAGAAACCCGCGGAAAACAGGCCCCCACCCCTCACACGACTTTAGACGTTCTTTGGGCATGTCCGGGAACCCCGGCCCTTCTCCCCCTCGTACCTGTATTCCTGACCTCTGGTCTCGCACCGTCCCGAATCATGTTCCCCGACCCCCTTCGCCTGGCCATCGCCCTCGTGCCCGTGGCGGCGTATTGCCTTCTCTTGGCCCTCGTCAACGCCCGGCGGCGGCCGTTCGTCACCACCGGCGGCTGCGACCTGGCGGCTTTGGGAGCGGCGTTGTCGGGGTTGATCCTTGTCGGGCCCATCGAGCTGTTTCGGCCCGAGGCCGCCTCCGCCGAGTTTGGCGGTTACGTGTGGCTGTTCCTGCTGGGATTCTACTGGCTGTGGGTGTGGCTGGCGGTGCTCGTGGCCCGGCCGCGGCTGGTGATTTACAACATCAGCGCCGAGGAGCTGCGCCCCGTCCTGGCCGAGGCGGCCCGACGCGTCGACCCGCAGGCCCGCTGGGCCGGCGACAGCCTGATGCTGCCCACCGTGGGCGTGGCCCTGCACATGGAGTCGTTCGAGGTGATGCGCAACGCCTCGCTCAAATCGAGCGGCGGCAAGCAGAACATCGCCGGGTGGCGCAAGCTCTCGGCGGAGCTTCGCAACCAGCTTGCCACGCTCCGCGTGAGTAGCAACCCGCGCTCGCTGGGCTTCACGCTGGCGGCGGCGGGGCTGATCACGGTGAGCATCGTCCACATGCTCAACGCGCCGGAGGACGTGGCGCAGGCCGTACAGGAGATGCTCAGTTTCTAGGACGGGAATTCACCACGACGACACGACGGACACGACGAGCACGCGAAGAAGTGAGAAGGAAAAGTGAGAACGATCACTAGTCGTCGACAATCCTCATTGACCTGCCGTGGCGGATTGGTTTCTCTCGGCGTTTCAAGGCATTGTGTTTGGGCGTCGTGTCCGTCGTGTCGTCGTGGTTACTTCGTCTTAACCGGTTCGGTCACGCGGAACACGATGCGAAACGCCTTGTACCCGGCGGCCAGCTTGTCCCCGTAGATCGCCTCCAGTTCGTGCCGCAGGGCGGCGGCGGTGGAAAAGCCGTCAGGGACGGCGTCGGCATCGGTGAGGTCCTCGATGCGGACCTCGGCGACCTCGTCGATGCTCACGTGCCCGGCGCCGGGGATGTAGCTTCGCTGGCCGGCGCGCATCTGCCGCCATTTCCAGAGGCGAATCGTCTGGGTCTTCTCGCCGCTGCGAATCGCGGGGAGGAATTTCTTTTTGAACAGCAGCATGGGCCGACTCGCGCTGGGACGTTCGCAGGGAGGAACCCAGACGGCGAGGGCATCGTAACCTGTCATCGCGGCGGGGGCGAGTCTCGCGCCCAACCCCAGTGCCGCAGACGACTTGGGACAACTCCGCCCCGGCCCAGCCCCCTTGCGTGCCGGGGGGGCAATCTTATAATCCGATGTTTGGTCGCTTCCTTCACGACTCGCGCCGAGCGGGACGATTTTTGGGGGGACAAGTCGCCGTCCTGGCGGCCCGACCAGCCACGCGGGTGTAGCTCAGTTGGTAGAGCACGACGTTGCCAACGTCGTTGTCGTGGGTTCGAATCCCATCACCCGCTCTTGGGAAGCGTTCAGCGTTCAGCGATCAGCCGTCAGCCAGACGCAAGCGGGACGGCAATCCCCCGCTCTGGCTGACCGCTGACTGCTGACCGCTGACCGCTTCTAAAGTCCCGGCCCCCGCTTTCTCGCACAGAGGGCGGCGGGCCGATTCACTTTTTCCGCCGGAGGATGCCGCGCGAGATCGTTTTCGCCGCGGCGCCGTTCGGGCACACCAAACGACTTACCGGTGAGCGGCGCATGAGTGCCAAAGAATTGGAAGATCCGCAAGTGGATGAGACCGACGCCGTCGACGCCGTAGAAGGCGACGCGGAGGGCGAAGGCGACGCCGCGCCCGAACGGCTCAATCTCGACGTCAAAATCGACAAGCCCAGCGCCTGCGAACGGCACGTCACCGTGACCGTCGCCCGCGAGGACGTCGACCGCTATCTCGACGAAGCGTACAGCGAGATGATGTCGACCGCGGCGGTGCCGGGCTTTCGCGTGGGCCGCGCGCCGCGCAAGCTCGTCGAGTCCCGCTTCAAGGAGGAGATCGGCGAGAAGATCAAGGGCTCGCTGCTGATGGACAGCCTCTCGCAAATCAGCGAGGACCAGCAGTTCACGGCCATCAGCGAGCCGGAACTCAAGCTCGACGCCATCGAAGTGCCGGACGAAGGCCCCATGGTGTTCGAGTTCGACATTGAGGTGCGGCCCGAGTTCGACCTGCCCAAGTGGAAGGGGCTGAAGATCGAACGCCCGGTGCGCGACTTCACCGACCCGGACGTGGAGGAGCACCTCGAGCAGATGCTATCCCGTTACGGGCAATTGGTTCCGTTTGAGGGAGCCGCCTCCCAGGGCGACTATGTGACGGCCAACATCCGCGTCACGCACGACGGCGAAGCGGTGACGGCGGAAGACGAGCGCGTGGTGCGGCTGCGTCCCCACCTGAGTTTCCTCGACGGCCGGCTGGAAAACTTCGGCAAGCTGCTCGACGGCGTCAAGGCGGGCGACAAGCGCAGCGGCAAGGTGAAGCTGACCCAGGACGCCCCCAACGAGGAGCTCCGCGGCCAGGACGTCGACGTCGAGTTCGAGGTGCTGGAAGTCAAGAAGCTCAAGCTGCCTGAATTGACCGCCGACTTCCTCCAGGAAATGGGCGCCTTCGATTCGGAGGAGAAGCTCCGCGAAGCGATCCGCGCCAATCTGCAACGGCAGCTCGAGTACGAGCAGCAAAAGAAGGCTCGTCAGCAAATCACGGCCGAGCTGGTCAAGAAGGCCGATTGGGAGCTCCCGCCGGGCCTGCTCAAGCGGCAGAGCTCCCGCGAGCTGGAGCGAGCGGTCATGGAAATGCGGCGCGCAGGCTTCAGCGAGGCCGAGATTCGCGCCCGCCAGAACGAGCTCCGGCAAAACAGCGCCGGCTCGACGGCCCGGGCGCTCAAGGAGCACTTCATCCTGGAGCGGATTGCCGAAGAGGAAAAGATCGAAGCCCAGGAGGGCGATTTCGAGCAGGAAATCTTCCTGATGGCGCTGCAAAGCGGCGAATCGCCGCGGCGGGTGCGGGCCCAGATCGAGAAGCGCGGTCTGATGGACGTGCTGCAGAACCAGATTATCGAGCGGAAAGTTTTGGAACGCGTGCAGTCCGAGGCCAAGTTCAAGGACCTGCCCTACGAACCGCCGAAGGTCGACGCCGAAGCCATCTCGATGGCAGCCGGCGGCGACACCGACGCGATTCCCGCCGCCCAGGAAGCGGACAAGGACGAGGAGTAGGGGAATTGTCGGCCCCGTGGGCGGGTGCGCTTCTCCGCGGAGCGCGCCCCGTATAATTCCCGCTCCTCAAGCTGCCAGAACGCCGCCGCGGGCCCCTGCCTACGGACGAGCGACATTCAAGGGACGAAACTCACATGAATCACCTCTCTCCCCCGCACTGGCCAACCGCCGACCCCGTGCTCGCCGCCGCGATGCGCGACTATCAGCGTCAGCGGCAGATGACGCTCGGCGACCTGCTGCTGGAGAATCGCGTCATCTTCCTGCAAGGCGAAATCTACGACGGCAACGCCAACGAGCTGGTGATGAAGCTGCTGTACCTGCAGAGCGAGAACCGGCGGAAGGACATCCACTTTTACATCAACTCGCCCGGCGGCAGCGTCACGGCGACGCTGGCGATTTACGACACCATGCAGATGATCTCGCCCCCGGTGGCCACGTACTGCGTGGGCCTGGCCGCCAGCGGCGGCGCTGTGCTGCTGGCCGGTGGCGCCAAGGGGAAGCGCGTCGCCCTGCAGCACGCCAAGGTCATGATCCATCAACCCCACGGCGGCGTCGGCGGGCAAGTGTCCGACATCGAGATTCAGGCCAACGAGATCATCCGCACCCGCCAGGCCCTCAACGAAATCCTGGCCCGCCACACCGGCCGCTCCGCCGAGGACATCGCCAAGGCCAGCGACCGCGACTACTACATGACCGCGCTGGAGGCCAAGTCCTTCGGCATCGTCGACGACCTGCTGACCAAGCCGCCCCGCACCGGCGACGACAACGAGGACGAGGAAGACTGAACTCGCACTCCTTGCCTGAATTGACAGGATAACAGAATTAGCTGGATTGACAGGATAAGAGACGAGGATCGAGGAAAAAACACGTTTGGGTGATTCGGCTTTGTCCGAATCCTGTTCATCCTGCCAATCCTGTTATCCTGTCCATTCCTCGAACCACGACCAAAACGGATTGTCCCATGCCGCTCATTCCCTACGTCATCGAGAAGTCCGGCCGCGAAGAGCGGGCGATGGACATCTACAGCCGGCTGCTCAAGGACCGCATCGTCCTGCTGGGCTCGGCGATCAACGACGAGGTGGCCAACAGCCTGGTTGCGCAACTGCTGTTCCTGCAGTCGGACGACCCCAAGGCCGACATCCACCTGTACATCAACTCGCCCGGCGGCAGCGTTACCGCGGGGATGGCGATCTACGACACGATGCAGTTCGTCACTTGCGACGTGGCGACGTATTGCATCGGCCAGGCGGCGTCGATGGGCGCCGTGCTGCTGGCCGCCGGCGCCAAGGACAAGCGGCACGCCCTGCCCAACTCGCGAATCATGATCCACCAGCCGTCCGCTGGCATGGAAGGCACGGCCGAGGACATCATGATTCACGCCACCGAATACCGCAAAACGAAAGAGAAGCTCAACCGCATCCTGGCCGAGCACACGGGCCAAACGATGGAGCAGATCGAGTCCCACACCGACCGCGATCACTTCATGTCCGCCCAGGAAGCGATGGAGTATCGCATCATCGACCGCGTCGTCGCGCGGATGGGCCACGCCCAGGCCGCATCGGCGGCGGGGTCTTAACAAGCGCGGTTGCAGCGACAGCAAGCTAGCATGTCGCTTCGCGGCGAGCGATTGTGACGTCGATCTGCCGGATCGCCACGCGAGGCGGGGATCCCGGAGGCAGGTGTGACTCCGGCTAGCTTGCGCATTTGGTCTCGCGTACGGGTTGGTCGTTACCCGCGCCCCGCTGCAATTGACGCCGTTTCGCCGTTTTCCTATTCCTCCGCAGCGATCAGTTCCCGCGACCGCCACATTGCGCGCACGCGCCGCTCGCCGACACTCCCCGGCAATGTTCCGAGGCTCGCCACGGATGGCACAGCCCCGCCACCTCGAAAATCGACGTCGACCGCGCCGCGCGGCATGGGTCGCGTTTGCGGCGTCGTGCTGTCTCGTTCCTTGGCTCGGCGGCTGCCGCGCCGTCGACCACGCCCAGGTCGACGTCATGGAACGCGAGCTGCGGCAGCAGGAAGATTACATCTACGAACTCGAAGACTACTTGATGGAGTATTCGGAGAAGCTCCGCGAGTGCCGGTCGTGCCAAATGGCGATGGCGGCGCCGGCCAAGTCCGCGCAGCGTTCGTCCGCTCCTCCCACGGGCGAGCCGACGATCGCCGACGACCGGCCGCGGTCGCAAGCGCCGCAGCGCGGGCAGCGCGGCCGCGTGGCGCCGCCGGTCGAGCCGTTCGAAGAACCATCGACGGTCGAACCGGCCGCGCCGGAGGCGGAGCCGGAACCGCAAGCGATCGATCCGACGCAACTAGAAGCCCCCGAACTCGACGTGCCGCCGACGAGCGATCTCCAGTGGAAGAATGCTGCGCCGATCGCGACGACGCCGGCGGGAAGCGCCCCTGGCGACGAGGCGCCGCCGTACATCCCCGACCCCGCGAACTACCAGTTCGAGATCGAGCCGCTGGCGATCGACGACGCCGCGCTGGTCGCGGAAGCGGCGCCGCAGGAAGTTTCCGAAACGCCGTCGCCGACGTTGCCGGAATTGACGCTCTCAGAGCCCGAACTCTCTGAGCCGGCGCTGTCTGAACCCATGCTGCCGCCGACGGCCGACCCGTCGCGGTTGATCGCTGAGAAGCTCAACATCCGTTGCATCTACGCAGAGCCGGCCAATCCCGACACTGGCAAAGCCCCCAGCCTGCTGGTGGTCGTCGAGGCGCTCAACGCGACCGACGAGCCGGTCGACGCCAACGGCGAGATTTCGCTGATGGTCATGGCGGGCGAGGACCAGGCGTCGCTCCAGCGGATCGACCGCTGGGACTTTACGGCCGAGGAGACCGTCGCGTCGTGGCAGTCGTCGCCGCTGGGCGATGGGCTGCACCTCGAGCTGCCGCTCAACAAAGCCGAACTTCCCGCGGGGCCGATCGAACTGTGGGCCCGCATTGTGCGGGACGACGGCACGAAACTGCTGGCCCGCGTGCCGTTTGCGGTGGATCAGTTGACCTCGCTGGAAGCGGCCGAGGCGGAGCCCGGCGAGGACACGGCGCCCGCCCAGGTTCACGAAGTGGAACCGCCGACGATCGTCGCCGCTACCGCCGAAACGGCGGACGCTGGCGCCTCGCCAGACCCCGAACCGATCTCGCAATGGCGGGCCTCAAGCCAGCCGCTGCAGACTGGCCGCGTCGAAGGCTTTGCCTCGACGACCGACGCCCAGGGCGGCGGTTGGACGAGCCAGCCGGCGGGCGGCCGGGCGCCATTGCCAACGACGCCGCGCGTCGCGGCAGGGCAGGGCGGCAAGCCGCGCTGGCAGCAGGGCTCCGCGACGCCGTCCGCCACGGCCAACGGCGAGAACTGGACGCCGTTCCGGTAACACTTAGCCCCCGGTCGATGACCGGGGGCTAAATGACGATACAAATGGTTCGCGCCGGGACTGCTTCACATCTTCCCGATCTTCGCGATCAGGTCCGCCGTGCGGCAGCTGTAGCCCCACTCATTGTCGTACCAGCTCACAACCTTCAGCAGGTTGCCGTCGAGCACCTGCGTCCACGGCCCAGCGAACACCGAGCTGTGCGAATCGCCGATGATGTCGGTCGACACAATCGGGTCCTCAGTGTAGGCGAGAATGCCCTTGAGCGGTCCCTCGGCCGCGGCCTTCATCGTCGCATTGACCTCTTCAGGCGTCACGTTCTTCGCCATGAGCGCTGTGAGGTCGACGACGCTCCCGGTCGTCACCGGCACACGGAGCGAGATGCCGGTGAGCTTGCCCTTAAGGGCGGGAATGACCAGCCCAACCGCCTTCGCGGCGCCGGTCGACGTGGGAATGATGTTCTGCGCCGCGCTGCGGGCGCGGTACGGATCCTTGTGCGGCATGTCCTGCACGCGCTGGTCGTTCGTGTAGGCGTGCACGGTGGTCATCAGGCCTTTCACGATGCCGAACTTCTCGTGCAGCACCTTGGCCACCGGCGCCAGGCAGTTGGTCGTGCAACTGGCGTTCGAGATGCACTTGAGCTCCGGCTTGAGCTGGTCGTCGTTCACGCCCAGCACGCACGTGAGGTCGGCGCCGTCGTCGGCCGGGGCGCTCAGCACTACGCGCTTGGCGCCCGCCGCCAGATGCGTGTCGTAGCCCGCCGCGCCGTCCTTCGACCGCTTCGTGAAGATGCCCGTGCTCTCGACGCAAACATCAACGCCCAGGTCCTTCCACGGCAGCTCCGCCGGGTTTTTCACGGCCAGGGCGCGAATCTTCTTGCCGTCGACGATGAGGTTCTGATCGTCGTAGCCCACCGTCCCGGCGAACCGGCCGTGCGTGCTGTCATACTTCAGCAGCGTGGCCAGCATCTTGTTGTCGGTGATGTCGTTGATCGCCACCACCTCGAACTCGCTGGAGCGAGCGTGCAGGATGCGAAAGGTGAGACGGCCGATGCGGCCGAAACCGTTAATGGCGACGCGAATAGCCACGGAAATGCTCCTGTGCGGGAACCTGGCGGGAATGAGCCGGGCGATTATACTGCCGCCGACTTTCCCGAACAACCGGCCAATTAGCCCCCCGGTCAATGACCGGGGACTAAATGCAATGACCTCACCCAACCGTCCGACGTGGCAGCTGCCGCCGGGCGTTTCGCGCGGCACGTGGGATTACTTCCACGCCTCCCACATCGCGGACGACTACGACGACTACTTCGCATTCAACAGCCTGTTCGAGTTCGACCAGGCCGTGCTGCGGCGGCAGTTCGACCGGCCCGGGCTGATCGCCGACCTCGGGTGCGGCACGGGCCGAGCGCTCGTGCCGCTTGTGCGTGACGGGCATCGTGGGCTGGCAATCGATTTGTCCGAGCACATGCTCCGCATCGTCCGCGAGAAGGCCGCGGAGGAGAGCCTGCCCATCGAGTGCTTGCGGGCGAATCTCGTCGAGCTCGACGGCGTCGCCGACGCCGCCGTCGACTATGCGATGTGCATGTTCAGCACGCTGGGCATGATCCGCGGTCGGGCCAACCGCCGCCGGGCGCTGGCGCACGCCCGCCGGATACTGAAACCAGGCGGCCGGTTGGTGCTCCATGTGCACAACTACTGGTACAACCTCCGTGATCCCGAGGGGCCGTTGTGGGTGCTGGGTAATTTGCTCCAGACGCCGCTGAGCCGGGAGCTGGAAGTCGGCGACCGCTGGTTCCCGTACCGCGGCCTGCCGAGCATGTTCCTGCACGTGTTTCGCTGGCGGGAGCTGGCCGCGGACCTGCGCTCGGCCGGCTTCCGCATCGTCGAGCGGATCGCACTGGACGCCCAGCGCCGCCATGCGCTGGAGCGTCCGTGGCTGTTGGGGCCGCTACGCACCAACGGCTGGATCGTCACCAGCGCGGCGTGAGGCGCCGTCGGTAAGCTCCGCCATGCCTCCGATCCGCGGAATGTATCGCGGCACGTTGCTGCGATAGTCCTCGTACTGCCGGCCGAAGTGCGCCACCAGGTCGCGCTCTTCGACGAGCGCCGCCAGGACCATGTACAGCGTCAGCGAAGCGGCGAACAGCAGGTGGCCGACCGTCATCATCGGCGTCGCCCAAAAGGCCAGGGCCCAGCCGACGTACAACGGATGCCGCACATGGGCGTAGAGCAGTGGTGTGCGGAAGGGCAGGGCGGAGTACTCGCGGCCGCGCAGGTGCAACCAGACTTGCCGAGTGCCGAACAGGTCGAAGTGGTTGATCATGAGACTCACGACTGGCACCATCAGCCAGCCGGCGACGAACAACGCCCACAACGCGACGCGGCCGATCGCGTTCTGCACGTCCCACACGACCGCGCTCATCGGCCGCCATTGCCACATAAACAAGCCCAGCGCGACGCAGGAGACTAGCACATAAGTGCTGCGTTCGATCGGCTCGGGAACGACGCGCGTCCAGATGCGTTTGAACCCCGGCCGGGCCATGATCGAGTGCTGCAGGCCAAACGCCAGCACCAGCGCGACGTTGATCGCAAACGCCGTCGCCGGCGCAGTCGCTGTGGGCGAGTCAATCGCCTTCGGTACGAGCAGGTTGCCCGTGAAACCGCAAAACCAGGCGTAAGTCGCCAAGAACAGCACATGGCACGCAACGCCGTAAACAAAAAACAGCCAACGCTTCATGTCACTTTCTCCTTTGTTGCGCACCGGGGAAACGCGTCCCCCGCTATACGCCATTCATCGGTTGTGGACCTACTATTAGAGCGTGAGACGCGCGGCCGGACAGGTTGACTTGTGGTACACTCGCACGTTGACTTCGAGTTCACTCGCGCCGGCGCATGACGAATCCTCGTTTGCGCAATTGGCCGCGGGCAACGAGCGGAACATGCCCACCGACACCCGCCAACGCCTGATCGACGCCGCCGTGGCCCGGTTCTATCGCGACGGCTTCCGCAACGTCGGCATCGACCAAATCCTCGCCGCTGTGGGCATCAGCAAGACCGCGTTCTACAAGCATTTTGAGAGCAAGGACGACCTCATGCTGGCCGTGCTCGAAGCGAAGAACGTGTGGCTGCAGGAGACGCTCCGCGAGATGATCGCCACGCGCGGCGGGCCGACGCCGGCGGACTGCCTGCGCGGCGTGTTCGACGTCGTACAGCAGATCATCGACTCCGACGAGTATCAGGGTTGTCTCTTCGTCAACGTGGCCATGGAGTTTCCGCTGCCACACGACCCAGCGCACCGGGCGGCGGCGCAGCACAAGCGCGCCATCGAGGCGATCGTCCGCGAGCTGGCCGAGCAGGCCGGAGCCGACGATCCCGAGGCGCTCGCCCAGGATCTTTGCCTGGTGATGGAAGGCGCGTACGTCACACGCCAAGTATCCGGCGATCCGCAGGCCGCGGCCATTGCCCGACGCGTGGCCGATCAAGTCATTGCCGGCCACCTGACTCGTAGCGGCGCGTCAAAGGAGTGAGCGTATTCGCCGCCGGCTTGTTACGGCACGATCGCGTCGACCTCGATCTCGATGAGCGCCTCCGCGTCGATCAGTCGGGCGACCTCGATGATCGACGTTGCGGGGCGAATCTCCTTGAACACGTCGCCGTGCACGCGGGCCACTTGCTCCCACTGAGTCACGTCGGTGACGAACATCCGCGTGCGGATCACATGCTCCACCTTGCCGCCCAGCGCCTCGACCGCCGAGCGGATGATCGCCAGCGATCGGGCCGTCTGCTCGCCGACGGTCTTGGCATACGAGCCGTCGGCGTTCACGCCTACGGTGCCGGTGATGGCAATCGTGTTGCCGGACCTGACGGCCCGGCTGTAGCCCATCACGGGCTCCCACTTCGAGCCGCTGGATGCACACCGCCGGCCGGCGCGATCCTCGACCGTGATTCTGATGTCTGACATAGCGGGCAGCTCCCAACGACAAGGATTAACCACGAAGTCACGACGCGGAGATTAGGAGGATAGTGCGGTAACGACGCGATTTCTAGTCGCAATCAGGGTGCCATGGCCACTGCTCGGAGTGGCCATGCCTTTCACTCGCACACGCCCACGCTGAGGCGTAGGCATGGCACGCCGCACGTTGACGCAGCAGACCACGCTCGATTAGCCTGAACTCCATGGCGAAGAAAGACACCGGCGGCGACAGTGCCAAACGTCCCACGCGGATGACCGCGCCCAAATTCGCCGCGCTCAAGGCCGCTGGCCGAAAGCTTACCGTTGTCACGGCGTACGACTTCCCCTTCGCCCGTCTGGTTGACGAGGCGGGGGTCGAGGGCGTCCTGGTGGGCGACAGCATGTCGATGGTCGTCCAGGGCCACGAGAACACGCTGCCGGTGACGCTCGACGAGATGATCTACCACGCCGAGATGGTCGGCCGGGCCGTGCAGCGAGCGTTGGTCATCGTCGACATGCCATTTCCCAGCTACCACTTGGGGAAATTCAAGGCCATCGAAAATGCCGGCCGCATCCTCAAGGAAACGCGCTGCCAGGCGGTCAAGCTCGAAGGAGGGGCCGAGCAGGCCGACACGATTGCCGCGCTGGTCCGCGCCGGCATCCCGGTCATGGCCCACTGCGGCTTGCGGCCGCAGAGCGTTCACCAGCTCGGCGGCTACCGGGTCCAACGCGACGAGTCGGCTCTGTTGCACGACGCCCGCGCGGCGGCCGAGGCCGGGGCGTTTGCGATGGTGCTGGAATGCATCCCCGTCGCCACCGCGGCGAAGATCACCGCCATGCTGCCGATCCCCACGATCGGCATCGGCGCCGGCGCCCAGTGCGACGGGCAGGTGCTTGTGCTGCACGACGTGCTGGGGCTGTCGACCGATTATGCCCCGAAGTTCGTGAAAGCCTACGCGGACGTGAAATCGACGGTCGTCGACGCGGTTCGGCAGTTCCGCGACGAAGTCCGCGACGGCGCTTTCCCGGGCCCCGAACACGCGTACGAGTAAAGAGCCGTACACGAAGCTGCCAGCTTCGTGCATCTCCTCTTACGCGAGACATGAAGCGGGGGGGATCTCGCGCATGATTCGCATGTCCTGACCTGCGAGGCGCCATGGCCACGACCTCTCCTCAACCCCCATCGCCGCGCACATTGGCCGCGGTGGCCGTCGGCGTGCCGGCAGCGCTTGTGCTCATCGATCACTTGGCCTGGCCTCTTGACGGCCAAGGCGTGCTGTCCTGGGAAACCCGAAGCACGCTGTTCTTTCCCTGGCTAGTCGCCAAGACGGCGCTGTTGTCGTGGTGCGCCGGACGGTTTCTCGGCGCCAACGTTTACGGCTGGATCGTGCTGATTTGGACGCAAGCGATGCTCGACGTGCACACGTTCCGCGCCTCCTTGGGGAACGACAGCACCCTCTGCCAGACGCTCGTCTCCGCCCAAATCGGGTTTCTCGCCGTGTGGACAATCCTGGGGGTCACCGCGCTGCCATGGCGGCTCACGGCGCTGCTCCTAGCCGCGGCGGGCATCATCCTGCAATCCCAACTGATGGATGACAACTGGCGCGGCGAGTCGATCCCATTCCTGCAAACCGTGTCGGCGCTGCTGGTGGCCGCCGTTTGCCTTGTGCTTCGCTGGTCCGGATTTCGCGTCACTCCGCCGGCGGGAGCCGCCCCGGCCGACGCTGCCGCGAATTCCGCCAGGTCGTTCCAGTTCGGCGTCAAGCACATGCTCGTGTGGACGACTGCGCTTGCGCCGCTGCTGCTGGTGGTCCGCGGCGTCGATGTGTACATCGTGCGCCAGCTTGGACTCGCCGATCTCTACCCCGGCGCGCTGGTTAGCGTCAGCACGGCGCTGGTGACCCTGGCCACGATTTGGCTGTCTCTGGGGCAGGGCGCTGTGGTCCTACGCATCGTTGGCTACGTTGTCGTCGTCGCGATCGCATCGTTGGGCCTGCAGTGGCAAAGCGACCAATGGCTCGCCGCCTACCGCGGGAATTGGAATTTCCGCGGGGTGATGGCCCTCGCCATCGAAATGGGCGGCAGCCACCTGTGGGGAAAATGGTTCGCCCTGATCAGCGCGCTGCTCGCGGGGATGCTCCTGTTCCTGCGCGCATCCGGCTACCGCCTGACGAAGGGCGGCGCATCGCAGTCAGCGATCGAAGCCATGAGAATCGAAGCCGCCAGCGGCGGGCTCTTCGACTAATGCTGGTGCAACTGGCACGCGCCGTTGTCGCATTGCTGCCCGCTCAGGCGATAGCGATTGCGGGCGATCCAGCGATACAGCGGCCGCCACAGGAACATGCTTCCGGGGAAGTGCAGAAAAGGCGACGCCCACCACAGCCGCCGCAGTCGCCGCGTAAGATAGCGAACCGCATCTGGGCCCCAATGACGCCCGCCGCGCTGGTCGATGATCAGCATTTCCTGCATCAGCCGATTGTGGTCGAGATCCGGCCACCGCTCGCGCACCTCGGGATCGTGCAGCGAGAGGTACGCCAGTTTCCCCTGGCCATCCCACCACGGCAGCTTCCGCACCTGGGCCGTGCAGATGCCGCATTCGCCATCGTAAATGACAACGTCGGCCTGGGGACGTTCGGCGGGAGAGGGCAGGGCAGGGGACTCGGTTTTGGCGGTCACAGTCGTCGACATGAACAAATTTGCCGCCTCTCGCACTCACATCCCATAGCCGCGACCTCACAGGTCGCGGGAGGCGCCCCGGGCGGGAACTTCCGCACCCGACGATTCGTCAAATTCTACGCCCGCCAGGCCGCCAAAACCGCAACCGAAGGTGGATTCGGAGATTAACCTGCCCGAAATCCGCCCGCGAGAGGTGTTTGGCGTGACCTTGGCCGGTCGATCCGATAAAATGACACGTCGTCAATGGGCGACTACTCCTGAGGGCAGTCGGCAGGTCCCCTCCGCAAATTCAGGAACTGCATGACCATGGATCAAATCCGCAAGCAGGTCGATCGGGCTCGGCGTCGGCTGTGGCTCGAGTTGTTTCTGGGGCGGTTGGTGAAGTGCTGGTTCGTCGCGCTGGCGGCGGCGGTGATCGCCATTGCCGTGCCAAAGCTGGTCGCCATCGAAAATCTCCCGGCGCTGTGGGCCGAGCTGTGGCTCGGCGGCGCTCTGGGTGGCGGGCTCCTCGTCTCCTTGATCTGGACGCTCGTGCGCGGCCGGAGCGAGCTCGACGCCGCGATGGAGATCGACCGCCGCTTCGAGCTGAAGGAACGCGTCGCCAGCAGCCTGTCGCTGACGCCCGAGTACGTCGAGACGCCCGCGGGCCGCGCGCTGGTCGCCGACGCGTTGCGCGCCGTCCGCCAGCTCGAAATCGACGACCGCTTCAAGATCCGTCTCGACCGCTCCGCGTGGCTGCCGTTGGGGCCGGCCGTGCTGGCCGTCCTGGCGATGGTGTTCTTCGACAACAAGCAAGCCCAGAGCGGCGCGGGCCCCGTTACCGCGATTCACGCCCAGGCCCTCGACAACGCCGCCCAGGCCCTTCGCAAGAAGCTACAAGAGAAACGCGACGAAGCCGCCAAGAAAGGGCTCGCCGAGGCCGAGGCGCTGCTCCTGGAAATGGAGCGCGACGTCGAGCGGATCGCCGAGAAGAAGGACAGCGATCCCAAGCAAACCCTCGTGCGGCTCAACGACCTGGCCCGTCAGCTCGAAGAGCGTCGCGAGCGGATGGGCGGCTCCGACGAGCTGCGCAAGCAACTCTCGGGCATGAAGGACTTCGGCAAAGGTCCCGCCGACCAAATGATGGAGGCCATGAAGAGCGGCGATTGGAAGCAGGCCCAGCAGGAAATGAAGAAGCTCCACGAGCAGCTCAAGGCCGGCAAGCTCGACGAGGCGTCGAAGAAGCAGCTCGCTGCCCAGCTCGAGCAGATGCAGCAGAAGCTCGCCGAGGCCGCCGCCCAGCGTCAGCAGGCGATGGACGACCTCAAGAAGCAAATCGAAGAGCAGAAGAAGCAGGGCAAGATGGCCGAAGCCGGCGAGCTGCAGCAGAAGCTCGACAAGCTCATGAAGCGCCAGCAGCAGGCCAAGCAGCTTGAACAGCTCGCACAAAAGCTGGCCGAGACTCAGCAGAACCTGCAAAAGGGCGACCAGCAAGCCGCCGCCCAGTCGATGCAGCAGATGATGCAGCAGCTCGACCAGATGCAGCAGGACATGCAGGAAGGCGAGATGCTCGATATGGCCATGGCGCAGCTCGAAGACGCCAAGGACGCCATGACGTGCGAAGAGTGTGATGGCGAAGGCTGCGAAAACTGCCAAGGCGGCGGCAACCGGATGAGCGATCGTATGAGCGACCGCCCGGGCCGGGGCGGAGAAGGCCGCGGCGCCGGCGACCGCGCCGAGGAACGCACCGACTCCGCGTTCCGCGACTCGCAGGTCAAGCAGAAGCCCGGCCGCGGCGCTGCGGTGATCACCGGCGAGGCCGACGGCCCGACGATCCGCGGCGAGGTGCGCGAGGCCGTCAAGGAAGAGATGGAAGCGCAGGGGAGCGAACCGGCCGACCCGCTCGTGATCGAGCAACTGCCGCGCACGCAGCGCGAAAACGCCGAGGACTACTTCAACCGCCTCCGCGACGGCGAGTAGGCCGTTCGGGCTGTTGCAAATCGACGGGCGATCCGCTTAATCCCTAGTCGGTTCATAAAAGCCACCGGTTCTGCCGGTGGACGCTTTTCACTGCGCCAATCGACCGGAGTCCACGGGCAGAGCCGGTGGCTTTCAATGCGCACGTTGTGCCTCGGGAATCGGTAGCAGGGCGAATCGCCCCCCCGCCGGCATACAATTTGCACATTCCAGCGACTTTGGAGAATTGGCGCAAGGCGTGCCTGACAACTAGCATAGAGCCACCGCGGCGAACGGTTCTCGCCGCTCGTATGGCAGGTCAGGAGCGCTTTGTGAAATTCTCGTTCAGGCTGCTTTTTTGGGCGGCGGCGTTGTCGGCGGCTGGGAGTCTGGCCGCCCACGCCCAACCGCCTGCCGCGCCTCCGCCCCCGGCAGAGCGCCTCGATTCTACGCCAGTCACGGCGGCGCTCGACCAGCTCGACGCCTGGCTCGGCGACGGTGATAACGGCAACCGCTGGCGAACCTACCTCGATGCGGCCCACCTGAGAGCCGAACTCGCCAAAGGCGTCCAGGCCGACCCGGCCGTCGTCGCCCGCGTGCTCAGCAACTTCCGCAGCGACGCGGACGGACTGACGCTCGCTCCGTTCACGCACGCTGCCGACGCGATTGACGCTTGGCTTACCGAGCTGCGGCGGCAGTACGAGAACGACCTGCCCCGCATGGCGTGGGCCGCGCGCGGCGACCACGCGCCGATCACCGCCAAGCAATTCGGCGAAGTTCGCGCCGACCTACGCCACAAGGTTCACGCGCTCGACGCCGCGCTGACCGCCGTGCCGCAGCAAGCGGGCGGGTGGAAGGCGTACTTGCTGTGGGACCAATTGACTCCGCATTTGGCCGACGACTTCGAGCCCGACGCTCGATCGCTCGCGTCGCTCGACGAGTCGCTGCATCGCTTTCGCTCCAACCAGCCGGGACTGGAGCTGCCCGCGTTCACCGACGCCGCCAAGGCGATCGCCCGATACCGTGCGCTCGCCAATTGGGCTGTCACCGCCAAAGTCCGCGACTCGCGTCCCGACTACGAACGGTACATCGCCGCCATCCAGCGGCTGCTCGAGCGGCATCTTGAGCGGCCTACTGTCGAAACCGTGCGTCAAATTGCCCGCGGCGTCGGCGTCGTCGACGGACTAGGCCAGTCGCCCCAGTTCGTGCAGGCCGTGCGGCGCCAGTACGCCCAGTCGAACATCTTCGGCGCCGCGTCGGTCGACTTCCTCACCCGCGCCCCGGGTCGCGACATCAACCGCATCACGCCGGTGCGCGACTGCATCCTGGGAACGAGCATCTTCGGTACGGCCCACACATTTGGCCAAGTGCGGTACGAGGTGCTGCCGTCTGACGACACGATCGAGTTGGCCGTGTACCTCGACGGCACGGCCCACTCGACCACGCGCGGCTTCAACGGCCCGGTGCGGATCAATACCAACGGCGTGACGACCTACTGGGCCCACCAGCGAATTTCAATCAGCGACGACGAGTTTGTCGCCAGCGGCCTGGCTGGCGACGCCGACACGCACACGCGAATTCGCTCAATCCAAAAACTGGGCGGCCCGTTGGGCGAGCGGCTCATTGAGAAAATCGCCTGGAAACGCGCCGGCCAGCAAAAACGTCAGGCCGAGCGCATTTCCAGTCGACACACGCGGGAACGCGTCCTCCGCGAGTTCCAGGAAACGGTCGCGCGCGACCTGGGCGCCTCACGGATGCGATACGAGAACGAGTTGCGCGCGCCGCTAGTGCGGCGCGGTGTGTCGCCGGAGTACTTGCGGATGAGTTCCGCAACGGGCGGTTTGGCGGTGGAGTCGTTGTTCGCCACGCGCAGCCAGTTGGGCGCCCACAGCGAGCCGCCGCCAATGATGCTGGGCCACGACCTGGCGCTGCAAATCCACGAGTCCGCGGTCAACAACTTCCTGCCGCTGGCCCTGTCGTCGGCCCGCATCGCCCAGGAAACCGCCGACGTGCCGCCGACGCTCAAAGGCAACGTGCCCAACTGGCTCAAAGCGCTCTCAGTTGCTCGGCCCAAGCTGGCGGCCGCGGCCAGCGCCGGCGTCGAAATTGTCCAGGAAGCGCAGGAGCGCATCGAAGACGTTGTCGGCGCCGAGGCCGAAGAACTTGCTACGGAAGACGGATCGCCGCCGCCGTTCAAGCCCTATTCGATCACGCTCAACGCCGAGGCCCCCGCGAGCGTCGGCTTCGACGACGGCCAAATCTCGATTCGCGTGCGGGCCGCGATGCTGGCTTCCGACGAGCGCGAATACCGAAATTGGGACTTCATTGTCACCTATGCAATCGCCCAGGAGGGCGACCGCATCATGCTCCGTCGCGTCGGCGAGATCGAAGTGTTTCCCACGGGCTTCGACCCCCAATGGCCCACGCAGCTCAACGCCGAGCAGACCAGCTTCCGCAGCGTCCTCAAGCGGAACATGAACGACCGCGCCAACGCCGGCCAAAGCTTTCCCAAGGAAATCCCGATTGAACCCGTTCGCCTGTCGCGATTCGGCGTCCTGGTCCTCCGCGAACTGGTGGCGGACGACGGCTGGTTGACCGTCGGCTGGGAGCTGCCGTAGGTTAACTCAATATGTTGCCCACCTCTGAGCCGCTGGTCGACGTCGCCTTCGACTGCCTGCCGCTGCGGTCGGTCGGTCGGCTCGACGTGCCGCTGGACGCCTCCGACGCGCTGCGCCGCCGCGTCGAGCGGATCAAGGCGGCCATGGAAGAGTTTGGCGCCGAGCGGACCTACTATCTCTACAACGCCCGCTGCGTGTTTCGCTTCGCCAATAGCGAGATCGACGGCGTCTGCCGGTTCGACTTCGAGGGCCTCGTCCGCACCGACGCTGGCGACCGCAAGTGCCAGGACTCGCGCCTGGACGTCCGCCTGACCAGCGAAACCTGCGGCGGGGTCCCGCCGCAGGTCGAAGCGTGGCTCGCTGGGCGCGTCGAGCAGGCTGTCGGCATCGAGTTCGATCGCTTCATTGCCGCCGGCCAATTGGCCGCCCGCGCCGACGAGCTCGCCGGGCTTGATAGCATCGCCGACCTTGGCGGCTTCTCGGGCATGGATGTGTAGGGGCGCCGAGCCGCGTTCGCCGCCACTTTCGTGTCATTCCGAGGTCGGCCGAGGAATCTAGCCGGACCCCTCGGCCGACCTTGGGGCGACTCAGTGCTCTGCCCCAACGCGTCTTCCCAACAATGTCAAAGTTTGCCGGTTAGGCCGACGATAACAGTTGTGCCGACGGCTCCGCGCCGCTGCGCGCACGATTTGTACGTGCGCGCATCGCTAGCAAGCCGTCGCCTGGGACCATCTGCAGGCCAGGACGTACAACGCATGAATCGCCGGCTCCGTTCCACGACGACTTGGGGATTGTGTCTGCTCACACTCGTGAGCGGCTGCCGACCCACGCAGCCATTCTTCTTCAAGGAAGACAACGACCTGTCGCACTACCTGAACGTGGCGACCGACGTCGAGTACGCCGACGTCAACCAACTGCCGCTCGACGACGTTGCCGGCGCCCTGCCCCCGCTGACGCTCGCCAATTCCGACAACTTCGTAATCTTGGACCTCACCCTCGAAGAAGTCTCTCGCCGCACGCTGGAAAACAGCCAGGTCATCCGCCAGCTCGGCGGGCGGATCTCCGACTTCGGGCAGAACATTGCCCAGACCACGCCCGAGACGCTCTCGCAGCCCGGCGCGGCCGACGGCGCCACCACGACCTTCAATCCCGCCCTGGTCGAAAGCGGCTACGGCGGCAACACCGGCAGTCAGTTTAGCGGCACCGGCGTCGAGGCGGCGCTGTCCGAGTTCGACGCCCAGCTCGACTCCAGCATTTTCTGGAACAACAACGACCGACCGCAAAACTTCGGCCTCGCCGCGGTGCCCGACTTCTTCGCCCCGCAGTTCCGCCAGGACACGGGCCGCTCCACGATCGGTATCACAAAGCCCACGGCCACCGGCACGACGTTCGAGATTCGCAACAACATCAACTACGACCAGAACAACAACGGCAGCCGCATCCAGGCCAGCGACTGGACCGCCAACATCGAGGCGGCGTTCACCCAGCCGTTGCTCCAAGGCGCCGGCGTCCAGTACAACCGCATCGCCGGCCCGCGGTCGTTCCAGGAGGCCAACGGCGGCTTCGCCGACCAGATCGACGGCGTGCTCATCAGCCGCATTCGCTACGACATCACGCTGGCCGACTTCGAGACCGGCGTGCGGAACCTGATGCGGGACGTGGAAGACGCGTACTGGGAGCTGTACTTCGCCTACCGTGACCTCGACGCCCGAAAGATCGGCCGCGACAGCGCCCTGGCCACGTGGCGGCGGGTGAAAACGCTCGAACGGGCCGGCGGCGTCGGCGGCGAGGCCAACGCGGTGGCTCAATCGCTGGGGCAGTACTACCTGTTCCGCTCCCAGGTGGAAACCGCGTGGACCAATTTGCTCCGCGTCGAGAACCGCCTGCGGTACCTGATGGGCCTCGGGCCGTCCGACGGCCGGCTGATCCGCCCGGTCGACGAGCCGACGACCGCCATGGTGCATTTCGATTGGCCCACGGTCCATGCCGAGGCGCTCACCACGCGGGTCGAGCTGCGGCGCGAGCGCTGGCAGATCAAGCGCCGGGAGTTGGAACTGGTCGCCGCACGTAATCAAATGCTTCCCCGGCTCGACGCGGTGGGCCGATACCGCTGGCTGGGCGCCGGCGACGATTTGATCGACTCTGGCGGCACGGGCATCCCGCCGTTCGGCGCCGGTTCCAACGCCTTCGAGGTTCTGACCGGCGGCGATTACCAGGAATGGGAGCTCGGCGTGCAGCTCAGTGTGCCCATCGGCATGCGGCGGGCCATGTCGACGGTCCGGCATCACCAACTCCTGTTGGCTCGCGAACGAGCCGTGCTCCAGGACTTGGAACTCGAGATTTCCCACCAATTGGCCGACGCCGTCCGCGACGTCGACTTGAACTACGGCGTCACTCAAACCAACTTCAACCGCCGCAACGCGGCCGAAGCCGAGGTCGAAGCGGTCGAAACGCTGTACCGCGTTGGCCAAATTACGCTCGACCGCGTGCTCGAAGCCCAATCGCGTCAATCGGAGGCGGAAAGCGCTTATTATCGGTCGCTGGTCGACTACAATCGCTCCATCATGCGGCTGCATTTCCGCAAGGGATCGCTACTGGAGTACAATGGCGTTTACCTGCAAGAAGGCCCGTGGCCCGGCAAGGCGTATTTCGACGCTCTCCGCCGCGCCCGGCAACGCGACGCGAGCTCGTACATCAATTACGGATATACCCGTCCCGGCGTGATCAGCCGTGGGCAGTTTGGGCAGGTGCAGGGGACGACGACAGGCGGGGTTTATCAGGGTCCAGTCATCGACGGTTCAGCTACCTATGGAGCGCCGGCCGGCAATACGCCGCCGCTGGAAAACCAAGGACCGGATGCGGGCGTCATGCCGCAGGAGCCGATCCCCGCGCCGGCGGGCGACCCGTTGAGCTTGGCGCCGCAGGGCAACGCGGCGCAAGTGTCGTTTGTCCAGCCGTTGCCAGCGGTGATCGACGCGCCGGCAGCGGTCGACGCAGCCGCGGCGCCGTCGCTGTCGTTGCTGCAGCCGCCGACGGTCGCGGTCCAAACGGCGCCGGCCGTTCCGACAACCTCCGCCAATTCGCCTTCGCTTCCCGAGAATCCGTTCTTGAGCACCGCCTCGCCGGCGCCGTCTGCCGCCTATGAACCTCAAGCGGATCACGCGCCTGCTCAAGCTCCTGCAGACTCTGCAGGCCGGTAACGGACAGAACGCCGACGGTATCGCGCGGGCCTGCGGGGTGAGCCGGCGAACTGCCTTCCGCGACCTCGAAACGCTGCGGGCCGCGGGGGTGCCGCTGCAATTCGACAAGGACGACGAGCGGTACTTCATCGCCAGCGACTTCTTCCTCCCGCCCACCAACTTCACGCCGGCCGAAGCGCTCTCGATCATCGCCCTGGCGAGCCAACTGGGCGCCGACGATCGGTTGCCGTTCTTTCGCCCGGCGAGGTCTGCGGCGGTCAAGCTGCAGCACAGCCTGCCCCAGCCGCTGCGCAGCGAGCTGCAGCGAGTCGCCCGCTCGATCCACGTGCGGATCAACGCCGTCGGTCGCATCGCCGGCCAGGAGGCGATCTACCAGCAGATCGTCGACGCGATTGCCGCCCGGCGCGTCGTGCGCATCGCCTACGGCAGCCTTACCGAATGGGAGACGATTGACACCAAGCTGCGGCCATACCAGTTGTTGTTCAACCGCCACAGTTGGTACGTAATCGGTCGCAGCTCGATGCACGGCGAGCCGCGCACGTTCAACCTGGGACGGATCAAGTCGATTGAGCTGACCGGCGAAAAGTACTCCATGCCGCGCGGATTCAGCCTCGACCGGTACCTAGGCAACGCGTGGAATCTCATGCCGCAGGCTGGCGCCGATTTTCACGTCACGGTGCGGTTCTCGCCCCTGGTCGCCCAAAACGTCGCTGAGGTTGCCTGGCACAAGACGCAATGGCTGGAGTTCCGGCCCGACGGATCGCTCGATTTCCACGTCGACGTCTCGGGGCTCAACGAAATCGTGTGGTGGATCCTGGGCTACGGCGACCAGGCCCAAGTCTTGCGCCCCGCCAAACTCCGGCAACTCGTGGCCCAACGCGCCGCGAACATGATCCGGCTCTACGAGGAGTGATGGGAGAGGAGCGAGGGATGAGGGACGAGGACGTGAACGCTATAATCGCCTCACGCCTCTAGCCCCTCGCCACTAGCCCCTCTCCTGATGTTCTTCTCCTTCGACGGTATCGACGGCGTCGGCAAAACCACGCAGTTGCGTCTGTTTTGCGAGTGGCTCGCCGCCCAGGGTCGCGAGCCGGTTGTCTGTCGCGATCCAGGCAGCACGGAGCTCGGCGAGCAAATCCGCGGCATCCTGTTGGCCAGTCACGACGCCACGCCCATTGGCCCGCGAAGCGAGATGTTGCTGTACATGGCCGCCCGGGCCCAGTTGGTCGACGAAGTGATTCGCCCCGCCCTGGCAGCAGGGCAAACCATCGTGTCCGACCGGTTTCTGCTGGCCAACGTGGTCTATCAGGGTTACGCCGGGGGCCTGGACGTCGAGACGGTTCGCCAAGTGGGCGCGGCCGCAGTCGGTGGGGTCATGCCCGACTGCACATTCCTGCTCGACATGGACCCCGCCGCTGCTTTGGCCCGAGTCGGCCGGCAACTCGACCGCGTCGAGAGCCGAGGGGACGCCTACCGCGATCGTCTGCGGGCCGGATTCCTAGCTGAAGCCAGCGCCATGGGGCCTTCGGTCCACGTGATCGACGCCGCCCGCAGCGTGGAAGTCATCCAAGGCGATCTCCGTCGAATTGCCGCCGCTCAATTGACGAAACTTGGCTCGAAATGAACCGCCCTTGGGGGCGATCCGCTGAAAGCGGTTTCGAATTCCGGATTTCGTATTTCGAGCTGGCGTGCCAAGCCCGCCCAATGGGGGGAATCACCCCAAGGCGATCGGATTTGTGCTCATCCCACCGTACCAAAGGCCGCAACTGATCTGGACTTACGTTGACCCTACACGAAAAACGCAATAAAATTCTCCAGCTACTAATCTTAAGATCGTGTAACCGATACCATACGCCCTGGCCGGGGGGACCGACTCCCGACTCGGGTTTTTCGTGACGAGACGTCTACCGTGATCCGCACCCGCGACCTGCCGACACCACGCTGCGAAGCGCGCCTCCCTGGCGCTGCCGAGCGCTGGCATGGCTACGACTGCGGCTTGATCCAACCGCGGCGGCCCGTCGCCCGCTGGGCGTCGCCCGCTGAAAGCCCTCAGGGAATGGGGCGTCGAGTATGCTCGCTCGAAGATCGGGTTCGGCGTGGGAGGTCCTCGCTCCCGCGAAGCTGAACCTGTATTTGGAAGTGCTTGGCCGCCGCGCCGATGGGTTCCACGAGTTGGAAACCCTGATGACGCCGGTTCGCATTTTCGACGCTCTGCGGTGGACCCCCACCCCGGCAGGCCAATCGCCTGCCTTCTCGCTCGCCTACGACGGATCGACCCCCGCGGACATTCAAGCCGCCGCGCCGGCTGATCCGACAAATCTGGCGTGGCGGGCCTTCGATCTGCTCGGCCGCGTCGCGGGCCACGCGCCCACCGGCCGGGCCATCCTCGCCAAGCGGATCCCAGTCCAGGCGGGCCTGGGAGGCGCCAGTAGCGACGCCGCGGCAGCCCTGGTTCTGGCCAACGCCGCCTGGGGAATCGATTATCCGCGACGCCGGCTGGCTGAGTTGGCTGCGGAGCTGGGCAGCGACGTGCCGTTCTTCCTGGCCGGCGGGCCGGCCTGGTGCCGGGGACGCGGCGAGCGGGTCGCCGCAGTCGACCTCCTGCCTCGCCTCAACTTCGTGATCGTCAAACCGCCCGTCGGCGTCTCGACCGCGACGGCTTTCCACACCCTCAAAGCCCCCCCTCTCTCACCGGTCGCGGCACAAGATTCGCAGCGGCGACTGGCTGATCTTGTCGATAACCTTAGGCGGGGCTGGCTCGCCCGAGCCGGCCGACAGATGGTCAACCGCCTCGAACCCGTGGCCGCCGCGTTATGCCCCGGGTTCGAGCGGCTCCGCGACGCGCTCGCCCGTTGTGCATGCCTCGGCCACGTGATGACCGGCAGCGGGTCGGCGTATTTCGGTCTCACAGCCTCGGCCCGCCAGGCGCAGCGGGTCGCCCGCCAGCTCTCGTCGTGGAATGTAGGAACTGTGTTTGCCACCGCGTCTTGTCGCGCAGCGAGCCCTCCGTTGTAAGGAGAACGACCGTGGAAATCACCGAGGTGCGGATCAAGCTCATGGATGAACCCGGCGAACGGCTCAAGGCGTTTTGCTCGATCACCTTCGACAACTGCTTCGTGATCCGCGACCTCAAGATCATCGAGGGGCAGACCGGCCCGTTCGTCGCGATGCCCAGTCGCAAGCTCACGGCCCACTGCCCGCAGTGCGGCATGAAGAATCACCTCCGCGCCCAGTTTTGCAACCAGTGCGGCAGCCGGCAAGCGCCCGACCGCATGCCGCTCGACGCCGACGGCCGCGCCAAGCTGTACGCCGACATCGCGCACCCGATCAACTCGGCGTGCCGCGAAATGATTCAAGAGTTCGTCATCCGTGAATACGAGGACGAGGTGGAACGCGCCAAGCAGCCCAACTACGTGTCGCGATACGACGACTTCGACATGGACTACGGCGAGTTCCGGCGCCCGCAGTCGGGGTCGGGCGGTGATACGCGCATCGACCCGGCGCACGACCGCCGCGGCAATCACGCCCACTCCAATCGCCCCGGCGCCGCCGAAGCCCAGCGACCCCGCGGCACGGCCCCGCCGCCGAAATCCTCCGCGCCGCGCAGCGCCAATCGTCCCGCGCCCGACGGCTTCGGCGCCGGCATTTTTCCCGAGGAATGAGGCCGCTAGTTCTCCGCAAGTCGCGTGTTCCATGCGCCAGAGGAAACTGTCCGCAGATCAACGCAGATGAGGAAAGAATCTGCGTTCAACTCCATTCTTCATTTCTACTTCCGGATGACTATCTGCGCCATCTGCGGAAAAATGCTTTGCAGCGTTTCTCGTAGGCGCAGCAATCTCGCAAATCTCGCCGGCGCGTCGACGCGCAATTCTTGAACGCGCCGCGGAAAAGTTGCGAACGCGCGCGTGATGCATTGCGCGCTGTTTGTGCTGCGAAGGGCGCGCACCGCCGAGCGCGCAAATCTCGACGTGGCGGGTGGAGCTAGCTGGCACGTCTTACCGATAACTTAACCTGCCGCCAGCCCGCCCATTTTAACAACTCCACCACACGCCGATCTGAAGAGGTTTTCCCCGTTTTTCCTTAACCCGCACCACTCCCTTCCCCCAGGAGTTCCGACTCGATGGTGGATCGCGAAAGGCGCCTGCAAACGCTTGACGACCTCCGCACCTATGTCGCCGAAACCTTAGGACAACTCGAAGCCCTCGAACATCGACAGTTCCCGCTCTCGCAACACGTTCTGTATCGCTCCGGCAAGCCCTGCGGCATCCACTTCTGCCTGCACGGACCCCGGGCCGTCCGACTGACCGCCATTTGGGAGACCGATCGCAACACCATCCTGTTTTACAGTTCGCGGGGAGAGCGCGTGCAACGGACCCGGGTGCTAGCAGCCCCCGAGGTTGCTCTGGCGACGCTCAAGGCGTGACCCCCGGGCCCCGACGCCGGCCTGAAGAACATGAAATGCTCCGGGCGTTGCCACGCTGCCGCCCTCACGGTAAACTATACATCAGTACATATCACCCCGTCGCGGGATCACGGAGGTTACTCATGCTCGTGCTGTCCAGAAAGCAGTCCCAGCGCATCCGCCTGGGCGATTCGATCGTCATCACCGTCGTCCGCGTCGCTGGCGACAAGGTTCGGTTGGGCATCGACGCGCCGCGAGACATGCTGGTCCTGCGGGATGAGCTGGAGCCGCACATCGTCGACGATGGCCCGGCAACCGGCCCGGCGCCGCTGGCCCAGTCGGCGTGAGCGCCGCGGCCCGCCCCCGCGTCTCAACAAAGGGCCTGGGCGTCTTAGCTAGGCAGGAACAAAAAAAGGCCGCCCCACGCGGGGACGGCCTTTTTTGTTGACCGACGAATCCGCGCCGGGATCGCGGAGCTTGCCGCTCCGCTCCCCGGCACAGATTCCGGAGAAATGACGCGATGAGATTTGCTTCAGTCGCGGGGCCGCACAGCGCCCGTCAAGCCGCTGTAGTCCGAGCGGTCCTCTTCGTGCCACAACGGATGACCCATTCGCACCCGGTCGGCCAGGACTTCCAGCTTCTCGCGGGAGCCGGCCGGCGCTTGCGTGGCCAGGAAGTCGTCGTCCACGCGGGGCGCGAAGTCCTCGTCGTGTCCGTACTTGAGGATCGCCTCGAAAACATTCTTGAGCTTGGGATCGGGCATGGTTCTACCTTTCAACATTTTTTAGAACTCAATTCATCGTGGACGGTGAAGCGAGCATGGCGCCTAGCCTGGGGCGCCGCTCTGCGGAAAATACGACTGGCTGCCGGCAAATCGAGGTGGGCAAGTCTTGGTGGGATACCGCCGCTGTTGGGATCATCCCGGCGGTATGGCCGGCTTTTGTGAATAATTGAATAAGGGATTATTACCAGCCAAAAAGTCGAGTCAAGTTTTTTTTGCGGGAGTTTTCCGGCCTTTTCGCGAAACACCTGCGCACATGCGCGAAATTGTGCCTGTTGGGCGAAGCCGCATGACGCGACGCTACCAAAAGGCCGCAATTCGCGGTTCGCTGTCCCCAGTCACCACGGGTCGCGGTATGTTGCCAAGCGAGCCGCACAAATCCCCCAGATTTCCCAAAGACCATGGCTTGGCATCAACAGCAGCTTGAACTCCAACCACGCGCCCGCGGGTTCCACCTCATTACCCGTGAAGTTGAGGCCGCTTTGGCCGATGCGCCGCACGTGCGGGTCGGCCTGCTCCACCTGTTCCTGCAACACACCTCGGCGTCGCTTTCGATTAATGAGAACGCCGACGCCGACGTGCCGCGCGATCTGGAAAGCTCGTTCAATGCGATCGCCCCGGAGGATTTTCCCCATCGGCACACGTGCGAAGGCCCGGACGACATGCCGGCCCACGTCAAGTCGTCGCTGCTGGGCTGCTCGCTGACGATCCCGATCCGCGACGGCGGCCTGTGCCTCGGCACATGGCAGGGCGTCTACCTGTGCGAGCACCGCAACCACGGCGGGCGGCGACGAATCGTGCTCACGCTGTGGGGCGAGTAAGTGGCGCCGCCGCATCCGCTTGCGTCTTTGCTTCGTCGCACCCCCCAGCGCAACCTACCGCCGCTCCACGCGTCCGCGAATGTGGACATCCTCGCCGCTCCGCTCGACCGAAGTCACGGCGAGACGCAACGCCGCCGCCATCGCATCGAACCCGAGCCGGGCAACCGGACTTGGCCCGGCGCCGCCCACGATTCGCGGTGCGATGAACGCGTGCACTTCATCAATCGCATCGAGATCAACCAGCGCCCCGAACACCTCGGCGCCGCCCTCCACAAGCAGGTTGGTCATCTGGCGGCGCCCTAACTCATCGAGCAGCTCGGCGAGCCGACCGATGCGATCCGGGGCGGACGACTGCCACACCTCGACGCCGCGCGTCGCAAGCTCCCCGCAACTCTCCGCCAGCGCGTGGGGACCAACGGCCACGAGCACCGGCGCGTTGCGCGCCGTCCGCACCAATTGGCTGTCCAGCGCCAGCGACGCCTTCGAGTCCAGCACGATGCGCGTCGCCGTGCGAGCTCCCGGCGGTCGGGCCGTGAGCAGCGGGTCGTCGGCCGCGGCTGTCCCCCGGCCCACGAGGAGGGCATCGACGCGACCACGCATCTGGTGGACGAAGGCCCGCGACGCCTCGCCGCTGATCCAACGACTGTCGCCCGAGCCGGCGGCCAGTTTGCCGTCGAGCGTCATTGCCCACTTGGCAATGACCCACGGCCGATGCTGCGCGACCAGCTTCGCAAACGGTGCGGTAAGTTCCGCCGCCTCGTCGCCGCGCACGCCGACGTCGACGACGATGCCCGCAGCCGCGAGCGCCTCCAGACCGCCGCCGCTCACCGCTGGGTTGGGATCGACGCACGCCGCCACGACCCGGCTCACACCCGCGGCAATCAGGGCCTGCGTGCATGGCGGCGTTTTGCCCGTGTGGCAGCAGGGTTCCAGCGTGACGTACGCCACAGCGCCGCAGGCCGCCTTGCCCGCAGCGGCCAAGGCCTCGACCTCCGCATGCGGCCCGCCAAATTGCTGGTGCCACCCTTCGCCCACGACCAAAGCGTCGCGCACCAACACGCAGCCGACCATGGGATTGGGCTCCACCAACCCCTCGCCGCGCCGGGCCAGCTCCAGAGCCCGCGCCATGAATCGGCGATCATCGTCGGCGGTCATGGATTTCTAACCACAAAACCACGAAGGTTGAGGAAATACGAGGCGCGCCGGAATTGTCCGCAGACGACAGAGATGTACGCAGATTCAATTCCTATTCTTCTGTACCTGCGGAAATCTGTGTCATCTGCGGACAAATCTTTCCCACTCTTCTTCGTGCCGTCGTGGTTAATCCGGCTCTTCTACGGCGTCCAAATCGCCGGCTTAGCGCCGCCGGCCGTTTGCGGGGCGTCCTGGCCCGGGGTCCAGATGCGCGCCAGATCCGCCGCGGCGGCTGGCGCCTCCAGCGTCGACCGGCCGACCGGCGCCGCGCCGCCGCCGCCCGGGCCGCGCGGCACGAGCAAGCCCGCCGTGTACAGCAATTGGTACGTGGCGTCGGCCACGCCCGGTTCGTTGAGGTGCTGCTTTCGAATCTCGTCAAGCGTCGCCTGCACGCCCAGCGGGTCGCCGCGCTCGATCTGCACCTCGAGCTGCATCAGCGCCCACTCGCCAGCTGGTTTGCCGTCGCGCTGGGCCCGCTCTTTGGCCCGACCGGCCCACGCCAACGCCCGGTCCGGATCGGGTTCGGCGCGAATGAGCTGCCGGTACGCCGCGTCGACGCCGTCGACCAGCGTCTCGCGCGCGACCATCTCCTCCGCCGCCGCCAGCGTCGCCATGCCTGCGCCGCTCATGGCCGTGCGGTTAAATGTCTGAATCAGCCGGTCGTCCGGCACGCGCGCAAAGTCGAGTCGCGCCAACCGAACCAGCGGAATTCGCTCCCAATCGACGGTGGCCGGGTCAATCGTCTCCGCCAGCGGCAGCCCCAGGTTCGCGCGCAACTCGCGGAACAACCCGCGCTCGCCGGGATCGATCGCCGCCTGCTCGATGATCAACACGCTCGCCAAGAGCGGAATTCGCCGATCGGGCTTCGCGGCGGCGTCCCGCGGCGACAGGCCGCCGAGCGCCGCACGAGGCGCAGCCGTCCAGTCGTCGAGAATCGCCCGTCGGCGTCGTTCAGAAAGCAGTCGCCGGCGGAGCTCCGGCGGCGTATCGTCCGGAAGGCGCCACCGCCAACTGAGCGCTTCGTCGGACGCCGACTTCTCGCCGACGACTTCGGTCGCCTCCGCCGAGCCCATCGCGTCGCCGAGGATTTCGGCGACCATGTGCTCGACCTTCGCGAAGTCCTCATTGCGGTCGGTCGTCGCTTCGAGCCGCGCTTCCCGGTCCGTCCGCTTTCCGTAGACCGACAAGAACGCCAGCACGTTCGGCGCCTCGTCGACGGTGAGCTCGGCGCCGCTCCGCGGCGCCGGCCGGTCCAGCAGGATATGCGTGCTTCGCGGCCGCGTCACCTCCTCCTCATCGAGCGTCTCGGGGTCCAGCTCGTAGTGCTCGACGCGACGATCTCCCGCGAGCCGCTCGGCGGCGGCGCCCTCGTCGTGCAGCGGATATGTGATCCGCACCGACTGCAGCTTGGGGTCGTCCAGTTTCGGGTCGACCAACTGGGCGAGGGCCTCAGCTTCGACCGCCTCGTCGAGCGGCACGTCCAGCTTGGCGAAGTGGTGCAGGCCTTGGGCCATTTCCGCGGCGCACGCCTGCCAGCCGCACACGACCGCCAGGTTGTACAGCACCGCCGGCGGCGGGGCCGAGGGATCTAAGAGCTTGGCGAATTCCGCTTCCGCGCGACGCCACTGGCCGCGTCGCGCCAGCCGCACCGCCTCCTCGAACGCGGCCTTGTTCTTTAGCCCGCCGGGCGCGTCGGCCAGCAACAAGTTGTCGCGCATGAGCAGGGGCAGCCCGCCCTGCAGGTTGAGCCGCAAGAGCAGCTCGATCGCCCGGTTGTCCCCCTTGGGCGACATGCCGGCGTACAACAGCAAGTGCGCCCGCGCCGCCACGAACTCGCCCGCCACCAGCAACGCATGCCCGACCGCCCCAATGGCCTCGTACACTCGCTCCGGCACGGCGTCGGTGGTTCGCTCGAGCGCGTCTTGCAGCCGGGCGACCGCCGTCGCTGGATCGCCGAGCGACGCCTCGAGCATCGCCGCCAGCGCGTGGGCCGAGGCGTTTTGGGGGTGCTTGGCGAGAAAGTGCTGCAGCGTTTTCTCCGCCGCGTCGTACTCGTGAGTCGACAATTCGAGCATCGCACGGATGTCCAACAGCGACGCCCGATCCGGCTCCTTCGCCAGCAACTTGTCGACATGCTGCAGCGCCGCGTGGGGCTGGTCGCCCTCGGAGAGCTTGTGAATCCGCTCGATGTCGGCCGCCAGGTCGGCGCAGCAGAACTTGAGCTTCTTGCCACTGCCGCACGGGCACAGGGCGTAAGGATCGACGGCCATGAGTGGACTTCCGAAGGCGCGGAGGAGGGACGCGGCGACGAACCGCTCATCCTACCAAAGCGACCGCCCTCCGACGACCCTCGCGGATGGCCCCGGTTTCGTCTCATCACCCCGAGGTCCGCCGAGGAGTCCGTTCTGCGCCACTTGCGGGCGGACTTCTCGGCCGACCTCGAAGCGACGAATTCGCCTCTCACGCGGCGCCCGCAAGCGTGGTGCGCTTCTTGGCGATCAGCGCGAGCAATTCCTTCTGCGGCTGCGCGAATTTCGCCAGGCCCTCCTCCATGAGCGTCCGCTCCAAGTGCTCCGGGTCCACCTTAGCCGCAATCTCGGCGAGGATTTCCGCCGACGGCAACTGGTCGATCGTGCGCGTGAACGTTCGCCCGCTCTTCTGCACCGCCTCGTTGGTGGCTGGAGGGTTCGTCTGAATGTCGCTGCCGGTGAGCGCTTCGACATACTTCCACGGCGGATCGCTCGGCTTCTTCGTCCCCGTGCTGGCGAACACGATCTCCTGCCGCAGCGGCATGGGATGCTTGGTCCAGAACTTCTGATTCGCCCGCCAAATGTGCTTCACATTGACGATCCCGACTTGCCCCTGCGCCGCCGGCGACAAGCTTGGCACGTGCTTCTCCGTGTACACGTCCACGCGCGAAACGAAGATGCTGTACACGCTCTTAAACAAATCGAGCGACTTACGCCGCTGGGCCCCGCGCCAAATGGCGTCGCGGGCCGCCTCGTACTGCCGCATCGAGAAGATCAGCGTCACGTTAATCGCAACGCCTGCCGCCGCCAGCTCCTCGAGCGCCCCCAATCCCGCGGGCGTCGCCGGGACTTTGATCATTCGGTTGGCATGGCCCACAAACCACCGCGTCCCCAGCTCGACGTACTGCTGCATGCGATCGGCGTGCGACAGTTGGCACGCCGCATCCTCCAGCAGCGGATCGACCTCGAAGCTCACATAGCCGTCGTCGCCGCGCGTGGCGTCCCACGCCGGGCGAAAGACGCGCTGGGCGTCCGTCACGATCTCATCGTTGAGCGTCCACGCCGCATCGTGGTCGCTCAACTTACGCGTGTTCATCAGCTCCGCCAGCCGGGCGTCGAACCGGCCGGTCTTCACCAGCTCGCTGATGATGATGGGGTTCGACGTGGCGCCCGTGACGCCGAGCGCCCGGTTCGTGGCCACCAGGTCGGGGTCGACCGAGTCGAGCCACAACTTCGTGCCAGCTTGAATGATCGAGGCCAGGGGCAAGGTCATTGGGGAACTCCAGTTCGGCGCCGCGACGGCGCCAGCAAGCCAGTTGTGAAACTGCGCAAGGCGTCGGCCCGCGCACCCGCCTTCGGCAAGTTAGACCGCCTGTGCCGGTTGGTCCGTTTTTGCCGATTCTACCGGTTATTCCTGCATGGGCTACGGGAGCGCGGACGATTGATAGGCTGTGCAAACGTCGGCGACGCCATGCGCCGCTGGGGGTCCGTTTCGCGAGGGGAGACTAGTGCGGTGAAAAACTTCGTTCCTCTTCTCATGGTGATCTTGCTGGCGGCGGCGCCGGGCGCCGCGGCGCAGGAAGTGTTGTCGTCGCCCGCGGGCACGGGCGCCGGGGACTTGCCGCCCACCCTGGACCTCACCGACGAATTGCCCGGCGGCGAATCCATCGAACCCATGGCACAGTCCGAGTTCGACGACGAAATGGACGCGGGCTTCGGCCATCCCTACGGCGGTCACGACGGCCACGCGGCGCACCTGGCCGGCGGCCCCCTGTTCGAGAGCAGCGGCACCTGGCTGCGACGCGGCTTCTGGTACGCCGAGGGCGACTACGTCCTCATGAACAAGAGTTGGGATCGCAAGGGCCTGCCCTTTGCGTTTGAAGGCACCGTCGGCTCGTCGCCCGGCACGAGTTTCGGCCAAGTGGGCTTCGGGCCCGTGCTCGCCATGAACTTTTTGACGATCGACGGCTCGAAGCCCGGCGCCGACGGCTTGGCGCGCGTTTCGCTCGGCCGGTTCCTGTTTCGCGACGGCAGCAATCGCGACCACGTCGCCCAGTTCACCTTCTACGGCGGCGGGCAGTGGAAGCAGAGCTCGTCGCTCGACGCTGCCACAGCCACCGGCTTGCAAGTCAACGACTACATCGACCGCGTCAATCCGTCGTGGGACGGCGCCCGCAACATTTCGTTCAACTACGACACGGGCTACGACAGCGGCGAAATCAACTACCTCGTCAAGTCGCGCATGGGCCGCGACCAGATGGTTCTGCAGCCCAGCGGCGACTGGGTGCGGACCGCGAACAAAACGCTCTCCTATTCATTCCTCGCCGGCGTGCGGTACGTCAACCTCACCGAGCTGCTGACCATGACGGCCGAGCGCGACCCCGACGTCGCCACCACCGAGGGCGGCGACTACTTCATCGAAACCGACAACGACCTCTTCGGCGGACAGTTCGGCGGCGGCGTCGCCCACGAAACGTCCCGCTGGAGCATTGGGCTCAACGTCAAAGGCGGGGCGTTCTGGAACCGCATGGATCTCCATTCGCAATTCACCGCCGGAACAGCCGCAAACGTTAGCACGGGCGCAACCGATAGCACCGAGGACAACCTCTCCTTCGTCGGCGAGTTGCAGCTCCTGGGCAAGTGGCACCTCCGGCCGAACGTGTCGCTCCGCGCCGGGTTTGAGTTGCTGTACATCGAATCCGTCGCCCTGGCGCCACACCAGATTAACTTCGTCCCCGGCGGGTACTCTCCGATCGCCTCCGCCGGCGAGGTCGTGGGCATCGGCTCGTCGATTGGCCTCGAAGCGTATCGCTAAGGCGGCGCCCGGCGGCATGCTAGCGTCGACGCGTCCCGCGCCGGACGTGATTTCGCCGCATGGGTGGCACGCCCAAGGTCTTCCGCAGGGCGTGGTAATCACCCGATCGCCAACCACGCCAGCCACTCCAACTACGCCCCGCGCAGACTTGGGCGTGCCACCCTGTCGCGTTCGGCATAGACGCCGACCGCTCTTCTCGTTAGCCTTCGCGCCCCGGACGCCGATGCTGCGCGCGCCCGTCCCCCTTCCGTCCCGGACCCGACGCCGATGACACTCCCGTCGTTTCTTGCTCGCAAGACGTTGGGTCAACCCCACTACTTGCTCCTCGCGATGGCGTGCGCGTTCGTCCTGGCGTTCATCCCCGGCGGCGCCCGGCGGGCGCTCGACTCCAGCACCATCGACGCCGCCGACTGGCTGCCGCCCGCCTACAACGAGATGCAGGACCTCGCCTGGTTTCGCGAGCACTTCCCCGAACAGCAATTCGCGCTTGTGAGCTGGGACGGCTGTACGCTCGGCAACGCCGAACGCCTCAAGCTGGTCGCCAGGCGGCTCGTCGCGCCGACGCCGTCGATCGCCGATCCTGACGCCATGCGCCGCACCGGCTGGTACGCCCGCGTCATCACGGGGCCGGAGGTCGTCCAGCAACTCATGACCTCGCAGGTCGGCCTGTCCTACGCCGCGGCCGTCAAGCGCCTCGAAGGCGCCCTGGTCGGCCCGCCGCAGCGCGACGCCCAGGGTCGCACCCTCGGCGACGAAACGCGCACCACCGGCCTCATCGTCTACCTCTCGCCGGCGGCGATGAGCGACCAACGCACGATGCGCGACGCCGTGGAAGGCATCACGACGATCGCCGCGGACTGCGGCGTCGACCCCGAGACAATCCACATGGGCGGGCCGCCCGTCGACAACGCCCGGATCGACGCCGAAGGCCAGCGCACCCTTGTGCGGCTTGCCTCGCTGGCCGGACTGGCCGGCGTCGCTTTGTGCTACTGGCGGCTAGGCAGCCGGCGGCTCACGGCCTTGGTGATCGCCGCCGGCGCCACCAGCGCGGGACTCAGCCTCGCGATCGTGTTTTACTACGGCGTGTTTGAGGTGTTCGCCCTGGAACAAGCGGCGCCCGACTGGGGCGCCCTCGACGCCGTGCTGATGGCGATGCCCGCGGTGGTGTACCTGCTCGCCCTGTCCGGGGCGTTGCACGCCGTGAACTACTACTTCGAAGCGCGCCGCGAGGGCGGCCTCGACGGCGCCGCCGAACGAACCATCCGCCTGGCGGCGCGGCCGGCCCTTCTGTCCGCGCTGGCCGCCGCCGCTGGCATCGCGGCGCTGGCCGTCAGCGACATTGTCCCAGTCCAGAAATTTGCCGTCTTCACGGCCGCGGCGCTCGTGGCGTCCGTCGCCGTGGCGTTGGTTTTGCTGGCAACGCTGCTGCACTGCTATCCGCCCAGCGACGCCTTCATCCAGGCGCGGATTCTGCGCCGCGCCAAGAGCCGCCTGGCCGGCGCCGCCGAGCGGCTGTTCGGCTTCGTCGTCGACCACAACGCCATGACGCTCGGTTGCTGGATCGTTGCGCTGATCGTCCTGAGTCTCGGCATGGCTCGGCTGGGCACATCTGTGCAAATTCTCAAGCTCCTCGATCAGGATTCCCAATTAATCGGCGACTATGCGTGGATCGAACGGCACATCGGCAATCTCGTGCCCGTGGAAGTCATCCTCACGATGCCGCCGGAGCGGCTGCGCGCCAGCGGCGACCACGCCGAAGAGGACGGGCAGCAGTATCGCCTCACGATGCTGGACCGGCTGGAGCTGATCCGCGACATCGAGCGGCGGCTGGAAGAGTTTCCGCAAATCAGCCGGGCGCTGTCCGCTGCGACGTTCGCACCCCCGACGACCCAGACCGCGCTGGCGGGCGCCAATCGCGGCGGCGACTACGCCAAGAACAAGGCCCTCGAAACGCACCGCGGCGAGCTCATGGCCGGCGACTACTTGCGGATGGAGCGCGAGCCGGGCTCGGATCGCCCCACCGGCCGTGAATTGTGGCGGCTCAGCGCCCGCGTGGCCGCCCACGCACCCGACGGCGGCCCCGTGGATTACGACGTGTTCCTCGGCCAGCTCCAACGGGCCGTCGAGCCAGTGCTGATCTCCTATCAGCAGCGCGACCGGATCGTCCGCGCCCTGCAGGAGCAAGGCAAGGAGCTCGCCGGCGCGCGAGTGTGCGTGTTGTTCCGCGCCCCTGACGCGGCCGCGACGCCGCCGCCGCAAGTGCAGGAGAAGGCGCTGGCCGACCTGCTGGGCCGCAGCGGACTCGCGCCCGGTGGCGTCAGCTTCTACAACATCGCCGTGTACGAGCGTCCCGGACGCGGCGACGACGCGCAGGACCAGCAGTATCGCCAGGCGGCGATCGCTGCCCTCCGCAAGCAAGACGCCGTCGTGCTCGCTTCGGCGCCCAGCGACCCGGCCGCGCGGCGCATCGCCGCCGACGGTGTGTACGTGGTCGACGTCACCGGCCTGCCGAGCATCATCGAGACCGCAGGAGTGTCGCAGATCGACGACGGCGGCCCGCGACCGATCCGCGCCGCCTTCACCGGCGTCGCCCCCGTCGTCGCGCAGACGCAACGCCAACTGCTCGCCAGTCTCCGCCACGGTCTGCTGTGGGCCGCGGCGCTGGTGGCCGTCGTGGTCACGCTGGCCTTCATGAGCGTGCCTGCCGGCGTCATCGCCATGGCCCCCAGTTTGCTGCCGCTGGCGGCGGTCTTCGGAACGCTCGGCTGGCTCGGCGTGAAAATTGATCTCGGCATCATGATGATTGGCGGCGTGGCCCTGGCGCTGGCGGTTGAAGGAACAATTCACTACATCACCTGGTTCCAGCGTTGCCTCGACCTCGGACTCACGCGCCGCGACGCCGTGCTGCGGGCGTACGATCGCTGCGGCACCGCGATGATCGAAACGGCGCTCGTCGGCGGACTGGGGCTCACGGTGCTCACGTTCAGCGCGTTCACGCCCATTCGGCAGTTTGGTTACTTGTTGCCCGCGATGCTCGTCGCCGCACTGGCGGGCAACCTGCTGCTGCTGCCGGCGATCCTGGCCAGCCCGCTGGGGTGGTTCTTCGCCCCGCTCGAAATGCGGCGTCGAGAGCCGTTGTGGGCGATGATTCAGGCGCACTTTGTCGGGAAGCGCCGCGTCGCTGGCGACGCGCGACCGGGCGCGACGCCCGGTGCGCCGCGCTCGCCGCACTTCGACTCGCCGCCGCAGCCCGCGCGCCGCGCGGCGTCCAGCCCCGTTGCCAGCGCCGCCGACCAGCGCCAAGACCTGGCCGAGGGCCCCCATGCCGCCCTGCACGCGAAGCTGCAGCAACTGCGGCGAGCCACCCGCGGCGATTCCCCCGCGTCGTGACCGATCCTCCGCAATACGATCAGGGTGGCACGCCCAAGGTCCGCCGCAG
>JBIOVA010000205.1:0-47909 GCA_044867485.1 Lacipirellulaceae bacterium | reverse complement strand
GGCGCCGCCGCGAACGAAGCGTTGCCCGCCTCGCCCACGCCGGCCGCAGCCAATCGCTTTCGTCGCGCCATCCGCGGCTCCCTCGCTAACCGGAAATCTTGTAGAACACTTCCTCAAGCGTCGTCTGCCCGACGAACACCAGCTCCAGCCCCGCCGCGGCCAGCTCGACCATCCCCTCGCGGAGTGCCAACTCGCGGAGCTTGGTCGTCGGCAGCCCGTTTTCAATCGCCTGCGACAGCGTCGGCGTCACGACCATGATCTCGTAGATCGGCGCCCGGCCCGCGTAGCCCGTGCCGAGGCACTTCTTGCATCCGCGGCCGCGGTAGTACACGACGTCGTCGGGAACCTTCGCGCCATGCGCCAGCGCGTTGAGGTAGTGCTTGTTGACGTCGACCGGTTCCTTGCAATGCGGGCAGATGGTCCGCAGCAGTCGCTGGGCGATCGAGCCCAACAGCGCCCCGCCGATCTTGAAGCTGTCGATGCCCAAGTCGTTGAGCCGAGCCACGGCGCCCACCGCGTCGTTGGTGTGCAACGTGCTGATAAGCAGGTGGCCCGTGGAGGCGGCCTGCACGGCCGTGACCGCGGTTTCGTGATCGCGAATTTCGCCAACCATGATCACGTCGGGGTCCTGTCGCATGATGTACTTCAGCGCGTTGGCGAACCCCAAGCCATACTCGTTGTCGGAGGCCACCTGGTTGATGCCCGGCAGGCGGTACTCGACGGGGTCCTCGACGGTGACGATGTTGCGACTCACCGAGTTGAGTTTCGACAACACCGCGTACATCGTGGTGCTTTTGCCCGAGCCAGTGGGGCCCGTGAGCACGAGCATGCCGTAGGGCTTATCGATCAGCTCCTGGAGCGTCTTGAGGTCGCGGGCGCCCATGCCGAGGTGGTCGAGGTTGAACGTGCGGCTGCTTTCGTCGAGGAGTCGCATCACCACCTTCTCGCCGCCAACGGTGGGAATCGTGCTGACGCGGAAATTGACGCGGGCGCCCGCCTCGTGAATGCTAAGCTGCCCGTCCTGAGGGCGACGGCGCTCGGTCGTGTCCATCGTCGCCATGACTTTGATGCGGGCGACGACCGCCTCTTCGATATGCCGGGGGATCGTCATGACCGATTGCAGGACGCCGTCGACGCGGTATCGGACGCGCATTTCGGGTTGATGCGGCTCCAGGTGGATGTCGCTGGAATTGGCGTTGATGGCGCCCATCAGGATCGCCCGCACGAGCCGCACCACCGGCGCCTGGTCTTCCTCGGGCGTCGTTTCGGCGGACAGCTCCTCGTCGATCGCCTGCTCAGCGGCTTCGAGGTCCGCCATCTTCATATCGACCACGGTTTGTCGGGCGACTACGCGGTCGTCGAACCCGCGATCGAGCGCCGCATCGATCCCGCCGGGAAGCGACACCACCGGCTCCACGTGGTAGCCGGTGATTAGCTCCGCCTCGCTAATGGTTTCCATGTCGTCGGGCGCCAGCATCGCGAGCTGCAGCGTGCGGTCATGCACGCTCACAGGCACGGCACGGCGCGAACGGGCCAACTCTTCCGGCAGCAGCCACACGACCTGAGGGTTGATGCCTTCGGGCACGACCTCGAGAAACGGCACGCTGTATTGTTCGGAGAGCGCGGCGCCGAGCTGTTCCGTGGTGATCAACCCGCGGCGCACGAGAATGACGCCCAACAGGCCTTGCTCGGAGCCCTGCGCGGCGAGCGCACTTTGCAATTGGCCGGGAGTGATCCAGCCGTTGCGAACCAGGATGTCGCCAAGCCGCGCCATGAATCGTCACTCAGCCGGTGTGCTGCAACTCCGCCGCGGCCAACAGCCCTTGAACCTTGCGTTCGAGCACCAGCGGGTCGTAAGGGGTCAGCAGATACTCATCCGCGCCAGCGTTGTAGGCGCGTTGGACTTCGTCGAGATCCGAATTGGCCGACAGGAACAGCAGCGGCACGTCGCTGGTGCGCGGATCGTCGCTGACGCGGTTGAGCAGCTCGACGGGGCCGACGTCGGACAAATAGCCAAGCAGAATCAGGTCCGGCACGCTGTCGTTGAGCCACGCCAGGGCGCCGTCGGCCGTGGTCTGTGTGGCAACCTGGTAGCCAAGCAGCTCCAGCCGGAACGAGGTGATCTCCAGCAGGACCGCTTCTTCTTCGATCAGTAGAATCCGCTTTCGGCCGGCGCTCATGAGATCTTCGTCCAAGGCACTGGCGCCTGCGCGCAGAGTGAGCCACGCAACCGTAGCTTGCCGGGGCATTGCGTCAACGCAGGCGCCATGTCACGCCGAGGTCTGCCGAGGCGTCCGGCCGCAAGCGCGCCATCCGGCCCCTCGGCGGACCTCCGGGTGCCGCTGACGGCCACTCGTCAGCGGCGGATTCCAACCAAGCCGCACAACCGAACGAACCGTCAGCGCGCCTCGACCCACTGCAAGATCCGGATCCCGTCGATCCGCGTGCCGCGATAGAGCTGAAACACTTCGTCCGGCTGCATCGCGCGGTTGAAAATTCGCACGTCGTCCACGCGGCCGTCGAGATCAGAGTTCGTGCCGCCGTTACCATGGCTTGCGATCCGCGTGTTGGCGCCGAGCCCGGCGTAGGAGATTGCGCCCGACAACGCAAGCGTGGCGGCTTCGTTGCCGTCGACGTACAACTTGAGCGAATCGTTCTCGCGCAGCACGGCCGCGAAGTGATGCCACCCGGCGTTGCCCGTGTATTGCGGGCCGGGCGCCGAAATCCAAGCGGAGCCGTTGTAGTATGCGGCGAGCGCTCCAGGGCTGCCGTTGAGCAGGGTGAGCTTGAAGTGGTCGCCCAGGCTCACCACGTCGGCTCCCAGGGAGTCGGCGGCGTCGAGGCGAACCCATGCGGCCGCGCTCACGCTGGCCGATTGCTCATACATTCCCGGAATCTGGACGGCATTTGTTCCGTTGAAATCGACGGCCGTTCCCATCGCGGGGTTGCCGTTGCTCACGACGCCGAGGGTCGGAGCGCCGCCATAGGCGCCGTCGTTGCCGCGGCCCGTCGCGTCGACCGCGATCGTCCCGCTCGTTTCGTCGAGCTTGTACCACGCCATCAGCCCGTAAATCTGATACACCTCCCACGGCGAGAGCTTGCGGTTGTAGACGCGGAAGTCGTCGAGCCGGCCGGCAAATCGCTCCGTCGAGCCGGTGCGCGTGCCTAACGACAGCGCCGCGGCGGCCTGGGCGGTCAGATTCTCGGTTGACGTCCCGCTCTTATCGAGTGCGCCGTTGACGTAGATGGCGTAGCTGTCGTCGACCGCGTCGAACATCGCGACCAGGTGATACCAGGCGCCAGCCGTCGCGGGCGCCGAAACCGTCTCAAATCCGCCAATGTATCCATTGCCGCACAGGTCGAAGCGGACAATTCCATCGGGGTCTTGCCACGCTTCCCAATCGGCGCCAACGCCAAACGGGCGCTGCCGCGCCGCCGGCGGGCCGTTGGAGCGCATCCAGAAGGCGACCGTCCCCACCGACGGCGGGGTGAACGCGGCGCTGGTTTGGGCGTCATCCGTCACGCCGTCGAACTCCAGAGCGTCGCCGTACACGCCGGTCGTCCAATCCGGAGAGCCGGAGTTGAAGGCCGCCGCAGCGCCAGCGCCCGAGGAGTCCGCCAGCGCCGTGCCCGATCCCTCGTTGAACGTCCAATGTCCGACCAGGCCGTAAATCTCGGCGACTTCATCGGCGGCAATGGCCCGGTTGTAGAGCCGCACGTCCTGCAGACGACCGTCGAGGTATTCGTCGTTGCCTTGCAGCGAGACTCCAAGCGTGAGATTGCCGGCGGGCGTCGTGAGTGCAAAGGCGTTGCTGGCGCTGGAGACCAACTGGCCGTCGACGTACGCCTTGAACGTGGTCCCGTCGTGCGTGCCGACAACGTGCACCCATCGTCCCAACGGCAGCGTGGCCGCCGTCGTATGAATCTGCAGGCCGCCGGAGGATCGTCCCACGACGCGCACCTGCCCCGTGCCGCTGAACGCCAGCGAGCAGGAGTCGGTCGTGGCGCCGTTTTCGAGGACCGCGGCGTAGTCGACGTGCGAGTCGAGATTCACCCAACCCACGATGCTGAAGCCGTCGGCGAACGCGGCGTAGTTCGTCGCGGAGGCGCCGTTGACATAGTCGTTTGACCCATCGAAGCCCGCCGCGTACTGCCCGGCGCCGGGATAGGGCCCTGATTGCCCGACCGTCGTGCCGCCGGTGTGCGCGCCGTTGAGGGCCTTGCCGGAGCTGTCCGTGGCCGTCGTGCCGGCGGTCTCGGCGAGCTTCCAGTGGCCGACGAGCCCGTAGAGGTCGGCGATCTCGCTGGGCGAGAGCGCCCGGCTGTAGACGCGGGCGTCGTCGATGGCGCCGTCCAAGTCCAGGTTCGTATTTGTATTGCCGTGGGCCCCGATTCGCGTCTTGGTTCCCAGGCCGCTCCAGGCGACGGACGAGGTCGTCGACGTCATCGCGACCAGCGTCCCGTCGACATAGAGCTTGAAACTGTTGGCGGAGTCGTCAAACGTGGCGGCGAGATGATGCCAACCGCGGCCGACGTAGTTCGTTGAGGCGGCGACCGTCTGAAAACTGCCTCCTCCGGAGTAAAAGTGAGCCAAGGCGACGCCATTGGTGACGTCGTGCGGGCGCAGCAAAATGTAGTCGCCGACGCTGATGCCCTCGGCGCCGGCGGAGTCCGTGGCGTCAACCCGCGCCCAGCACGCCACTGTAAAGCTTGTTGGATTCCCAAGCAGGCTGTTGACCTCGATCTTCGTCGACCCGTTGAAGTCGAACCCGTTGTGCCGGCGTGCGGCGATCCAGTTGGCCGTGCCGACGACCGACCCGTCGCGGTTGTAATCGGAGCTATCGTTGGCCGCTGTGCCGCTGGTCTCGTTCAGTTTGAGGTGCAGCAGGAGATCATTGCCGCCGGCTGCCCACGAAAGTGCGTTCTGCAGGATGGCAAGGCCGTTGGAGTTAAACGCGCTGAAACTCGCCAAACCCCACGGCAACCGCACGCGTCGTGCCGTGGCCGTGCCATTGCCGCCGTAAGCGTCGGCCAAGGCGCCGCCCGTTTCGATCGCTCCCAACGCCAGGCCGCCAAAGTTCAACGTCGCCAGCGTTTGCATTCCCGACGCTTTGGTATTGCCGTTGAGCGCGAGATTTTGGTTCGACGTCACGATCGTTACGGTTCCCGTCGCCAGGCCAGCGGTGACCGCGTGGGAGTTGTCGACGTTTTCGACGGCGTTCCAACTCTGAGTGTAACCGTCGCCCGCAGCGAAGCCGAATTCCTGGTCCAAACCGGGCGTCTCGGTCACGACGCCGCGCGTCGCCGTACGCAGCTTATACAGCAACTGCCAGTCGTCGATGGTCCCGGGTACGTAAACGACGTCGGCCGCCGCTACGGCCGCGTCGATCACGGCCTGCGACGCATTGTCGTGAACGGCAGCGACGGTGTAACCCCAGGCTTCAAGCTGAGACTTACGGGCCGACTCCTCGGCGTTGTAGGACCCGTCGAGATCGGTCACCATCAAGACAGTCGCGGCGCGACTTGCCGGCGTCGCGAGCGCGGCCGAAAGAATCAACAAGTTCACCGACGACCGCAGGGCAGAGCGCGTCATTGGTGAACGAAGACCTCGGCGACTGCGCATCCGTTCCCCCGGAGCCCTACCGGGCGGCGGCGGCCTGTCGCGATTCGTAGATCGCCCGCAACACGTCGCACCGCGAAATCAGCCCCACGAGTTTTCCGGAGTCCATCACCGGCACGCGCCGCACGCGGTGCACGACGCACAGGTCGGCCACCTTGCGAATCGGATCGCTGGCCTCGACCGTCAATAAGTCGGTGGTCATATGCTGAGCCACGGCGTCCTGCATCACCTTTTCGTCGTAGGCGACGGCCAGCAGGGCGAACTCCGTGACGATGCCCACCAGCCGGCCGCGATCGTCGACCACGGGCAGGCCGCTGATGTCCTCGGACAGCAGGAGCTCGACCGCCTCTTGAATGGTGCACGAGGGACGAATCGTGATGACGCCTTCGGTCATGATGTCGCGAGCGGTCAGCATGCGGAAATCTCCGTAAGCGGCGCGGGTGCGCCCAGTTCACGTCGTGCGGGGGGGCCGGATGGTCGGTTGACGCCGTCAACCGCGTCCGCAGGGCGACAGGCCACTCCCGAAACATAGGTCAGAACCGCTTCGTGCTGGCGCGATTGCGGCGAACCGCGGCTGTCGGGGCGGCGAGGACGAGTTCCCACAGGCGCCAGCCCCCCGGCATGCGCGTAAAATTCCCCACAAACCATCCGCATGATCCGCCAATCCCGAAGCACCCCGCGTTGAACCGAGGCATACTTCGGAGTCCGTTTCCCTCTCCCTCCGGGAGAGGGCCGGGGTGAGGGGAAGCACAAAGACGGCATCCATTCACTTTCCGCTCTCCGGATTGAGTCGCTTCGCCCAAAGTTTCCCACCACGCACAACCAGCTCTCGATGGCCTCCCCGACTCCTCCGCCGCCGCGCCCGTTGGCCGAAGCCATGCCCGACGCGGCGCTGGCCTTTCGCGGCTACAACATCACGAACCTTGGCCGCACGCCCGAGCTGCTGGCTTTGAGCGCGTACCGGTCGATCGTCGCGGAGGCGCTCGACCAGTACAGTGCAATCTGTGCGGAGGTGATCCGCGCCCCGGTCGACCTTGCCAGCGCCGTGCAAGACCGGCGGGAGTTCGGCCTCGACCAATACGCCCAGGCGGTGGCGCTGGTGGTTGCCGTCGAGGTGGCCCAGCTCCGGCTGCTCCGCGAGCTGCACGGGATCGACTACGCGCAGGCCCGGTTGGCGTATGGGTACAGCTTGGGCGAGATGATGGCGGTCGCCTGCGGCGGGGCGATCGCGGCCAACGAGCTGATTCGCGTGCCGTTGGCGCTGGCCCGTGACTGCGCGGACCTGGCCCACGATGCGACGCTGGCAATCGTGTTCTCCCGCGGCAAGGTAATTCCCGAAGACAAGATTCGCCGGCTCTGCGTGCAAATCAGCGCCGAGGGCCGGGGCTCGATCGGCGTGTCGTCGGTCCTGTCGCCGAACACTTATCTAGTCGTTGGGCAGCAGGACACCGTCGCGCGCTACAAGACGGCGCTGCCGGATGTGATGCCCAATGGCGTGCAAGTTCGGCCCAACGACCACCGCTGGCCGCCGCTCCACACGCCGCTGGTTCGCCAACGCAACGTGCCCGACCGCGCCGCGGTGATGCTAGAAACGCTGGCCGTGCGCCCCTTCCCCGTGCGGCCGGCCGTCGTCTCGCTCGTCACCGGCAAACGCAGTTACGACGAGTCCACCGCCCGCGACCTGCTCCACGACTGGGTCGATCGCCCGCAACGGCTATGGGACGCCGTGTGCGAGACGTTGGCTGCCGACTGCAAGACGGTCTTGCACGTCGGCCCCGAGCCGAATGTCATCCCCGCGACGTTCGCTCGGTTGGCAGTCGACGTGCAGCAGCAGATCGACGGCAAGTCGCTGGGCAGGTACGGCAAACGGGCGATGAGCCGCGCCATGACCGGCATGGCCCGGCACCCATGGCTGGCCGGGCTGCTGCCGGCGCGGGCGGCGTTGCTGCGGGCGCCGTTCGTCGAGCAGATCAACCTCGAAGATTGGCTGATCGCCCACGCGCCGGAGTGAGCGATTCGATGGGCTGCATGGACTCGGTGACTTCGGCCGCGGCCCAGCGCTGGGCCCTTGCCAGGCGTCCTTGCACGAGTGAGATGCGCGCTTCCATCGCCGCCGGCGTCGGATGGGGCTCCATCGCGAGCAGCGACTTGGAGAGCTTCGCCGTCTTGCCGCCGGCCTTGGCGTTGGCGAGCGCTTGCCGCGCCGGAGGGCCTAGCCCTCGCCCCAGTGAGACGTGCAACTGCTCGACAAGAACGAGCAGGTGATGGGCGTCGCGCGGCAACTCGGCATAGGCCCCCAGCAGCGACTCCAGCGCCCCGCCGATCGTCCAGGCATGAAGCGACGAGACGCGCGCCGCTTCGGCGAGATTCGCGCACATTCGATTCAGCTTCAGCCAACCAGGAATCGCAAGATTCGCCAATACGGCTCCGAGCGTTGACTCGTGAATGCGGCCGTCGCCGATGCCCTGGATCAATGCGTCGCGGGCCATGCCGGCGGCGTCCTGGTCCTTGCCGCAGAAACCGACGCACACCAGCAAATGTGCCAAATCGTCGAGCGGCCGATCCACGTCGAACAGCGGCGTGATATAGGCGTAGTTCGGCTCGAACGACGAGCTGCCGGAGTGAATTCGCCGCATCAGCGCGGCGACGCCTTCCGCGAACAATCCCGAGGCGTCTGCCGGATGCAGAGTCGACACGAAATCGACGAACCAGGCGGCGTGAAACCAGTATCGCTCGTCGTGACGCAAATGCAGTAGCACCGAAGGGCGATCGACGCACGTCGCCGGATCAGGGACCGGCGACGCGACGTCGATCGCGATGTGGAGGGCTTCTTCTGAGCGATACGGCGGCGTGTGAAAGCCCGCCCGCCATGAGTAGCGCGCGGGCGCCGAGCCCGACGGCCCGCACCGGGGCGCTCCGGCCTCGGCAATCGCGGCGAACGCTGCCTCGTCCAACCGCGCATTGGCGGCGGCAATCCACACGTCGGCCCCATCCCCGGCGATCCGCGGCGAAACCGAACAATCGCCCAGCGCCCAGCGCAGCGGCGCCTCCCACGGATGTTCGAGCGAAGCGGCGTCCGCCAGCGCCGCTGGCCGATGGTCGGGTGCGAGTCGCAACAGCGCCAAGACGACGTCGCTCCGCATCAACGGCGCATTCATCTCGTGCGATTCTCGCCACCGCTGAATCGCGGTGCGCGGGTCCAGCCAACCGGATGCATGTGTGGGCGTCGAAAGCAACGGACCGGCCGTCCCCGCTTGGAGCCGCTGGCGCAACTGCAAGCAACGACGATTGAGAAAGCTGTAGATTGGCGGATGATGCTGCTGAACGTGATAGTGCCTGTCCGCGGGCAGCAGGGCGTTGGGATTGCCCGCAAGCCACCAGCCCAGGAGTTTGCGAAACTCAACGGGGCTGGTGATCCAATTCGCGACTGATCGGCCGGCTTCGTTGCCGCCGCCGTCGCCGATGCGCTTGACGATCGGCGCGGCGCGACGCTCGAAGTCCGGCGTCCGCTCCAAACCCAGGCGGGAAACGCCATCGAGAATCCGCTCGAAGTCCATCGCATCGTCGACTTGCTCCACTGTGTGCGCGACGACGTCGAGCAGCTCGTCGACGGATTGAATCGGCCGGACCTTGGCGAGGCCGGACAGCACCGGCGCGTCGCCAACGCGGAATGCAAGCGGCGGCGGCCAGGATTGCTCGTCGACGGCCGCGAGCGCGGCATCGACGCCTGCCAGTTCTCGCCACCGCGCCGGAAGCTCCATCGCGGCGGCGCGACACTCCGCGACGCGCTCGGCGACGTCGCTCGCCGAGGACACCTGGACGTCGGCTGGGGCGCCATCGCCGCCGCTTTGCGCCGCGACCAGCGCATGGGCCCGTGCTTGCACGGTTGCCGGCAGCCCGTCGAGCCGATCGGCGAGCGTCTCCATCGTTTGCGCATCGAGCTTGTCGCGCCACTGTTCGAGCAGCTCGAATGCGGCGCTCGCCACGTCGGCCGCCGGATGCACCAGCGCCGACTCGGCCAGCGCCCGCGACGCTCGTGGAATGAGCTGCGGCGAGCGCTTGCCAATCTTCTTGAAGATGCTGACGACAGTCTTGGCGGGCCCCTTCGTGGGCACGCTGAAGACGCGCGCCGCGTCGGCGACGAACGCCTCGTCGTTCAGCCGCCCGGCCTGCTCGATCTTCTTTAGCATTCCGATCGCGAAGCTGACGACCACGGCCGTGGGAACTGCCAGTAGCTCAGCGTACGCCGATTGCCGCGCGGTCATCTCGTCGATCGTCGGCTCAAGCTTCTCGTGCAATCGCGCCATTCCCGCTAGGCGGTTTTGCTTGAATCCTGTCGTTTGGCCCGCGATCGTGGCGTCAAGGAGCCGCTGACGGTCGATAATGCCGCGCTGGGCCAGCCGCAACAAGGCTGAGGCCCACGAGTCGGGCGCTGGAGCATCGCCCGGGCGGACTGGCCGATTGGCGTCCCAATCGTAGGCGAAGGCGTCAGTGTCGACCTCAAACAACTTCCAGACGTCGGCGAGCAGCACAGGTTCGTCGGCCAAGAGGTGTCTGAGACGCTGCGTACGGTTTTGCACCCAAGATGACCAACCGTTGAGCTGCTTGGCCATGAAACGGTAATAGTCGTTGGTCGTCGGTTTAGCACAGACGCCGGCCTTGTACAGCCGCCAAAACACGTCCCAATCAATCGACGGCCACTCGCCTTTGAACCGCTCGTCGAGCCACGCGCCAATCCAATCGGGTCGGCGGTCCGAGAGAACCTGAACGAGGTCGTCCGACGTTGCGTACCGGTGGTTCCGGCGAGCGTCGACTTTCCGCGCCTCCGAGACGGGGCAAACTCCAAGCACCGCAATGGCCGCGGCATGCTCCTTCGAGTCGAGGGCGGGACCCTGCGGCCCCAGCCGCAAGAGCCGCTGCATGAGAGCGCTCAATCGACCGCCGGCGCTCGCGCCGAACCGTGCCATGAACTGCTCGCGCTGATATTTGCGAATCTCCCGAAGCAGCGTCGCCCCGGTCTTCGAGAGTTTGCGACGCTCGGCTTCGGACAATCCCGCCAGGCCACGAACGATCCCGGCCGTGTCGGCGCGCTCGACAAGATCAGTGAGCTCCTCGGGCGTCACGGCTCACTCCTTGCCGCTGGCGTCGTCGTCGCCGTCCGCCAGCATCCGCGCTGCGAGGATGTGCTTGCACGGGCCGCGCTGGCCCTCGTACTTGCTGAACCAAGGACACGTGCAGCGGTCGCTGTCCAGCCGCAGCCGCACGAGATGCAGCACGTCGGTTCCGACGACCTCCACGTCGGCGGCGCCCGGCGTCTCCGAACCGGTCGCGGGAAGGATGCGCACTTTGTGTTCGGCCAACAGCTTGCGGGCTCCCTTGAGTCGCGGCTGCATCTGCTCGACCTTTTCGAGGTCGAACGGCAACTCGCGGTGGAAGTAAGCGCCCTGGTTGGCGTCGTATCCGGCCAGGCCGCGAGCCCCGAGCGCGGCCAGCGCCGCCTCGACTTCGTCGGCGGGCAGTCCCACCTCGCGTGCCAGCTCCGCGCCATCGAGCTGCGATTGCCAGCGCAACGCGTCCTGCACCTTGGGAAGCGCCGCTTGCCAGCGATCGCCGGCGAGTTTTTCCAGCGCCTGCCCTTCGCCGGAAAAGCCGCGGTACACCTCCGGGCTCAGCAGTAGGAAGAATCGTCCCGCGCGGAGCAGCACCTCCCAGCCGGTCACGCCGCTGTCCTCGTCGGACCACAGGCGCAGCGATTTGGCGACTGCCAGCAGCGGCTCCAGCACCCTCACGCGGTGTGTGCCGGCGAATCGCACGGCACCGCGGCCTGCGCGCTGGCTGAGTCGCAAGGCGCCGCCCGTTTGCGTGACAAACGACGGCTGCTTCGGCGGCGTCGACTTGGGCAGGCTGCGCACAAATCGCCGCGCCTCCGCCGCAGGAGCTTCCCACTGCAGCGACATCATCGGCTGATAGAGCTGCACCTCGCTGAACCCCTTGATCCACCGCATGGGCAGCTTCACCTTTTTCTCCACGATCCGCTCGCCGCCCTTAGCGAGCTCCACGCCGTCGCTGCCCACGGCCAGGCGCGCATCGTCGAGGTCGTGTAGCCGCGACAGCGCCGCCCGCATCGGTGCATTGAAGTCCACGTTCGTCGTGCCACGGCCCTGCAGCTCGCTTTCAAACGCTTCCGCCGGCAAGTCGACCCGCGCGTAGACGCCGCAGCAGCCGCTGAAGCCTTCGAATCGCAGCATCGACTCGTTGCTGGTCACCACCGGGTCGAGCAGCACCGGCCGCGGCAGAAAGAAATGCGTGCGGACGACGTCGCACAGCACCAGCAGCATGTCGGCCATCTCGCGCGGGCGGCGCAGTCGGCCCTCGAAGAAATACGGCTGCTCGTGCCGGGCGCCACAGGTGGCCAGTTGCAGCCCAAAACCCCGCTCCGACTCGCCGACGGTCGAAGGAAACGCGTACTTGTATGTGAAGTCAATGGCCGTCGCGGACACGGCAGTCGCTCCTTGATGGCAGGACAAGCATCCCGACGAGCGCGCAAAGCAGGCGTCATTTTGGCGGCAAATCACGATCGGAGCAATGCGAGTCGCCAAGCACGCCCCGTTGCATTTGCTCCACGGCGTTTTGGCTCGCGCTTTGCCGCCGCCCCTCTTGATTTTGGGCCACGACCTCGTGTACGATACATGTGTTCACAATCAGACTGTAGGCTGAAGGCTGGAGACCTTAGGTCCGGAGCCGACAGCCCAGTTAGCCGTGAGCTCTTTGATAACTCACCACAACTGTCGCAGCCACGTCAGCCGACCGTGGCCAGCGCTCTCGGTGCGCGCCGCCCGCACATTGAAAGCAAGTGGGCCAGATTGCGAACATGGCGGCCTTGGCCGCCTTGGCGCCCTTGCACGTCACACAGCCCGGGTTTTGTCCGAACATTCCTGAAACTGCCAAATCGCTAACACGAGGTCGACCAACCGCTTACGTTCCAGCTGTCGACCACGCGGCCGCCCCGCTGGATAAAACTCTCCGCCGCCGCGCCTGGTCCCAACGTCAAGCCGCCGCAGCAGTTGCGTGCGAGCCTGCGGTCGTAACCGGTCGCGCGAGGGAATTTTGTCGCCGCAACGCGTTATTCTCGCAGACGACGCATCGGATAAAACCAGCGCGCAAACCAAGCCGCTCGTGCGGAACCCCATGAGCGACATGAGCGCCTGACACCACACTCCGCGCCCCTTTGTCCCTTGACTCCTGACTCCCGATCCAGCATCCAGCATCGAACATCCAGCCTGGCCCCCCGCCGCGGCGACGACCCTTCCCAACTCATCGCGAGCCCGCTCGGCGCCTCCTTCGGCCGTGTGCACCGACTGTCTGTCGACAATCGCCGCCCTTTGCGAAGGGTCGCGGCGCAGGTAGAATCGTGGTTCGCGCACCCCTAGCTCAATTGGATAGAGCATCGGACTACGAATCCGAAGGTTACAGGTTCGACTCCTGTGGGGTGTACTGAATTGTCACCTCCGTGTGCGCCCCGCAAGCAGCGGGGCGGCCACCGCTGGACGCGACGAGGCCCCGAGCGCCCTCGCGTCAATCTCCCGCAGTTGATGCGACGAGGCGGATGACGGCCAGCGCGGAGCGTCGCCTCCCGCGGCGACGAGACGGCCGATTCTAGTTGGCGCCGAGCCGGACGTTCGCGTTTGTAGGGAAAACCCGCAAATGCGCGAATTCGCATTGCGGCTCAATTTAACATGATGGCATGCTGATTGCAGATGCGTGGGTCGGGACTGCTGGAGATTTCGCCATGACGCACGACCGTTCTCGACGCGACGGGGCGTCCAAGTCGCGTGAATTGCAGGCGCTCGGCACGTTTCTTCTGTCGCACACCAAGGAGGCCGCGGATGAACTGCCTCCGCCGGACTTGTCGTTCCCGCCGGAGGAATTCTTTGGCGAGGCCGGGCCGGGCATGGGCGGGTTGCCGATCGTGCCAAGCACAGGGTTCGACGCGACCTGGACGTTGGAAGCCTGGGCGTCGGAAGCATAACGCTGGTCTCTGGGCTCCGGCTGGCGAGATCGCTTCACGGGCGCGCCCGTTGTGGCAAGCTGCAGGAGTTGGGCGCAGGAATTGCCATTGCGATGGGCAGGACAGAGAGGGTCTGTGCCATGAACGAGAACTCCGTTCGCCGCGACGTGCGAATTGTCCGAGCGTCCCAAAAGGATGACGTTCCCAAGGCGCCGATGCGCGACGAGCGTCAGCGGGACACGCGCCCCGGTCAATTCACGATCCAAGGCGCGTTCCTAGATCTGACCGATGCGGGCGCGGGGGCGTTCGACGCGGACAATGCTCCCGCGTGAGCGACTAGGAATCGCTGAGGCGGCGAGTCGCCGCGCGGGCGCGCCAATTGCAGCAATATTTGCTTGGCGTCGTTGAGAGCGCCGCGCGGCGACGTTCAGGTTTGATCAATCACATCATCGACCGGCCTGAATAGGCGTTTGGAAACGAAAGGTTGCGGAACGAGACCAGCGTGACCACGGGGTGAGCGGCGCGACGCGGGCGGCCGCGAGTCGTGCACACTGGTCGCCGGACGACCAACGCCCACGTCCGTGCTGGAGTCGAGGAGCCCGCGTCGGCCCGTCGGGAGCGTGGACCACGGGCCGGCGCGGCGTTTTTTTGCGCGGCGGCGGGCCGCCTTTCCACGTTTCTACCCCCGCAACAGGGGCAGGCGGTCGAATGACTCGCCAAGTATGTCGGCCGACGCGACGCCGAGCCACTCGTCGAGCAGCGTGGCGTACACCCGGCGGAAGTCGACTTCCATCCGCAGGTCGCCGTCGGCTAGGTCGCTCAAGTCGGGAGATGAGCCGACCAACCCGCCCCGCACGTGAGCCCCGGCGAGGAAGACCGGACCCGCAGCGCCGTGATCGGTCCCGCGGGAGTCGTTTTCCGCGGCTCGGCGGCCGAACTCGCTGAACGCCAGGACCGCGACCCGCTCATCGAGCCCGGCGCCGCGCAGATCGTCGAGAAACGCCTTCACCGCTTGCGAGAATTCGGACAACAGGCCGGCGTGCGTGAAGTCCTGGGCCGCGTGCGTGTCGTACCCGCCTTGGACGGCGTAGTACACGCGCGCCTGCGAGCCGCTTTGGAGGAGTTGCGAGATCACCTTAAGCCGTGCGGCCAGCGTGGACCCGGGGTACTTCGCCGCCGCGTCGGCGGTTGCCGTGCGGCGCTGCTGGGCCAGCTCCTCCGCGGAGGCGTAGGCGGAGAGCACGTGGCGGGTGACGAACTGCCGCACGTCGTTCTCGCGCGGCGCTGCCGCCGAGCTAATCGCCCCCGGCGAACGGCGCAGCGCCAGATCGTCGAGCCGCTCCAAGCTCGTCGCCGCGGCGCGGCGCGCCCACAGGGAAACCGGCGTCACGCCCTCGCCGACGTACACCATTGGCGCATCGCCGGGGTTCGCGGCGACCTGACCGGCGCCGCGGCGATCCATTGCGCGCCCCAGCCAGCCGTAGCCATCGTGGGCCGCGTCGTCGAAGCTCGCCGTCTGCCAGATCCGCATGCTGCGGAAGTGCGACCGATCGGGATTGGGATAGCCCACGCCCTGCACGACCGCGAGCCGCCCGTCGTCGAAGAGTTCCTTCGCGGCGCGCATCTGCGGATGCAGGCCCACGCGATCGTCGAGCTTGTGGACCCGCTCGACGTCGACGCGCAACTTCGGCCGCAGCTTGGCGTACTCGTCGTCGGCGTAGGGCACGACGGTGTTGAGCCCGTCGTTGCCGCCGTCGAGCTGGATGACCACGAGCGTCCGCGCGTCCGGCTCGATGCCCGCCGCCCGCGCGGCGCGGCACAACATTCCCGGCACAAGCGGCGATAGCGAGACCAGCGTGCTGGTCCGTAGAAAATTGCGACGAGACAACATGGCGAGGTCTCCTGTTACCCGAGTTGCGCCTCGGGATGCGACAGCAGCGCGACCAGCGCTGCCGGTAACTGGTCCGCAGCCGGCTGTTTCCGGGCAGTGAGGGAATCGTCGACGACTTGCGTTGGGGTTTCGCCCCACATCAACTCGGCGAGCGCGGGGACGGCCTCCTCCAGTTTGTTGACGCCAGGTTCTTCGCCTACGTTCCGCCACAGGTCGGGCGGCGTTGGCGTATTCCACAGGCGGCCCTCGACGAGTGACGCCGCGAAGTTCGCTCGCGCGACAATGCTGCGCGAACTGAGCCACGCGCGCCCCTCGGGCCAGCCGCCGACATTGGGTGGGGCGAACAACTCCTGGCCCATCCGGGAGGCCCACTCGGCCAGCAGCAGCGTGCTTGGCGGCGGCTGCCGAAGGTCGAGCGCATGGAGGGCGCCGACGATGAATTCGATGGGACCCAGGACCCGCGAGCGCAGATTGGCTTCCGCAAAAAACAGCCGCGATCGCAGGATCGTCTCCACCGCCCAATCAATCGATAGCTCGCGCTTCCGCATTCCCGTGGCCAGCTCGTCGAGCGCGTCGCCATCGACGGCCCCCTCGCCAAAAAACATCGTCGACAGCCGCCACGCCACGCGGCGCGACGTCGCCGGGTGATCGACGAGCACCGCCAGCAGCTCGTCGCCGCTCAATTGCCCTCGCTGGCCGAGCAACTCGACTTCGCCGCCGTCGTGGCGCTGACTTGCAAAGCGAAATTGCTTTCCGCCGACGGTCCAACCCGTGAGCGCCCGCGCCGCCGCTTGGACGTCGGCCTCGTTGTAATTGCCGATGCCGAGCGTGAACAGCTCCATCAACTCGCGGGCCAGATTCTCGTTGGGATGGCCCGCCCGGTTCGAGTCGGCATCGAGCCACACAAGCATCGCGGGGTGTTTGACGACGGTCGCCAGCAGCTCGCCGAACGGCCCCCGCCCGTGCCGGCGGAACAACTCGTTCTGCTCCCGCATGAACGCGAGATCCTGCACCTTGCGGTTGCTCGTGGCGAAGTGGTTGTGCCACAGCAGCGTGAGCCGCTCGCCCAACGGGTCCGGCGACAGCAGCATCCGATAGAACCACCACGCCCGCAGGCGATCGATGCTGCCGGAGGCCTGGGCCGCGTCGCCAATCGTGCGGGCGAGCGAATCGAAACCCTGTTGGCCTGTCTCTCCGAGACTCGCAGATTCACGTCTCGGAGAGACGCGACCACTCGCGCCCGCCAGCAACCGATCAATCGCCGTATCAGGCCCGTCGGCCAGATCGCGTTCGATCTCCGCGTGCGACGCCGCGAACGCCGCCCGCCGGTGGAGGTGGACCACGCGGCGCCGATCCCAGGGCGCTTCGTCCGTCGGCTCGTAACGAGCCCAGGCACGCGAGTTTTCGGCGGCAGCGGTCATATCAATGTGCGCTTATTGATCAGTGAGCTTCTAACGAAGCGAGCTGGTCCTTCTCGCAGGGATGAATCAAATTGTTGACACACGCGCGCCGCGAATCGGCCACAAAGATGATCACAAGTCATGTCACGGGCGAGATGGTGTTTTCCGCCGGTTTTATCCAAAGATGATCAAAAGTCAGTCGGCCAAGACGGATCAGCTTTCGGGCACGGCGGAGGCGTCGTGCGGCAAACCGTATCACAACGACATTCTCGGGGAGCGCACATATCAATCGATGAGCACTCGCGTCACCGGGGCGGCTGAACGACGATGTCGCCCAGATCGATCGTCTTGCCTGCCTCGGCGACGAAATCCTTTGGCGCCTCAAACCCTCCGTCTCCATAACTCGCGACGCGGTACGTGGCGCCGGGAATCAGAGCGGCAAGTTCCATTCGCCCCCCGGCGTCGCTCTTTTCATAGTTCGGATGATTCAGTCGATCCGTGTTTTGAATGAAGTCTGCGTCGGCAGCCAGCGTGCCGGCCTGGCGGGCCATGTCGCTGAACTCGTGCACGCCCGGTGTGACGACGATCTGAACCTGAGGCACATGCTCGGCAACCGGCCTGCCGGCGTCGTCGACGAAACGCATGGTCGCCTTGCCGCATGGTTGCATCACGAGGCGCGGCGGCGCCATGCCCGCGCGAGTGAGCAACGTGGCGCCGAGCTTGCGCCGCGCGTCGAGAAAATGGATGGGGGCTTCACGTCCCGGACTCAGCCCTCCCACCTCGAAATGTCCACCAATCACCTCCACGGGCTGTCCCTGCCACGCGATCCAGAACGGTCGGATCGTGAGCCTCGTGACCATCACGGCTTGATCAATCGGAGCGCCAGCCGGATCGACCAACTCGCCGATCACGGTTACGCCGCGCTCGAGCGATATGGTCAGCTCCTGCGGATCGGAGATGGCCGCCGGATCGATGCGCTGGACGGCGTGGGCATAGTTGCGTTCGCCACCGGGTTGGCCGCGTTCCAGGTCCCGGCTGCTCGTTTCCTGCAACACATATTCGCCCTCGGGCCCGTGGGCCAAGAGTCTCCCTGGTCCGGGCAACACCGCGAGATCAAACCGCCCGTCATCGCCGGTAATCTGGATTCCTTGCCAGCCCGTTACCAAGTCGTTTTTGGCAAGCGTGTTGTTGATCCTCTCCGGCACATACTGCACCGACGCGCCCGCGACCGGCTTGCTTGTCCCCGACTCGACCACGTGTCCCCGCACTAGCACGCCGCGCGGAAGCGTCACGTCGACTTCACGGCTCTTCTCGCCTCCCTGCCACCGGACCTCCGCCGCCGATCGCGCGAGGTACGGCGTTCCGTCCGGAGGATACGCCGTCACGCCGAAGCGAACGCCGGGATTGGGGCTGATGCGGTAACGGCCTTGCGCGTCGGCTTGACCTGTGACGGACGACATCGAGCCAAACTTCTCTTGTTGACTTGCCCAGATGATGACCCGTGCGTGCGGAGCGGGTTTTTCCGTGTCCTCGTACGTCACCGTGCCAGTGAAGAGCTGCGCCGGCGCCAGAGGGATCGACGTTGCGCCATCTCCGCCGACGCCGTTGACCACCAGCGGGCGGTAGGTGCCGTCGCGTTCGCCGCGCTGCTCCGGCTGTCCGGTGTTGATGGCGAGATCCTGCGGCGCGAAGCGTTCGTCGCCGGCAATCTTCAGCGACACGCCGCAGTTCTCGGCCACATGGGGAATCTCTATGCGGCCTTTGTCGTCAGCGGTAAGCGGTGCGAACCACGACTTAGGCGTATTTGGACCGTTGATGAAGCCCACGCCGTCTTCATTGGGAAACTCCTCTTCCGGCGAGACGCGGACGAGGACCCCGCTCACCTCCACGCGCGCTCCGTCCGCCGGTTGTCCTTCGATGTCGACGAGCCGAAACGCCACCGGTGAAGCGGGCGGAAGCGACACGTCGAACTCATTCACCGGCGCCTCGAGATTGACCTTGTGCCAGGCGATCGCGGCGCCCTCGGCGCGCGCCGTGAACATGGCGAACTTATGCGTCTTGGAACTGGCGCCCGTCAGCGACATCGCAAAGGAGCCGTTGACCTCGGTCGTACTCTCGCCAAGCACGTCGCCCTGGGGCTCGCGCGCATCCCCGCGGCGGGGCGCGGCTTTCATGGCCGTCACGGCCACCGCGGCGCCCGCAACCGGCTTGCCGTCGGGACCGGTCACGCGGCCTCGAACGATGCTCGACGCCTTCGGCGACTCAGCAGCCGGTACCGCGGTCGTCACGGGGCTCGTTGCCGATGCCGCCGGGCTTGCCGTCGCCGTTGAGCCGAAGTCCTCGCGATCCGCCAGCTTCACCTCGCCCAGGTCGAGCGTCTGGCCCGGCTCGACGACGATCAGCGCGTCGATCGGGCCGGAAATCTTCGGCGCCCGACCTGCCGCCGGCGTCATGCTCGCGCGGTCAAACGCGCGCAAGCGATACTCGATCCCTGGCGCCAGACACGCAATTTCAAAGCGGCCCTCGGCGTCGGTCTCGTACTCGCCTGACTGCTTGTGAGTGAAATTCGGCGGCAGCGGCGGCGCCTGCAGCTCGGCCGCCCGGGCAAATTCCGCCGGACTCGACATTGGCGGCGACCAAGGCAGAATCATCATGTCCGGCAGCGGCGTGCCGTCGTCATCGACAAGCCGCCCCAACACTTTGCCGGCCGGTTGCAGGCGAGCCACGAGGTTCTCAGGTGACTCGCCGTCCACGCTGAGGACGCCGGCTAGCTTGCGCTCCGCGTGAGCGAAGAGTACGCGGCGCGGCGCCGCGGCGTCGTAGCCCACGAGTTCGAACGCATCGCCGCTGCCGCGCTGCCATGTGCCGAACGCGGCAATGCGTCCCGAATACATGAAGTCCGTCACGGGCCGGCCAGTCTCGTCGACGACGTGGCCGACGATCTTGCCGCCGTCAAGTTGCAGGTTGAGTTCGTACCGCTGGTCGTCCGCTGCGGGGTTCACCTCGGCGACGGCGTGACTGTTGCCCAAAACGATTAGCGACGGCCCGGTGTCGAGCATCCTTGTTTCGGGCGTCTTCGGCGTCCCGTCCAAGCCGATGATCGCATTGGATCGCGGATAATCCTGGTGATCGAACGCCATAAAGGTGACAAACCCCGGCCCCGGCAATCCCACGATACGGAACCGGCCGTTGTCGTCGGCCTGCAGGCGGTCGCGCTCGTCGACATTGAGCGATCTCGCGATTTCATACTGCGGATTGTCCTTCGACACCGCGTAGTCAAGCTGTCCCGGCAAGCCGCGGCCGGTTTGCCTGTCGGTGATCCGGCCCTCGATCCACACGCCGCGCGGCATGTCGAAGTTGACTTCGAGCGACTGTTGGTCCCCGCGCGTCGCGGCCCGCGCGCTCGTCGAGAAGTAGGGTTCGTCGTTCGGCGCGATCGCCGCGATGCGGTTGCCCTCGCCGACGGGCATGCCCGTGAGACGGTAGCGGCCCTCAGCGTCAGTCACTGCGCGGACAAAGTCCTGCCCCCAGCCGTTGATCCGCTCGCCGTGCCGGGCTTGGCTCTTGACGGTGATCCCCGGCATCGGCTGCTTGGTCTCGGCGTCGCGCACGACGCCTTCAATCGGAACCGACGGCCCCGCCACATAGGTGAACTCCGCGGGGTGGTACGTGAACTCGCCCAAGTCCGGCGATCGCCGTTCGCGGAGCAGCACGATCGGCTCGCCAGCCTCGGTGCGGGCGAATATCTTTGCCGACTCGACGCCGAGTCCCTCAACAAGCAGCTCCGCGATCCGCCCGCGGCCGATGCCGCGCATCGTGAACCGCCCATCGGCGTCGGTCGCCGTGGGACGTACGATCGAACGGACCTGGGGCCCGTTCATGGAGCGCGGCGTCCTCGTGCGGGCGGAATAGTAGTCGGCCTTATCCTCTTTGGCCGCGGCGCGCCACGCCGTCAGGTCGTCGCTCTCGCCCGTCCAGATTTCCAGCAACGTCAGCTTCACCCCGGGGACTGGTTGCCCATTGATGTCTACCACGCGGCCGCGTAGCGGCGCCTCGTCGACGGTGAGCTGCAGCGGTTCCCCGGCGTCAGCGAGCATCCGCTGCATCGTGCCCACGAACTCGGCGGGCGCTTCCGCCAGCTTGCCGCGGATCATCTCCCGCCACGCGCCGCTCGACTCGTACAGGCCCGAAGACGCGAACGCGAACCCGTATCCGTCCTTGACCGCGACCAACGACGAAGCAATCGCCTCAGACTGCCGCACGCCGACGCCAAAGTCGCGCGGATTCACCGTGAGTTGAAACTCGCCCTTGGCGTCGGTTCGCCCCACCGGATTCCACGACGGCGTAAGCAAACCTGTGGGCTGCGGAATATGGAACACAAGGTACAAATCCGCCTCCGCCGCCGGCTTGCCGTCGGGCGTCACGACGCTGCCTGCAAATCGCTGCGCCTCCTCCCCCGCGGCAGGCGCCGCCTCCGCTTGCGTCTTCGCTTCCACCCTGCCCGAACGCATCGGTTCGGGGCGCTCCTCAACGGCGATGTCGATCGTTCCCAAGTTGACCGTCTCACCGGGCCCGATTTCTAATTCTTTCGCCACCGACGTGAAGTCCATGCCAGCGGCCTCGGCGAAGATGGAGTACTTGAGGCCCGGCAAGATTTCTTCCTGGCGGAATCGCCCCTCGCCGTCGGTGGCCGTTCCGCGCAGCTCGCGCCCGTAGTCGTTGTCGCCAGCCACGTCGATCCGCAGCGACGCCCCCGTCACCGGCTCGCCGTCGTTAACCAAACGACCCAACACGGCGCCGACCGGCTGCAATTCGATCGTCAGCGGTTGGTCACGGACCTCTTCTTGCTTTACTCGCAGCGATTTGCCGAGTCGTCGTTCGGGCTGGTAAAGCAACACGGTGCGATTCTCACCAGGACGAAAACACACCAGGTCGAACTCGGCCCCGGCCATCGAATCCATGTTCCCATCGATCTCGTTCACGCCCGTCACCAACACGCCTGTGAGCGGCGTCCCATCGGGATCGACGGTTCGCAAAGTGACCCGCCCGCCGGCATCCAATTCGAAATTGCAGACGGATTCGGCCGCGTTGTTCTCGATGTGAATTTCCTTAACGGCCGTTGGATCTTTCTCCGTCGGCGCGAACACGCTATTGAGCTTCATGAACGACTCGCGGTCCTCGACGCCCTTGATGTCGTGATATCCCTGTCCGCCGGGATACGGCTTGAGCACGGCCTTAACGCCGATAATCCCGTGACCCGGCAGGGCGACGACGCGGTAGTTTCCGCTGGCGTCGGTGCGGAAGCGGTCTTGCACGCGCATCCCGTGCGCGCCCCAAATGAATTCCGGCAGCTCGTGGGCGAGTTTGTTGTCGGGGAACGCGATGTAATGCATCTGGGCCGACACCGGCTCGCCTGTCGCCTTGTCGGTCACGCGACCGGTCACCCACACGCCGCGATGCAACTCGACGTCGAGCGGCGCCGGCTCGGTTCCCGGCGGGTTGGGCACGTCGAACTCCGCGACGAAGTATGGTAAGTCCGTCGGGACAACGATGATTTCGTTGCCGTCGCCTTTGGGCATGCCTTCCAGGCGATAGCGGCCGTCGGCGCCGGACTTTGTCTTGACTGTGGTGATGCCCGAAATGTCCTCGCCCGCGAACTTCCAGCTCCAAATTTCCGCGTCTGCGATGGCCTCGCCCGTTTTGGCATCGCGAACAACGCCTTCGATCACGCGCGACGGCGCCGCCGTGTATTCGATTTGCGCCCCGTACTGCGTTGTATCATCGGCATCTTTGTAGTCGTAGGCGGGGTGAACGATCGGTTCCATGATGCGAGTGGCCGCATCGATCGACTTGGTGACAATTGTCGGGCCGCTCACATGCAGAATGACCCGTCGTTCTCGACCCAATCCGGTCAGGCGGAACCGGCCATCGGCGTCGGTCACAACCTTCGGCCAAGGCTGGACGTCGCTGTGCGGCAGCGATTCGTCGATGTGCCTATACGCGGTTGAGATGGCCTGTCCTGACTTGATCGCGGCAAGGTACGCGTCGAGAGAGCCGCCCTTGGGCTCGGCGATGTTGCCAACTTCGATCGTCGCCCCGACCACCGGGTTGCCTTCGAGGTCGATCACTCGGCCCTCAATCGGCACATTATCGACGGCAAGTTTGACGACCGCTTCCTCGCCGGGTTTGAGCCGATCGTAGTGTGCCCAGCCGGGGCCATAACCGTCGGCAAACGACGCGATGTACGTCTCACGCCACTGATTGGGCCGGCCCGCGGTTTCAACGAACTGCGACTTGCGGTAGGAAATGTCAAATCGACCGTTGGCGTCAGCCCTCGTCGTGGCCAGAGCCTTATGGTCGCCGAAGTTCCAGTACCAGCGAAGGACGTACACGTCGGCGTTGGGACCAGGCTTGCGGTCGGGGGCGACGACCTGGCCCCGCACGGTGATCAGGTCGTCGTCGACTTCGGCCTTGCCCGGCGCCACGGCGGCGCCCTCCGGCGCCGCCACCATGAGCTTAGTTGTCTGCTCCTTCGTCAGTTCCACTTCGTGGCGCAGGTCGCCCAGCTCGAAGACGGCGCCCGGCTGCGGGTCGCACAACGCGAAGAAATTCGGGCCGCTCATCGTGTAGTGCGACACGCGACAGACAGTGCCCGGCGGAAGCAGCGCCTCGAAGCGCCCCTCTTTGTCCGTGGCGCTCGTGATCAGTGCGCGCGACCAATTGTCGGGATGATCCACGGTCACGCCGACTTTGACGCCCTCCAGCGGCGCGGCGTCTTCGTCGATCACGCGGCCGCGGGCGATGGCGCAGGGCTCCAACACGACGGTCGTCTCCTCGCCGGCGGCGAGATTCACCGCCTTGCCGATCCGTCGCTCAGGATGAATGACAATGACGTCGCGCTCGTCGCCGGGACGCAGCCCGACGAGCGTCACCGTCGACTCCGCGAGCGGTTCTTCGAGCTGCGGCGGGAACATCCGCCCCAGAACTCGGGCGCCGGTCACCGGCTGGCCCACGGCGTCGACGAGCTTGACGGTGCGCGTCAAGCCGCGCGTGAATTGCAGGTCGCACGTCGATGCCTCGGCCGATGCGTCGACGTCCAGCTCGCGGAGCGCGTGCATGTTCGTCGTCGACCACGGAAGAAATGTGTTGGTGTACGCATTCTCGCCCAGGAGATGCTTGGGGGCGCCGTTGAGTCCGAGCGTGCAGAACTCCTCGCGGCGCTCCCAGGGGGCGCCGGCCGTCAGAATTCCCTCGCCGGGAATCGCCAGGACGCGAAACGAACCGTCCGCCGCCGTCTTGAAGCGGTCGCTCGGCGCCGAGCCCGTGATTGTTGGATCGAAATACGGGTAGTCCACGGCGTGTTTGTTACTTCGCAAGGGCAGGAACTGCACGGTCGCGCCCTCGACGGGCGCGCCGTCGTCGCTCGCGGTGACGCGCCCCTCGATCCAGCGGCCGCGACGCAGGCGCAGATCGCAGACGATTTCCTCCTCTTCGGCCGCCGTTGGAGGCGCCTCGACATGTTGCGGAAAGTAGGGCTCTTCGACGGCGGGAGCCGCGTCGATGCGATGGCCGCCTCCGGCGGGGGCGCCGACCAGCCGATACCGGCCTTGCGCGTCGGTTCGCGTGACCAGGAAGTCCGACAGCGACATGATGTTGCCCGCGAGCTGCCCCACGCGAACTTCCATTCCGGCGAGCGGCTGGCCCGTTTCGGCGTCGGTCACCGTGCCGACGATCGGCTGCGTGGGCCCGGCGACAAAGTCAAACTCGCGCCCATAGAACGTGCCATTGTGAACGGGCGTGACGTGCAGCGCGCGAGCGACAAGCGGCTGCATCTCGCGCGTGACCACCGCCAGCGTCGTCTTGGCAATCGTTGGGCCCTTAACTTCCAACAGGGCGAGTCGATTTCCGCCGACGCCGGCGAAGGAAAACTCGCCGTCGCCGTCCGTGCGTGCGTCAGCCGGCAATGCGGGGGAGCCGCTCGCCAGCCCGCCGTCGTCCGGCGTCGCGGGGAAACGCCCGGCGAAGCGTTCGTCGCCGGAGTTGTAAAACATGTCTTCCATCGGATCCGGAATCTGCTTTTCGTGCGAGTCCTTAATCCACTGCGTGATGTCCTCTTCGGTTTGCGTCGGCTGGAGCGCGTGAATCCGCACGGTGGCGCCGGCCATCGGACGGCCTTCCAAATCGAGGATGCGCCCGCGAATCGGTTTGTCGTGCGAGAGTTGCAGCGTTGGCGACGGGTCCTTCGACAGGTGAACGTCGCGCTTCCACGCCGGCCCCAGACCGGGGCTGAAGGCCACGATATGCCAGCCGTAGGTCGGACGGCGGTCTGTGGGGGGCTCCTTGGAAAAGTTGAGTTCAAAGCCGCCGTCGGCGTCGCTCTTCACCTGGGCGACAACCATGTGTTTGTGCCGTCGCGTCGGCGGTTCGCGCTCGGGAACGACCCATGCCGCAAGCACGGTCGCCCCCGCGAAAGGCTTGCCGTCAGGTCCCACGACGCGGCCGCGAATTTGCTGTGTCGATGAGTCGCTCTCCGCGTCCGTCGTCGGTTCGTCGGTCTCATCATCGGGGAGAGTAGAGTCGGCTTCCATGCGCTCGTCAGCCGCCGCGTCCGCCAGGGAATCATCGGAGCCGAGACCTACCAATCCGGCGGCGAACGTGCCGGCAAGTCCGCCGATGAGTACGATGGTCAAGAGCGCGGTTCCCACCCGCGTCGACAGCGACCGCGACGTGTCCATAATCCGCGCCACGCGCTGCCCGAGCATCGACCGCAGCGACACCATTCCCACGCTCGCCGGGGCATATGGCGCTAGCGACAGCTCGGCAATGTCTACCAACCGATGTGCGTAGCCGCGTCGGTCGCCGCCCAAATGCACGACATAGTCGTCGCACACTTCCTCGGCTGTCGCCTCGAGCCGCCGCGACAGCCGTCCCATCAGCGGCTGGAAGAACAGCGCGGCGCCCGCGAGCTGCCGAAGCAAGTTCCAGTAGCAGTCGCCGCGGCTGAGGTGCGCCAGCTCGTGGGCGAGCACGTCGCGCATCGGCAGATCGCCGCTCGCCTCGGGCAGCAGCACCGCGGGGCGACGCAGCCCGGTGAGACACGGACTCGGCAGGTAAGGACTGCGAAGCACCGCCGGCGGCGCGACGCGCAGCTGCGAGGCCAGCTCGCGGCATGCGTCTTGGACGGAGCGATCGGCCGGCGCCGCCCGGCGACGAATCCGACCCAGCCGCCGCCACGCCACTGCCAGCCGAGCAACCAGCGCCGTCGCAACGAGAATCCACGCCGCACTCGCGGCAGCGGCGATCACGCCGAATCGATGAAGGGTAAAAACCGGCGCCGCGTCGAAGGGGACCTGCGCCGGTGGGGCTGGCGCTTCGAGAGAAGGCGACGCGATCGCCGGCGGGGTGTCGGAAAAAGTGAAATCGTCGGGGCTACCGGAGGCAATGGGAGCGCCGTCCAGCGAGTACGCATTGATCCGCTCGGCCGTCGGCGGTTCATCGGACTGCTGCATCGCAGCCAGCGCTCCGTCGCCGATGGCCGCCCAACTCAGGTCCGATTCGGCTTCCGCCGCCTTGACGACGGCTGGCGGTTCCACGTTGAGGAGCGACCACGCCGCGGGCATCTCAACCGACCAACCCGACACGCCGGCGAGGTTCAGTCCCCACGTGACCAGCGGCGCCGCCAGCACCGCCGCCAGCGTCGTGCGATACACCGCCGATTGCACCGCCGACCCCCGCTTGCGGCTTAGCGCGCCCACTACAAGACCAGCCGCGATGAGCAGCGCTGACTGAATCCACCAATTCACCCCGACGCCGGCCGCGTTGCGCGCGAAATCGAAAAGCGATTCGATTGTGAGCCAGGACATGGTTCAACCTCGTGGGCGTGAGGGGAAGCGAATCGGTGGTGCGACGCGTTGGGACTGCCGCGTTGCGGTTAACAGTGCATTTACTTCTGATCTCGGTCGTCGATAAGCTTGCGAATCTCGCTCAACTCCCTGGGCGAGACCTTTTCGTTCTTGAGCAGGTGGGCCACCAGGCTCCCCACGTCGCCGCCGAACACCCGTTCCAACAGGTCGCGAGTCGCGCTCCGCTTGAATTTGTCTTCCTGGACCAACGGGTAGAAGACAAACGTGCGGCCGTCGGCCTCATGGGCGATCGAGCCCTTCTCCTCCAGCCCCCGCAGCAGCGTTTGCACCGTGCTGTGGGCCAGCGGTTCCGACTCGTTGAGCGCGTCGGTGATCTCCCGAGCGCTCGCCCGGCCCTTGGTCCACAGGACCTGCATGATCAAGAGCTGGACGCGTCCAAGCTTCGTGGCGGTCATTGAGAAAACCTCCAGGGCGGATCGTTTAGTGAACTAAATTTACATGGGTAGATATTCGCCTGTCAACGTGATTTCCAAAAAATCTTTTCGCAGTCGGGAAATTAGCCGCGGAGCCTGCTCCGCGCGTCGCAAGCGCTGAGATACCGTTGTCGGAGGCCGTTCGCGCCCTCGAATTTGGCGCCTCTCCTACCGCAAAACGCAAACGTGAGACGACCCTGCGCAGGACAAGTAACTCTTGTCACTGCGTCGCGTTGCATCGTTTGACCCTTACCAGCGCGCTGGATAGTTTGAGCGAGAGCGAACCAGATTTCTCTCGCCGCGAGGCCCCCGTCATGCGCAGCCTGTGGTTGTTGTCGCCCCTGTTCCTTGTCGCGCCTGTTGCGTCTGCGGAGGAATCGCGTCCCATCGATCCGGCGATTATCGAACGCGCCGCCCGACGCATTGAGCCGGAACTTCATGGCCGCTCCGATCGCCTGCCGCAATACCTCGAGGCCTTTCGACGCGAGTTGACCGACGACCGCCGGCTCTACGTCTGCGACGTGGCCGCCGAGGCCGTGGGCGACGACGGCGTGCGAATCACCGGCTGGGTCGAGTATCCCGAAACGCAAGCGGCGCTCACCGCGTTCTTCACAACGCTGGGCTTCGACGCAGTCGACAACCAGGCCGCTACGATGCCCGATGCCGCGCTTGGCGACACGTGCTTCGGTTTCGTCAACGTTCCCCACACGCTCAGCCTGGAGCAGCCGGACAAAAAAGCCACCGTCGGGACCGATTGCCTGTTGGGCGAGCCGCTGTTCCTGCTCCGCGAAGTGAACGGCTTCTTCCACGTCCACGCCGGCGACGGCTATCTCGGCTACGTGCCGACGGCCGACGTGCATCGCGTGACCGAAGCCCAGTTCGCCCGCTACCAGGACGGCCGCGTCGCCCAATTGCGATCGGACTTCAAGACGTCCGCAGGCGCCACGCTGCCCGCCGGCGCTCGGCTCAAATGGATTCGCTCCACCGCCGACGGCATCATCGTCGAATTGCCGACTGGCCAGGAAACGTCGCTCCCCAACGAAATTACGCAAGTGCGCGACCAACCCAAATCGCTCGTCGATGGCTTGGAACGCAACGCCCGGCAGTTCCTCGGCACGCGCTACCTCTGGGGCGGCAAGACGTCGGCCGGCGTTGACTGCTCGGGCCTCGTCCAAACCTCCTTCGCCAGCGTCGGCGTCACCGTGCCCCGCGATGCGAACCAGCAGTTTGAAGTTGGCCGGCTGACCGGCACGCGGTGGTGCACGAAAACGATGAAGCGCGGCGACACGCTCTATTTTGTCGGCGCCGAAGGCCGCGTGCGGCATACCGGCATCTACTTGGGCGACGGGCAGTTCATCCACGCCGTGTCGCCCGTGGTGACGATCAACAGCTTCAATCCCCAGGACGACAACTACGACCCCCGCCGCCACGCGTCGTTCGCCTTCGCGCGCCGCGTGTGGGACTGAGGCGCACTCGCCCCGCCGCTGCAAGCCGCCCAGTTTCGCGCGGCTCGTTTGGTTGGCGCCCCGCCATCGGGTGGGGCTTCGCGCGGGGATCTCGAGCGCCGCCGGTATAATATGCATCCCGCCCCCCCGGCCGCCTCGGCGGCGCCCAAGCGTTTGCTCGCACGCCGCGACGGTCTCAACGCACCCGGAGGACGTCTCTCATGGGATCGAGCGCTTGCCTCTCCGCCGCAGCCATCCTCGAAGTCTTCACCGACGAAGTCGCCTTGCAGAACGGCCGCGTGACCGACAGCCTCGCCGCCGACCGCCGCGTGCTGGCCCGCGGCGTTCTGCCGCGCGTCGTCGACGTGCATCCCGGCGACGGCCTGCAAGGCGGCGTTGCCCTCAAGTCGCTTGAAGGCTGCGTCTGGGTGCGGCCGTTTGTGTTCCGCCAGGTGTGCCGCAACGGCGCCATCGTCGCCCACGGCTTGCAGGCTGAACGGCGCATCGACCTCGAGACCCACGAGCCGAAGGTCCGCGAGTTTCTCGTCCGTGAGGCGACAGCCCAGTGTTGCGCGGCCGAAGTGTTCGACGAATTGATGATCCGCATCGAATATACAACGAAAGTCGATGGGGACTTCGGCCTGTCCACGCTGCCGCTGCTGGGACGGTTGCCTCGCCGGCTCGCCGAGCGGCTCCTCCGCGAGATCACCGACCGCTTCCGCGCGACGCCCGATCGCACGCGGTTTGGCCTGATGAATGCGATCACCTCGCTGGCCCGCGATACGCATGACGCCGAGCTGCGGTGGGACCTCGAAGAACTCGGCGGCTCCATCCCGGCCCTGGTCCCGCCCTCCCCAGCGCCGCGGCCCGCATCCGCTTGCGTCTTCGCCTTGAGGGATTGACTCCCCTCCCTTGAAAGGAGGGGCCAGGGGAGGGATTCCCGACGCCATGCAGCTGACAACGCGCTGATCGTCGGGCTCTAGGCGCAATACGCTTGGTAAGCCCAAAATGGGCTCGCTCAGCCGCTTTGGCGATCCACCGTTCCAAAATCCCCGCGGAGTTGTTCCATGCGCGCATGCGCCTTGAGCCTATTGATGCTCGCCATTTCCACGCAATCCGTCCGCGCCGCCGACTGGCCCCAATGGATGGGCCCGGGCCGCGACAATGTGTGGAACGAAACCGGCCTCGTCGAACGCTTCCCGGAAGGCGGTCCCCGCGTCGCGTGGCGTACGCCGCTGGCGGGCGGCTACGCCGGCCCCGCTGTGGCCGACGGCCGCGTGTTCGTCACGGATTTCGTGACCGACGACAACGTGAAGGTCGCCAATTTTGAACAGAACCGTTTCACAGGCACGGAGCGCGTGTTGTGCCTCGACCAGGCCACTGGCAAGGAATTGTGGAAATACGAGTATCCGGTCGAGTACGCCATCTCCTACCCCGCGGGTCCGCGGTGCACGCCGGTGGTCGCCGACGGCAAGGTCTACGCCCTTGGCGCTGTGGGAAATCTCTACTGCTTTGACGCCGCCACCGGTGACGTCGTGTGGTCGAAGAATTTTCCCGCCGACTACAACACCAAGCCGGCGCTGTGGGGCTACGCCAACCACCCGCTGCTCGACGGCGACCGGCTGATCTGCATCGCCGGCGGCGAGGGGACCCACGCCGTCGCTCTCAACAAGGACACCGGCGAGGAAATCTGGCGATCGCTCACCGCGCCGGAGCAAGGCTATTCGCCGCCGACGATCATCGAAGCCAGCGGTGTGCGGCAGCTCATTCTCGTGCGGCCGGACGCCATCGCTTCGGTCAACCCCGAGACCGGCGCCGAGCACTGGTCGGTCCCCTACCAGGCGTCCAACGGCTGCGTCATCATGTCGCCGGTCCACAGCGGCGACTATTTGTATGCGGGTGGATTCAACAACAAGAGCCTGCTGCTCAAGCTCGCCGCCGACAAGCCCGGCGCCGAGATCGTCTGGCACGACAAGGGCAAGGACGCGATCGCGCCGGTTAATGTTCAGCCGTTTGCCGACAACGGCATCCTGTACGGCGTCGACCAACGCGGCGTCCTCCGCGCCGTCGACCTCGCCGAGGGCAAGCAGCTTTGGGAAACGCCGCAGCCCTGGGGCGAGCGGCCCCTCCGTTCCGGCACGGCATTTCTCGTCCGGCAGGGCGATCGCAACTGGTTGATGGTCGACACCGGCGAGCTGATCATCGCCAAGCTCACGCCCGCGGGCTATGAAGAGATCGACCGGGCTAAGGTGATTGAGCCGACGGGAGTCGCCGAGGGCCGCGACGTGCTATGGAGCATGCCGGCGTTCGCCGATCGCCGGGCCTACATTCGCAACGACAAGGAGATTGTCTGCATCGACCTGGCGGCCGATGCGGGACCGGCCGCGAATCCCTGAGGCGCCCGAAGGTCAGAGCGCCGCCCGTCACTCTGAGGTCCGCCGAAGGGTCTGGCCTGGATCATCCTGAACGTTGGCAACGCTCAGCGCGATCGAAGCAAGGTTCTTCGGCGGACTTCAGAATGACCGGCGCGTGACGATGCCTGGCGCCGCACTGCGTCAGTGCTCGACGTACCACGCGGCGCACTCGTCCTCGCGGCCGCGCACAATCCGCCGGCCCTTGAGCTTGCCCAGCCGCGAGGTGATCACCGTCCACTGGCCGCCGTGCCGCTGGTCGTCGCGGTAGATCACGACCCAATCGTGCGTGGCGCCCAGTTCGTGGGCCCGACCCGTGTTGGAAAACATCGCCGTGTAACGTCGGCCGCCGCGCTCGGCGTGCAAGATCGGCAGCCACGCGCGGCCTTCAGGGTTAAACCGCCGCGGCGCCACCCGCACCAGCCGGTCGCGTTCGGCCAGCCGCCGGTACTCCTCATCGATTTCGAGCAACTCGCCCACGGGCGCGCTGGCGTCGGCGGATGAGGGCTCCGTGGAGCGCACAACTCGCGGCGGCCGGTGAAACCGCCCGGCGAGCGATTCCCGTACAGCCCGAATCCGCTTCGGCCCCATCCCGGGCACGCGCGCCAACCGGCCGTCCCATGCGGCAGCTTCCAGATCGGTGAGCGTCTCGACGCCCAGCTCGTGGTGAATACGCTCGGCCAGTTTCGGTCCAATATCTGCCACCGTGGTGAGCAGCCGCGCCGGAGCTGCGCCACTCCGCAGCCGCTCCAGCAGCGGCATCCGGCCGGTGGTCATGATTTGCTCGATCGCCTGGGCGAGCGAGTCGCCAATCCCCGGCAGTCGCGTAAGACCCTTGAAACCCTGGCTTGCCCAGACGTCGGCGACGGCCGACGTCATGGCGCGCAGCGTCTCCGCCCCGCGGCGGTACGCCCGGACGCGAAACTCGTTGGCGCCCTGTTGGGCGAGCAGTTCGCCCGCTTCCTCCAGGCGCGCCGCGACGGCGCCGTTGGTCGCCCCGGCGTACGGCTGTCGTTTTCGTGCGGCCCTAACCATATTATTCTCATCCCTTCCCGGGGATTTCGGCGCGGCATGAACACGCGCCCACTAACCATTGTACGCACCCAAGGCCCTTGAGAGTGCAAATCCAACGCCGAGTCGGCAGCTAGCACCGCTGCCGCGGGGCTTTGGAAGGCAAGAATGGCCGGCGCGGTCGGCAGCGCACTTAGCGTGTCGTAGTCCGCCGACCGACCGGTAGCCGGGTCCGATTCGGCAGCACATGTGACGGCGATTCCGGCGGCGGCGCCGTCGTTTCGTTGATCTCCAGCCATGCCGCGTGTTTCGGCGGCGTCGCGGCGCCCGTGGCGAACCGATCACCGCCGGCCAATTGCAGGACGAGCTCGAACGCCGCCTGGCCCAAATGCCTCGAGTCCTGGCAGACTGCCGTCATCCGCGGGTACACCAGGCCGCGCATGTCCGTGTCATCGAAGCCGATGATCGACAATTCCTCCGGAATCTTCACGCCCATGTTGTGCGCTTCGTTGATCGCCCCGACGGCCACCAGAGGGTCGGCGATGAACACGGCCGTAGGCCGATCGGGCATACCCATCAAATTGCGGATCAGCTTGGCGCCATCGAGCCGATGCGGTGGAATGCGTTCCACCAGCGATGGGTGCAACAGCCCCCGAGCCGACAGTGCCGTTCGATAGGCGTCGTACCGATCGCCGTGGTCGCCGTCCTCGCGTTCGCACGCCGCAAACGCGATCCGCGAGTGGCCCAGGGAGAGCAAATGTTCCATCGCTTGCCGACTTGCGGCGGCACTCTCCGCGTAAACGAACGGCAATCCCTCCAAAGGAAAATGGTCGCCCAGCACGACGACGGGCGCCTCTTCTTTGGCGATTTGCGCCACCAGCCCGCGTTCGGCGACCGTACATCGCAACACGGCGCCCGCGATGCCTTTGCGGTTGAAGAACTGCCGGAAGGTTTCGTCGCGCGTCTTGTCGCGGCGCAGATCGATGATTGACAGGTCGAAGTCGCTGCCGCGCATTGCTTCGACCATGCCGTCGATGCACGCGGAATCGTACGGCGATCCCGGTGTGAACGGCCCCGCGTAAATCAGCGCAATCGCGTCCTGCCGCTTCCGCCCCACCGCCGGCGAATAGTTGCAGCGATCCACCGCGGCCAACACCTGTTGCCGCAGTCGCGGATCGACGGACGCGTGCCCGTTGATCACGCGGGACACGGTCGAGATCGAAACGCCCGCTTCCCGGGCAACGTCGCGAACGCTCGGCATGGCCAATCCGGCGGAGAAGGGGACAGAAAACGCCGCTGAACTGTGCGACGTATGTGAGAAACAGTTTCTAGAATTATGTCATGCCGCGTCGCGTGTTTCAAGCATGTGGAGAAACATTCTCCGGCTCGACCCGTGCAATCTCAGGGATGAATACCGCAGAGAGCCTGGAAAACACGCATAGCTCGCCTTACCGGAAAAATCTGTTGACACTCTTGGAGTTGCTGCTTAGGCTGGGAACAGTTTCTTCTCGTTTTCTCGTCAGTGGGGTGGAGGCCGAACAGGCGAGTCCGCGGTTGTGGGCCGCGGCCGCTCGATGGTGGCGCCAGAGGCGCCGAGCAAGGCGTCTCGTCGTCAGAAGCCTCGTGGGCGCCCCACCGTGTTGCAACCGCATACGCTTGATCCGCAGCTTTTAGCAAGTGGGAGGTTGTCGTCTATGTACCCAGCTCGAGTTTGGAAGCCGCGGAACGCGGCTTGGTTGGCCGTGTGCGCATTGATCGCACTCTCCGCCGCCCCGCAGGCAATGGCCCAACTTCTCAACGGGGGGTTCGAGACCGACGCGTTCCTGGACCAGGAGCCGGTGCCGTTCGTCTCGGATTGGTCCGGGTTTGGAGGGTTTTTCACAACCTCGGCCAACCTGAACCCCGCTCGTACAGGCGTCGGCGCCCTGCAACTCGTGGGCGGCGGCGCGTTTGGCGTGCCCGGAGCGTTCCAAACCTTTCCAGCGACCCCGGGGCAGGTCTGGGATTTGCAAGGATACATGCGTACGAACGAAGCATTGCCCGCGGGTGCGACTTTCGGGCTTCTGAAAATCGTCTTTGGCGACGGCGCGGTGGATCTTGAGCCCGCGGCTGTCAATATTGGTCAATTGGGTCCGGCCGCCAATCCGGGCGTTGAGGCGCTGCCGTTTCTGAACAGCGCATCCGAGGTGGGCACGTGGCAGTTCGCGCATGCACAGGGCGTGGCGCCCGCGGGAACGATCGAAGTGCGACTCTTCGCACTCTTCGTGGATGAAAATCCCGGTACTGTCTATTTCGATGATCTCCAAGGCGGGCTTGTCACAGTCACAACCCCCGGGGACTTTAACGGCGACTCCAAAGTCGACTCTGTGGATCTCGGCCTCTGGAGTGCCGCCTACGCCACGACCGACGTGGGCGACGCCGACGACGATGGAGACACCGACGGCAACGACTTCCTGATCTGGCAGCGAAACGTGACCGCGTCCCCGGCCTCCGCTGTGCCGGAGCCGGGAGCGTTCGTCGTGGCGGCAACCGGCCTGGCGCTGTTGGCCGGAGCGTCGCGGCGGCGAGATTGGTAACGTGCGTTTCGACGCGGCGTCGCCACTGGGGGGCAGTGCGGCGCCGCGTCTTTTTGACGCTCCAGATTCTTGCGGGCCAGCCACCCGGCGGTGGAGAATGGGAGATGGCGAATCTGATCCGCAACCCGAGGTTGGGAGGGCAGTAGGTTGCGGAGGCGGCGGCGGTGCATGCCGCGCGGCCCGGAGTCGGCGTAAGATCTGTCTTCTTCTCATTTCACTTCTCTCTGAGATCAAGCGAGCAAGCCCCATGACTCGGCGAATATCTCATCGGTCGTCCGCTTTTACGTTGGTCGAGCTGCTGGTCGTGATCGCGATCATCGGCGTGCTCATCGCGCTGCTCTTGCCGGCGGTCCAGGCGGCGCGCGAGGCGGCCCGCCGCGCGGAGTGCCAGAACAAGCTCAAGCAAATCGGCCTGGCGATCCAGAATCACATCGACGCCCAGAAGGTCTTCCCGACCGGCGGCGACGGCTACTTTGCCGACATCAAGAATTTCGTCACGCCGCCGGCCACGGGCGCGGGGCCGGCCCCGGTGGGAGCGCGCCCCAATGGCCCCAATAAACAAGGCATCTGCTGGGCGTATCAGATTCTGCCCTATTTCGAGCAGAACGCCATTCGGCAGATCACCGATCGCGGCCAGTTGGCGACCAACGTCATCTCGGGCTACTTCTGCCCGTCGCGGCGGGCGCCCACGGCGGCCCAGTCGCCCATTGGCGGCATCTCGAACTCGTTTTTCTTGATTGACTACGCCGGCGCAACGCCCGTGAAGAACGGCATGTGCGCCACGCAGGCCGCGACGCCCAGGGTTTATCAATTAGCGCCTTGGGGAACGATGACCGCCGCTATTTACACGGGAACCGGCAGTACGTTTTTCTGCACCGCGGGCCAGTCGGGCAATGGCGGTATTCCTCCGAACAACACTGCGTACGAAGGCCTCATTGTGCGGACCCCGTGGCGCTTCAACCCCAAGCCCCAGGGCGTGTTTGCCACGAACGTCAACTATGCCACGAAGCCCGCCGAGGCGACCGACGGGTTGAGCAACACGTTGCTCATTGCCGAGAAACTCGTTCGCATCGGCGTCTACGAAGGCGGCACGTACTCCGACGACTATGGCTGGAGCGACGGCTGGGACCCCGACATCATGCGCTCCACCGGCTTCCAGCCGATGAGCGACAGCGACCCGCTTTGCTTGTTGCCGGCGATCCGCTACTGCGGGCCGAACGAGGCCCGCACCACCGACACGGACGTGTGGCAATTCGGCTCCGCCCACTCCAGCGGCATCAACTCGGTGTTCGGTGACGGGTCGGTCCACCACATCCGCTTCGACGTCGACGTCGTACTCTTCAATGCGCTAGGCGGCCGCGCCGACGAGCTGACCGTGGATCTTTCGCAGCTATGATGCACCGACCCAATTTGGGCCGTACCTCTGACGTCGCTTCCCCGCATGGCGTCCTGTGCCGTCTCGCCGTGAGCGCTTGCGCGGCGCTGGCCGTCGCCGCGCTTCACTCGACGGCGAGCGCCGACGACCCTCCCGGCTGGACTCAAGTCTGGAACGACGAATTCAACGGCGCGACGCTCGACCAGGCCAAGTGGCGCTCTTGGCAACCAAGCACGCCCGGCCCCTACAACAACGAGCAGCAAGAATATCTCCCCTCACAGGTCGCCGTCTCGGGCGGAAACCTAGTCATCACGGCCACGAATCAACCGTACGGCAACTACAGTTACCGTTCCGGTCGTGTCGAAAGCAACTTTGCCAAACAGTACGGCCGCTTCGAGATTCGCGCGGACCTTCCGGGCACAAAAGGGACCTGGCCCGCGCTCTGGCTGCTGCCCGACGTCGACCAGTACCCGTGGCCCACGCAAGGCGAGATCGACATTCTCGAAAACAAGGGGCATCAGCCGAATCTCACCAGCAGCGCGTTCCATTTTCGCGACCCCAATCCGCCGAACCAGCATCAATACGTCGCAGCGGAGCATACGGCCGCCCGCTTTGGTCAGCCTGTGAATTACCACACGTCGTTTCACACCTACGCCGTGGAGTGGGACGCGACGAAAATTCGCTACTTCGTGGACGACGTTCACTGGTACACCACGTACAACAGCGGCCAGTACAGCGGCTCGGGCGGCACGACGGTCAGCGGATTTCTCGGCAACCAGACGGCGCCAATGCAAGTCGTGCTCAATCTGGCCGTCGGCGGCGACTTCCTCGGCGGCCAGCAGCAGCCCGACGGCACAAGCGTTTGGCCACAGCAGTTGCTCGTCGACTATGTGCGCATCCTCGAAAGGAACGACGCCCCGATCGTCTTCCGCAATGGCGACTTCGAGACGAATGACGGCAGCATCGCCCACTGGAGCGAGTTCGGCAACCGCGTGAACACTAACAACGTCTCGGTGCACAACGAGTCGGCGATGGGGGCCGCCTCGCTCAAATTGTTCGGGCCATTTACCGGCGGGACGAGTACCTCCGGCGTGTCCCAGGGCATCACCGTCGCCGCGGGCGACGAGGTCCGAGCCGCGGCCGAAAGCTACATCCGCTCGCAAGACGATTTGGCCGGTAACAACTCGGTGATCATGCGGATCGAATTCTACAACGAGTTCGGCGGCCGGCGCAACTCGTCGACCTTTTTGAACGAAGCCACGCTGACGATCGCCAACGCCGCGTCGCCCAACGACATGTGGCGTCCGCACGAGCTGTCGGCGGTGGCGCCGGCCGGCGCCGTTGAAGCGCGACTCGCGCTGGTATTCCAGCAGCAGAACAACGCCGGCGGGGCGATCCACGTCGACAACGTGTCGCTGCTCAACACGAGCCTCAACCCCGCCGCCGACGCCGACGAAGACGGCGACGTCGACGCCGACGACCTGAGCCTGTGGCGGCAGCACTTCGGCAGCGAGACGGGTCCGATCGCCGACGCCGACGCCGACGGCGATGTGGATGGCGCCGATTTTCTCGTCTGGCAGCGTCAGTTGGGTCAAAGCGTCATGCCGCTTGGCGGCCAGGCCGCGAATGGCGCGGTTCCCGAGCCGTGGGGCGCCGTGATGGCGGCGGTCGCACTGGTGCGACTCATTCTTTTTCCCTCGGCGCCGAGTCGTCCCCACCCGGGATAGGCCCGCCCGCCGCGGCGGCCGTCCGATGCCCCGCACAATCGGCGCCTGCCGCGCAACGATCCCGACTGGTCGCACGGTTTTGCGCATGCGCTGCGCGAATTCCTCATCGCCCACGGCGAAAACCTATGTTTTTTGGCATGGACTCTTGGCGCCGAGCTGCGCGGTCCAAGCCATTTCGCACGGATGCGCATGCGCCTACGAATTTGGTGCCCATGTCTCCGAACGATCCGTCCCGTCGCCTCTTAGCGCGCCGCGAGCGACTCGCCGCCGCGTTGGCGGTCATTGTCTGGACGGCGCTGGCGTCGTGCGGGTGGTGGACGATTGCCGCGTACTCATACACCACGCTGGGCGATGGCGACGGAACGACTGCCGCGACGTGGCCCGCGAACTCGCAATTGCCGCGCGAAGCTGGACGCAGCGCCCTCGTCGTCTTCCTTCACCCGAAGTGTCCCTGCTCGCGGGCGACGCTGACGGAGTTGGAGCGGCTGTTGGAGCCTCTTGAGGGCGCGCCGTTCACTGCGCCGCAGGTGATCGTCGTCGCTGCGACGCCGCCATCGCCGGACGATGGCTGGACGGCTGCGCCGTTGGTGGAACGAAGCCGGCGGCTGCCGGACGCGCACGTCGTCATAGATCAGGACGGGGTCGAGGCGACGCGCTTCGGCGCTCTCAACAGCGGCACGGTCATGCTTTACGACCCGTGGGGACGGCGAACCTATCGCGGCGGCGTCACGGCGGCGCGGGGGCACGAGGGGCGCAGCACGGGCGGCGCCGCCGTAGCCCAATTGCTCGCCGGCGGACCAAGCGACTCGCCGTCGATCCCGGCATTCGGATGTCGACTCGTTTCTCATTGCGCGGCCGCCGTCCCCGGCGCCGCGACACCGTAATCAGGACATGAGCGTGATAGCCGGAATCATCAGTCCCGAACGCGAAGGCGACCGGCTCACGCGCCGCGCCGAGGAGATTCTGCGCGACAACCAGCGACAGATCTTCGTCCGCACCGATCGCCTGTTCGCGGTGCTGTTGAATCTGGAATGGCTCGCCGCGGTCGTGATCGCAGTCTGTTTGACGCCGTCGACGTGGGACGGCGCCGAAGGAACCTTGCACCCGCACGTCGCGTTGGCCGTTCTGATGGGCGGAGCGCTCTGCGCCGTCCCCGGTGCGCTCGCCTGGCGGTATCCGGGCGAGCCGGTCACGCGCTATTCGATCGCGATTGCCCAGACCATGTTCTCGACGCTGTTCATCCATGTGACGGGGGGTCGCATCGAGACGCACTTTCACGTCTTCGTGTCGCTGGCAATCCTGGCCGCCTACCGCGATTGGAAGCTCTACATTCCCGTGACCGCCTACGTCGCAGCCGACCATCTGATCCGCGGCATCTACTGGCCGTTGTCGACGTATGGCGTGCTGACGGCCAGCCCGTGGCGATCCGTCGAGCATGCCGCTTGGGTCCTGTTCGAGGATGTGTTCGTCATCCTGTCCATCCGGCAATCCGTGCGCGAAATGCGTCAGCACGCGCTCAGCGCAGCGCAGATGGAAAACAGTCACGCCGAGCTGAAGAAATACTCCGAGCAGTTGGCGAGCTCCTACGACAAGGAGCGGGCAATCATTGAAGGCGCCCTCGATGCGATCGTACAGATGGATTGCAACGGCCGCGTGACCAGTTGGAACAGCGAGGCCGAACGGACCTTCGGGTGGTCGTCGAGCGAATCGCTGGGCCGGCCGGCCGCGGAGCTGTTCCTGCCGGATCGGCTCCGCGCCCAGTACTCCGCCGCGTTGGGGGCGTATCGCGACGCGGGGCGGGACGAACTGCTGAATCGTCGCATCGAGTCCGAAGGTTTGCATCGCGACGGCCGCGAATTTCCCATCGAGATGGCGATCGCGACGATTCGCGCCGGAGCCGACACGCTGTTTTGTGCGTTTATTCGTGACATCACGGCCCGCAAACGCAACGAAGAGGAGATGCAGCGGGCCAAGGAGCAAGCCGAGACGGCCAACCGAACCAAGAGCGAGTTCCTGGCCAACATGAGCCACGAGATTCGCACGCCGCTCAACGGCATTCTGGGCTTTACCGAGCTCTTGATCCGCAACGCCGACCAGGGCAACGAGGCGGAGCGCCGCGACTACATCCGCACGATTCGCTCCAGCGGCAAGCACCTGCTGGAGCTGATCAACGACATCCTCGACCTGTCCAAGATTGAAGCCGGTCAGATGCAGGTGGAGCTCACCGCGTGCCCGCCCCATCAGTTGATCGCCGAGGTCGTCTCGGTCCTCCGCGCGCGGGCCCAGGAAAAGGGAATTACTCTCGACTATCGCTGGGCGAGCGAGATTCCCGACACGATCCAAACCGATCCCTACCGGCTGCGGCAGTTGTTGATGAACCTCGTCGGCAACGCCGTCAAGTTCACGGCCAAGGGCAGCGTGCACATCGTCTCGCAGTTGGTCAAGCAGGGCGACGCCCCGCGGCTGGTCATCGAGGTCCGCGACTCGGGCATCGGCATCTCCAACGAGCACCTCGAATCGATCTTCCAACCCTTCGTGCAGGCCGACAACTCCGTGACGCGGCAGTTCGGCGGCACGGGGCTCGGACTGGCCATCTCGCGAAACATCTGCGAGTCGCTCGGCGGCTCGTTGACCGTCCAGAGCGAGTTGGGCCACGGATCCACCTTCACCGCCATTTTGCCGACGGGCGACCTGTCGGGCGTGCATCTTGGCGACCGCCCGGCGAATCACCACTCAGGCGACATCATCGACACGCGGGAGGGCAGCGTGAACCTGGCCGGCGTACGCGTGCTGTTGGCCGACGACGGCGACACCAACCGCAAGCTGATCCAGCTATTCCTGTCGCGACAAGGCGCGGAAGTGACGGCCGTCGAGAACGGCGAGCTGGCCGTCGCGGCCACGATGTCGCAGGAGTTCGACGTCATCCTCATGGACATGCAGATGCCGGTGATGGACGGCTACGCCGCGACGCGCAAGCTCCGCGACGGCGGATACGCCAAGCCGATCATCGCGCTCACCGCCCACGCGATGCTGGGCGATCGCAAAAAGTGCGAGGAGTCCGGCTGCTCGGGCTACGTGTCCAAGCCGGTCAACGTCGACGAGCTGGTGCGCGTGGTGCTCTCCGCCGCGAAATCGAAACAACCAACGCCGAGCACAGGGCCGCGCGACGCCAGGGTTGCGACCCCAAGCAGCCATGCTGGCTCGGCCATTCACTCGACGCTGCCCACCGACGATCCGGAGATTCGCGAGCTGATCGCCGAATTCGCGGCGACGGTGCCCGAGCGGATCGAAGCCCTCGAGCAGGCCCTCCAGGCGGAGGACTACGACGCCATCGCCCGCTTGGCCCACGCGCTCAAGGGGGCGGGCGGGACGGCCGGGTTTGCCAGCCTCAGTGAAGTGTCGAGGAGAATCGAGGAATCCGCGCAACGCCGACAACCCGATGGAGTGGACGGGAGAATCCACGAACTACGCAACATTCATGAACGCATCGTCGTGTGAGTCGCGCCCGCGACGCACGCCCATGGACTCTTGCTAAGTCACGCACCCGCCATGATCACCGCCCTTGACGACCCCGCCAATTCGGTTGCCGACGGCGAACCACCGCGCGTGGCCGGCCTCTGCGCTCCCGATGCGCGGGCCGTGCCCGTGCAGCAGCCCAAGGTGATGGTCGTCGACGACGAGCCGACCAACGTCAAACTCGTGCAGCGGTTCCTCGAGCTCGAAGGCTACCGCCGGTTCGTCACCACGACCGATTCCCGCAAGGCCGTCCGTCTGGTGCGCGACGAGCGGCCCGACTGCATTTTGCTCGACCTGATGATGCCGTATGTCAGCGGCTTGGAAATCCTCGACGAGCTGCGGTCCGATCCCGAGCTGGCGCTGATCCCCGTCATTTTTCTCACCGCGGTGACCGACGGCGCCGTGCGCCGCGACGCCCTGGAGCGGGGCGCCAACGATTTTCTCAACAAGCCAATCGACCCCTGCGAGCTGGCGCCGCGCGTGGCCAACGTGGTAGCAGCCAAGGCGTTCCAGGACCAGTTGCTCGGCCATAGCCGCGATTTGGAGCAAGCCGTCAAGGAGCGCACCGCCGACTTGGAGCGGGCCCATCGCGAGGTCGCGTATTGCCTGGCTCGGGCGGCCGAGTACCGCGATAACGACACGGGGTTCCACGTGCTCCGCGTTGGGCGCTACGCCCGGCTGGTCGCCGAGGAAATGGGCATGACTGGCGAGTTGCTCGACCTCATCGAGCACGCCGCCCAACTGCACGACGTCGGCAAGATCGGCGTGCCCGACGCCGTGCTCCTCAAGCCCGATCGGCTGACCGAGGAAGAATTCACGCTGATGAAGAAGCACTGCGGCTTCGGCAAGCACATCCTGCGGCAGTGCTCGGAGGACGAGGAAATCGCGCTGCGGAGCCACTCCGAGGTGGGCGCCAAGATTCTCGATGGCGCCGCGTCGCCGCTCCTGGCGATGGCCCGCAAGATTGCACTCAGCCATCACGAATGGTGGGATGGTTCCGGGTATCCGCTCGGCCTGCGCGGCGAGGACATCCCGCTGGAAGGCCGTATCACGGCCGTGGCCGACGTGTTCGACGCCCTCAGCTCGAAGCGGTGCTATAAAGATCCGATGCCGGTCGATCACTGCTTCGAGATCATGGAGAAGGAGCGCGGCACGCACTTCGACCCGACCGTGTACGACGCTTTTCTCCGCCGACGCAAGGACGTCGTCGACGTGCAACTCCGCTACGCGGACGAGGATTGACCTGAAATCCCCCTCCCTGGAAGGGAGGGGCTAGGGGAGGGATTCCCGCCGATCGCGGTGTCGTCGTTACTGGAAGGGACGGCCTGGTTTGCCAATCCCTCCCCCGTCCCCTCCCTTCCAGGGAGGGGGCTCATCACCGCGCCGTCTGCAGCGCCCCAAGCTGGTACAGCGGCAAGTGCCGGTAATACACCTCGAGCATGTACGTGTACAAGCACGTGACGAACAGGCGTCCGCCGCCAGAGACGCCGATGCCTGCATCTTCGTCGGGATTCCAACTGCCGCGCTCGCGCCCTTCGCGCACCTGCATCGCCGGGACCACGTCGCGCATGGCGCCATTCCAGCGCCGCCAGGCGGCGCCCTCGACGTGGTGACAGACCTGGGTCGCGTAATACCAGTAGTACGCCTCGCGTTGGCCGTCGACGTCTTCCGGCACATGGGCGAGCAGCTCGTCGATGCCGCGCCGCAGCCGGGCGTCGGTGCGCGGCCAGCCCAGGTACTGCCGGCACAGCAGCCCTTCGGCCGTCATGCTCAGTCGCTTGCCCTGCCCCGGCGTGTAGCCGTATTTGGCGCCCCCTTCGAGGGCGACCGTGTCGAGAAACTTGCCCACGCGCCGCAGCGATTCGGTGGGCACGTCGAGACCGGCCATCCGCGCACTCTGCAGCGCCATGACGAACCAGCCCGTCACCGACGTGTCGCCGTCATAGCCCGGCTGATAACGCCAGCCGCCTTCGGGCGATTGAACGGCCAGGCAATAGTTGAGCGCCTTTTGGGCCGGGTCGCGATAGCGCGAATCGGTGGTCATGCCGTACAGCTCGCACAGCGCGATCGTGCACAACGCCTGCGTGTACAGCCGCCCGTGGCTGCTGCCTTCTTGAAAAAAGTTGCCGTCCTTGTCCTGCCGCTTGAGCAGCGCGGTCCAGCCGCGGCTCACCACCGGCGTGAACGGGTCGTTGTGGTCGCGCTCGGGCGTGTAGCCGGCGCCTTGAAACGCCAAGAGGGCCATCGCCGTCGCGGCGTCGGGATTATCCGGTAGGGCCCCGTCGGAGTAGCTCCCCGACAGGCTCCACATGCCTGACGATTGTTGGTTGCGCGCAAGCCAGCGCAGCGCCTCGGTGACAGCCCGTTCCGTGGACGACGTCCCGCCGTAGGCGCGCAGCAGCGACTGCTTCATGCCCGCCTCGCGGCCGGTGAGCGCCATCTCGATCGGCGACGCGTCGGGATCGACTGTTACGCCCAGCGGCGCGATCGGCGCCGGCGGCGACGCCGCGAAATCCTCCGTCAGCTCGTCGGCCGCCAGTTGCAGCGGCTCCAGTGCGTCGCCCGGCGTCAGCGGCGGCTCGTCGAGGTCGAACGGCACGTCGTCCTCGCCCGTCTGTAAATCCTCGCCGCCGTCGTCCACCGCGCTGAGGCTGAGCAAGAACTCGGAATTCTGCTGCTGGGCAACCCAGAACAGGCCCAGGATGATGATCAGCAGCATGTGGATGATGCCGCTGAACAGCCACGCGGGCGCTTCCCGCAGGAAGTCCTGCACGCTGGCGAGCGCCGGCAACGCGTCGCTCACGTCGTCATCTCCTGGAGACGCAGCACGAGCGGCCTTGCGCGCGGCGCCTGCTGCGGCTGAGGGCGGCGGAGCGGGCGCTGCCGTCGATCGCACCGACGGCGGCGCGACCGGCAGCGCCAAGTGCGGCGCCGTCGGGCCGTCGAAGTCGACGACCGGCGTTAAAGCATCCGATTTCGACACGTTCCGACTCTCTCCGTTCCGGCGGAGCGATGAGCGCGGGCCCCGCGGCGACGCCAGCGCTCGCGCTCGACCGCTAGCAGTCGAACGCGCCGCCGCTGCGCACGTCGCACGGCCCACGCATCACAGTTTATCGGTAGGAATTCCCAACGGCAAGCAAACTCCTTGCGCCCCAACTCGTTGCGACATCGGAGCGTCCGTGTTCCGTCTCGTCACCCCGAGGTCCGCCGAGGGGTCCAGCCGCAAGCTGACCAGCCGGACGCCTCGGCCGATCCTTCGGAGGACCTCAGAACAGGCCCTCGGCCTGACAGCGCGTCCGTCTCGGGGCGCCAGCGGCGCGAGAATTCACCTCGCCGACGTAAAAGCCAGGGCCGGCTATGCCGATAGTAACGGTAAAGACTACCCGTAACGTGCCGGACGTCGTCGCCTCGCGACGGCCGTCTAGGCCTGCCGTTTGGAATGGAATCCGCCCATGGCCAGTTCGATCGTCCGCTTACCGTCCGCTCGTTGGGGAACGCCCCTGGCCGCTCTCGCGGCCCTTGTCGCCGTCGCGGGCGTCGCCCAAGCCCAGCCCAGCCGACGTCCTTCCGGCGGCAGCGCGTTCGTGCCCGGTTCGGGCGTTTGCATCGATTACGCCGGCGACGACTTCGAAGACCTCAGTTGGAAGTTCATCCACCAGCATCCCAAGAGCTCGCGCGAGCAAGACGAACGCGTCCGCAGCCCCATGGGCATGTCGTCGAACAACCGCTGGCACGAGGGCCCCGAACGCGGCCAGCCGGACCAAATCGAAATTGTCACCACACCGCCGGACGGTCTGTTCGGCAGCCAGAAGTCCCTGCTGCTGCGGACCGTGAACTCCGGCGTCCCGGGCCGCCGCTCGAACACCGTGATGCAGGACGACCTCATCGCCAACTGCCTGGGGCGGCTTCGCGGCGACATTCCCGTCGGCGAACGGCCGAGCTGCACCGTGCGCGTTTTCCTGCCGCCGGTCGAGCAGTGGGAAAATCGCACGGGACCCCATTTCGGCTACCGCGCCAGCCTGTCGACTGTCGCCAGTAAACGCACGCAGGGGTTCTTCAACTCGACGACCTCCACGGAAGTCGAGCCCTACTGGCCCGGACTGTGGATCCACTACCGCGCAGGCGCAACAAAAACCACCAAGGCCGGCACCGCCTACATCGCCGTCCGCAGCAACACGATGGGCCAAGATTTTCCGGCCCGCGAGATCACCGAGTTCGGTTGGTGGACGCTCGGCATGTCGTTCACCGGCGACGGCATGGTCCACTACTATGCCAGCCCCGGCGTCGACGACCTCGAAGCCGCCGACTACATCACCTCGCAGTACCCCTACGGCTACCGGGCCCGTAACTTCCGCACCTACTTCTTCGACGTCTGCAACCAGGACAATGGCCGTAGCTGGTCGACCCCCTGGATCATCGACGACCCGAAGCTGTACCTCGTCAACGCCAGCCGCGTGACGGCCATCGTCGATCGCCAAGAACAGCAAGCCGTTCGCAACGCCGAGCGAATGCAGCAGCAGGAACAGCGCCGCGCCGCCCAGCGCGAGTCGGCGTCGAAGCGAACCGCGCTGCGGCAATCTGGAAGCCGGTAGTTGGGAGCCGTCGCGTCAGCTCTCGCGCCGTCGTCGCAAGCATGCAACGGCGGCAACCGCCGCCAGCGCCGCGCTCGACGGCTCCGGCACGAGCTTCATCACTTGCCCGTTGCCGAACAGGTAGTAAATGTCCCCCCGCGCGTCCTCGGCCACGCCGTGAACGAAGACGCCGGCGGGCTTCTGCGGCGATCCGGTGATCGCCAGATCGAACACGGGGTTCAGCCCAGCGCCGGTCACGTCGGTGTACAGCAGCCGGCCGCCGCTCCCTTCGCCGCGGTTGAGATCGGCGAACACGTACGTCCCCTCCAGCGCGGGCACGGCGTTGCCGTGATAGACGAAGCCGCCAATCGCCGCCAGGCCGCCCGAACCCGCGGGTTGGGCCGGATTCGTCCCTGCGTTGTTGGCCAGCGTGCGGTACTGGGCGATCGGGTCGATGAGCGTCACGCCCGCCGGCGTGGCGTAGTTGAACTGCGTCGGCCCCGTGCCGGCGCGGATGATCCAGCCGTAGTTCCCGCCGCTGACGATCCGATTGACCTCCTCGCGTGCGGAGCTGTTGCGGTCCTGCCCCACGTCGGCGCTGTACAGGTCGCCCGTCGCCGTGTCAAAGCTCAGCCGGAACGGATTACGGAAGCCGTAGGCGTACACCTCGTCGACCCAATTGGCCTGCCAGCCGGCGACGGGCGATGCGGCGTTCGCGTCCGCGGTAAACGGATTGTCCTTCGGCACGCGCCAACCGCCGTTCACCGTATTGGCGATCGTGTTCGTATCCTCGTCGAGCGTCGGTTTGATGCGCAGAATCTTGCCGTACACGTTGCGCCGGTCCTGTGCGTTGCCGTGACCCGCGTACCCGCCCGGCGTATCGGGGTTGTTCACATTCGTGTGACCGTCGGTCGTGCTGCCGCTGGCGTCGCCGTCGTTCCGTACGCCGCCGTCGCCCGTGGTGATGTAGAGGTAGCCGTCGGGTCCAAACGCCAGGCCGCCGCCGTTGTGGAACTGCCCCGGCTTGGCGATCTGCATGACGATCCGCGACGCGACGCTGGGGTTGATCGTCGTCAACCCGCCAGCGTCGGGCAGATTCGCGGTCCACTCGCGGACGACGCTGTAGTGGTTCGGCGTGAAATTCTCCGACTGGTGGGCGAAGTTCGGCGGCAGCGTCGCCCGCGGCGGGGGCGGCGTCGGCGGGGCGTTCTCGCTGGTGAACGTGTAGAACTTCCGGTAACCCGCGGGGTTGCCCGCGTTGTTGAAGTCGGGATGAAACGCGGCGCCCAGCAGTCCGCGCTCGCCGATGTTCGTGTCATCCAGCAGAATGCCCGCGCCCAACGCCGCGTCGATGTTCAGAAAATTCGTCGCTTGCAGCGGCGTCGGTTGGCTAAAGTCGAAGATCCGGATTGCTCCGTTCTGCTGTCCGACGTAGAGAAACCGCGGGTCGCCCGAGTGGACCCCGAACGTCGGCCCGCCCTGCGACGAGCTAGTGACCGTCCCCATCAACCGCAGCCGTGCGGAGATAGACCCTGGCTGAATTGTCTGCCCCGGCGCCCGATCCGCCGCGCCGGCGGCACATGCGACAAGCGCGATGAATCCCAAAACACGCTTCATGGAGAAACCCCGTAGTTGTGGTCAGTCCCACTCCCTGCGGAACGAAGACAAGCAGGTCGCGCCCGCGGCCTCACGGCGACCCGCCAACACGCCCCCAAGAATCGTTGCCGCCGCGTCCACGGCAGCCGCCTCAGGCGAGCGAGCCATCAGCGAAAGTCAGTCAGGAGACGACGCCTGCAAGAAGTCCCGTGCGAAGAGAGCGCCTCGCGGCCTGTGCAAGAGACATGCTACGAACCGCCGACACAGCCCTCAACGAAACAAACTCCAAATTTGCCGCCGCGAAGTCGACTTTTTCCCGCGACTACGATCGCCCTGCGGTGTTGCGCGTCCCGCCGCGGACTGCAAAAACCGACCCTTACCCGTGCAAAAACCGGCCCCTAAGATCGGTGAATGCCTTGGGCGTCG
>JBIOVA010000204.1:0-37183 GCA_044867485.1 Lacipirellulaceae bacterium | reverse complement strand
ACTTTCGCCATCTTCGGCAACGCCCGCAACAACTGGTGCTCGGCGCTGTAGAGGTCCTTCAACTGCTCGATATAAAAAGCGTGGAGTGATGTAAGCTTCATAGATCCTTGTGAGGCAACTTGCTTTCCATGGGACTTCCGCAACTGGGCACAAAAAAACCGATGCGGTCGAGCGCCCAACAAGCGCTCGACCGCATCGGTTTACTCGTCAACGAGCCTCCCGGCGAACCGGGTTGCTCTTCAATTAGTCGTCCGACTTCATCGCCGCGATTCCTTCGGCGGCAGCTTCGCACGCCAACGATCACGACACGGTCATCCTACGCCGCGCAGGGGCAGTCACAAGAGGAATTCCGCCCGGCAGTCACAATTGGTACGCTAAAAGGGGTCTCAAGCGCCCCACGAGGCGTTCCCCGCCCTTAAACTCTCCGCCCAGCCTCGACCGAGCCCCCCAACTGGCGGCCGCGGCCAATCTCCAACGACCAGTCGCTTGCCAATGCGCCGCGCCGAGATCGCCATGAAAACGCAAGGAGAGATCGAAGCCGCCGTGTGCGAAGTGATCGCACGCTTCGAGCAACAATACATGGGCCGCGGGCCCAAGGACATTCGCACGCATTTGATCGACGATCTCCTCGTTGTGCGGCTGCAAGGCGTGTTGACCGCCGCAGAACAGCAGTTGGTCGCCTCGCTGCCGGTCGAAAAAGGCCGCGATCTCCTCAAGCAGGTGCGCACGCAGTTGATCGAAACGGCCCGCCCCGTCATGGAGGCGTTGATCGAGGAGGTCACCGGCTCCAAGGTCCTCTGCTTTCATCACGACATCAGCACCGCGCGCGGCGAGGAGATCGTCGTACTCACGCTCGCCGAAGCGCCGCAATTTCGCGACGTGAAGAAAAAATAACCGCGTTTCATCCTTCGCCGCCCATTTCGAACTGCTGTTTGCTTTTGTTCGCATGGGACGACGAGTCCACGGAGACGAGCATCACGTCCAGCTCGACCACCTTCCCCGCGAGAGGATGGTTGGCGTCGACGACAATCGAGTACCGCTTGACCTCGATGATCCGCACCCGTTCCCGGTGACCGGACACGGGCTCGACGTGAGTCAGCCATTTCCCCACGCGGAGCTCCATGTCCTTGGGGACGCGTCGCCGCGCAATCTCCCGGACGAGCCAGGGGTGCGCGGGCCCGTAAGCGTCCTCCGGCTGCAGCGTCATTCGCCGGCTTTGGCCCGGCGCCATCTCAACCACGCCGGCGCTCAGCCCGGGCGCGACCTCGCGGCTGCCGACCGTGAACTCGAACGTGCGGGTCTTGCGCACGCGGCGCTTCGCGGCGTCGGACTGCGACACCCGGCGGCACTTGACCCGCACCCGATCGCCAACATTCGCATTTTGCATCATGGCCGTCACTCCCGCCTCCCGCATGGCAAAAATTCGTTAACCGGACAAGACAGACAATGTTCCACGGCGGCGGTCACCTCGCCGGCGTCCCTAGTGCACGGCGCCCCGGGCGCGGTCGGCCGTGCCTTTCATCGTCCGCCCCGCTGGGCAGTCGCCGACATTGCGAAACAGCGTCGCCGCCGCTTCGTCAAGTTCCTCGGCAGTCTCGGCGCCGTTTTGCTCGCCGCGATTCACGGCAGCGGCCAGCCGCAAACCGTTGGCGATGAATTGGGCGTCGAGCTCGCTGCGGCAAGTGCGCCACTGCGAAGGATCGGCGAGCAGCACCTGCCACCCGATGCCCTGCAATTCGCGAACGCCGCATGACGCGTCGTTAGGCATATCAAGTACCTCAACCGGCGAGAACGTTTCGCTGTCCAATGCCTCTCCGCCGCCGTGCATGGTGAGCAAACCTGGAGTTGCGCCGCGTCATCAACCGCCTGATGCCAGGAAGGACGAGACCGCTGGATCCGATTTGTCCTTCGTCGGTGAGACATCGCGGTCACGATGACAGGCGGCGCGTAAACCGTTCGAGTTCGAACTCCGCGCGCACTTTGTCAAAGTCATAGCGTTGCTGCAAAACTCCGACCAGCCGCTCGCGCTTCCCGGCGACGGCGCAGAGATCTTCGTCGGTCAACTTATTCCACTTCTCTTTGAGCTTGGCGCACAACTGTTGCCAGTCGCCTTTGATTTGATCCCAAGTCATTTTGGTCACCTTTCGGAGGAAACAACGACGAACTCGACGCGGGACACTGGGACGCGCAGGGCCCTAGGCGTTCTCGAACGACTACTCGACGTCAACGTTGTCCGTCGCCGGACGGTCCGCCTTTCCATCGCCAGGAACCCCGCCGGTCAGCTCGGTCGCCCGATCCTTCACCGCCTGGGCGTCTTGCTTGATCTTGCCCGGATCGGTCGCGAGATTGACGTTCACCTCGCCGCTGCCCAGCTCGGCGGGCGGACTCGACAAGCTGAACCAGCCCCGATAGAAGCCGACGCCGACGACAAGAATCGCCAGCCAAACAAACGCCGTCCAAAGTTTCTTCATGAACCGCTTTCGTCATTGAGGATGGGCATCGTGCCAGCGAGGCAAGACCTTCGGCCGCTGCGGATGACCCCGCGACGATCGTGTTGCTCCATCATGACGTCCTATCCAATCGTGCGAGGTCATCCATGCAGCGGCGTCGCGACGTCTTCGTAACTGTTGGTCCGTCGCGCTCTTCGATTGCTCCACGCCGGGCCGGCAACGCAATTCAAGAGCGCACAAAAAAAGCCGATATGGCGGAACGCCCAAAAGCGCTCCGCCACATCGGCTTACTCGTAACCGAGCCCCCCGGCCCGGCCGAGTTGCTCTTTATGTAGTCATCCGAAAACTTAGCTTCAGATCCAGCGCTGCCGTCCGTGAAAGCTTCACGAACGCCGCCGGTCCTATTCTCGACATGAATTATAGGGCTTCATGGTCCGAAGACAAGGCCTTGCGTCGGCGGCTGGTGATCCCGTTTGCCCGCCGCCCCCTCGTGTCATTCCGAGGGCCTCCGAGGAATCTCGACCGGCACGATGCCCTCGGAGGTCCGCCGACGTGGGAATGGGGATCAATTTAGGCCCGCACCGCCGTCCGCCTCGCATGTCCACATCCGTGTGACATGCCCTCGTCCTCGTGGGCATGTTGACCGGCCAAGTCGCCCGCCGTCCAACCGAACGTGGCGACGAAGCCAAGCGGGCTTGGGGGAGCACGATCGACAAGTATCCGAAACTCAAGCAAGATTCGTCGGACGGCGACGAAGTCGTGGTAGGCGAGCGGCCCCGTCGTCACCTTGTCCACGTGGGAGTTGAAATACCATGGGAATCCCTGTCAGAGTGATGATCACGCTGGCCATGATCGTAGGGATTGGCGCCGGAACCGGCATGCTGACGTTTGGCATCCTGCTGGAGCTCGATTACCGAGACGAGCACGCAGGGCTCATCGCCTTTGGCGGCACGTTGCTTTCCGCGAGCGTCGCGGCCATGGTCGCGCATTTGGCGGGCGGGTTTCGCGATCTGGACGACGGCGAACCGTAAGGGCGCCCGCGCGAGCCGCCGCGACTCGACCTCATCCTGCTCGGCCAGAATCCGTGTTGGATTGGTAACCGGTCTGCCGGCCACCCATCAAACCGGCGCCCCTCTGAGGTCTGACGCCTACCCTCGGCCCCGTCGTCCTACCCGCACATCCGCATCCGTGTGGCATGCCCTCGTCTTCGTGGGCATGTTAACAAACCAAGCCCCGGCAACCGGCGGGGGGGTGGCATGCCCTCGGAGGTCCGCCGACGTGGGCATGGGCGATGGCGATCGACTTCAGACCAAGCTCACGCGGACGAGAGCATGCCACCCGCCGCCCGATCCCAGCGGAATCCCAGCCGTTCGCCGGGGGTCGAGCGCAGCATCGACCCCCGGTTCGCCTTTTACGGTGTCGGGGACCCGGGCTTCCAGGTCCAGAGTTTTTTCTGGGCGGCGCCGAAATTGCCGAGTTGGTAGATCGCCACGGCGGCGGATCGGAAGGTGCGGTGCGGGAAACGGATCGCCTCGATGTCTTTGGCGATGGACTCTTGGGCCAGGCCAATGGTGATGTGTGGCTTGTAACTCTTGCCAGAGGCGCGAGGCATGAAGTTCTTCACAGAGTCCACAGTGCTCTCGTCGATCGTGGGGAGCTCGCGATTGACCGCGAAGGCGTCGGCCGACCCCGTGGGGACGGAGAAGGGTTCGACGGCTTCGGCGATCTTGGCCTGCACGCGGCTCAACGGGTCGGAGCGCTCGATGGCGATGGCCATCAGGGCGAGACCTTCCCATCGGCTGTGTTCATAGCCGAGGGCCGTAAGTTGAATGATCAGCGGGTTGTCGGCGGCAAGCAAGGCGGCGAGCTTGGCCTCAAGCTGGGGCAAGTCGCTGGCGCGGACATAGCCTTGGACGAGGGAGACGTGCGGCGCCTGATGGACGCCGAGGGTAAACCCCGCGGGATAGGCTCTGCGCACCCCCTTGTTGGCGGCTTCGGCGAAGCGCGCCATCTCGGCGCTGGGCTCGAGCAGGACGTCGATGGCGATGATTGGAGAGGGGTCTTGGGGAGCTGTGGCGGCAGGCTCGACGGCGCGCGCGGCCAGGGACGCCGTGATGGCGAGTGCAACATTAAGCGGAACGAGTCTGAGCGCTGAGCGGATCATCGGGCGACTCCTGGCATGGCCGTCGTCGAGGTTGGGGGCGTGTGCTGGGACACTGCAAGTCTAGGTTGGGATGTGGGGATTTTTCACAAAAAAACGCCCGCCAAGCGGCAAGCCATGCGAGTAACGTCGGGGCCGGAAAGTCTGATCGTGAGCAGCGACAATCAACGGACCCTCCGTCTCGTCTCTGCCAGGCGCCACGGCTGGCGCCGCCCAGCGCTCAGTGTGGCATGCCCTCGTCCTCGTGGGCATGTTGACCGGCCAAGCCGCCCGCCGCGTATGTCATTCTGAGGTCCGCCGAAGAATCTTGCCTGCCGTACCCCGAACGACGGCGACGTTCAGGGCGACCAAAGCAAGATTCGTCGTGTGGCACGCCCTCGGAGGTCCGCTCGCCCCGGTGAGTCGACGCGGCGACCGACGTAGGCATGGGCGATGGCGAAGGCTCTCAGCACATGCTCACGAGGACGAGAGCATGGCGCCCGCCGACCGTCCTCCTACGCACTCCGATGCGACTCCACACGTGATGGGTCATCGGAAGACCGACGACCCATCTTGCCGCCTCGGGTCAATCGGTTTCGTCGCCAGTACAAACGAAAGAAACCGCAGGCAAGGCGGCTGGAACTTGAATTGGCCAATTGTTGACGCTAATCTCGTTTTGCACAATGCGCATAGCCGATTGCGGCAATGACGCCCACGCACCACAGGTGTTTCTCGCCATGCCACTATTCCGGAGAATGCTTCGCGGCACGCCGGGCTACATTGCGACGGTCTCCGCGGGCGTGTTGTCGACGGTCATTGCGTCCTTTTTTGTTCCGTCCTACCAATGGCTGATCATCGCAGTCAGTCCCACCTCTTTCGCCAGGAGCCTGCGGGCTCAACTGAACGAGCAGCCCGCCGAATCGATTCGCCTTCGCGTCAACGAGGTGACGCGAATCCTGGGAGAAAACGTTTCGATCCAAGCGTTGGAAGTCTACGCGCCTAACACGGACCCCGATCAAGCGACGGCGCGAATCCTCATTGAGGCGCCAAATCGAGCGCCGATTGAGGCGTACCTCCAAACTCGCCAAGAACATGAATTCGTCTATCGCAACGCGACGTACAGCGTGAAGGTCGTGCAATTGATGCCCGAAGATCAAACGGTCGACGTCGAGATTCTCGGACCCCGCGACGAGAGCTCCTGACGGTTCCCGTCATTGGATTCTTGGGCGCTCTTCGGCGCTGGTTCTTGCCCCGCAAGCACTGGCTTACGGCTCAACGTCCCCGACAAAGACTTTAGCCGGCGTGAGCCACGGCTGGGAAAAGGACGACTGGGTCGCGAGGCGATTGCTGCTCGGCGCGCAAGTCCGGCATCGGGTGGCATGCCCTCGGAGGTCCGCCGCCGTGGGCATGGGAATTGCTCGTCGGACATGTTCACGCGGACAAGGGCATGCCCCCGCCGTCGGATTATCGTGCACAACTCACTGAGTCACTGCACCCTGCAAAATTCTATGTGGATTCTGCCACATTATCGCGTCGATGACGTTGGGAGGCAGATTCAACCCGTGCAACGGCAACTTACTGCTGAAAAATGAGGAGACATAAACTTCTCTTGTTAGAAGATAGAAATCGGACCTCATGCGTTCTTCAAAGAACTGTCTCGACTTCCCCTTCGACACAATTATATCAGTGCCCCAAAGCGCTCTGCCATGATGTTGTATCACAAAGTCCCTGATTTCCTTCTGTCTTACATGGATATCCGCTAGGTACGACGCAACATTTCCGCCCATGCTCATGTCAAAGTACAGATTGGGATAACGCTCGAGCAAATGTTCCAATCGATTGAGCGCCCCAATCAACTTGCCGTAATGCGCGAGAATAATAGTCACTCGGGGAAACCGGCGAACCAACTCCTCAAAATCGTCCGCCATTTCGGGATATTCACCGCTTAGATTTACATGAATCAGCACTGGAATCGACGACTCCTCGCATTCGGTGAGAAGCCTCACGAAAACCTCGCTATTTAGTCGATCCCCGTAGTAAGCTGGGTGCCCGCTAATAAGCTTAAGCCCCCGCGCGCCGTCGCGCAGCGCTGCCCTCAAAACGTTCGGAGCATCTGGGTCGCGAGTGTCAACGGTTGCGAAAGCGACGATGCGATCTGATTGTTTTTGAATTTGAAGAAGATCTAGCATGTTTTCTTTGTAGCCTTCATTGTCCGGCGACCGACCCGTCGGCACAAAAATGGCTTTTTGCACGCCCGTCGCATCCATTGCGGCGATAAAGTCCTGAATGCCTCCGCCGCGCCAAAAGTGCTCATGGCAGCTGACTTTCCTCACGGACCTCAGGTCCATCGACTCTTGTTCACGGAGAATCCGCGGTACGCTTTCCAGCGAGTCAGGAAGGACGAGACGATACGCCGTCGACATGTAGTCCTCCTCCTCTTCCTCCTCCTCTTCGCCATAGTTGCTTTCGTCGTACGTGAACGGATCGATCCCGCCGCGGACGACAAAGTGCATCGAATACAGTTCTGACTCCGCCGGCTTCACAACGAGCTTCGCGGCGCCTTCGCTCACGCCTAAGTCCCATCGCATCGCGGAACTGATCGAAATTGCGTCATCGCGTTCCGTCACTTCGAAGTCGGGCGTGGACGCGGCGCACCATGCTTCAATGGTCTGGCCGCCGGAGGGATTGACGAGGTGCACCGGGCCAACCAACTCCTTTAAGTATTCCGTCTCGTCGGCGATGGTGTTCTTATAAAAAACTACCTCTTGGTCACGTCGATCTAAGCCGCGAAGTTTCTTCAAGGCTTCAAGTTCCGTTGGATGAAGTAGCGCAATATTTATATCGGTGGAGACATAGTAAATGGGCAACGTATGAACGCGTCTAACTGTCAGCGCGTCAATCGCCCCTCGCTCCGGTTCGACGGGCGAGAGACGACGCGTTAGAAAATCCTTGACCGATCGATACAACAGATCCGATCGAGCGGCTGGCTTGCAAATAGTCACATGACTGGCTTGGATTCTTATTGGCGTGACGTCATTGATACCTGGGTCGGAGTCGCTCTCGCTGACGATTAAGCCCGCGCCGCGCATAGGAATATTCTCGTAAAACACAAGAGTCTCTATGTCGTTATCTGGAATTGTATTGCGATACCAAGTATTGAGATCCCGTAACGTCGGCGCATTGCGCTGCAATTGGTCCACTGGCGCACTTGGGCGAAAGAGAAGTCCAGCCGCCTTCAAAAAGGCGGCGGGTCCGGACCCCGTGTGGGGCGTTGCCAGGAATACGACGCCTGTCGTGTTGGCAGCGATTCGCTCCCATTGGTCGTTGTCCAAAGTCAACGCGTCTCGCAACATTTGCTTGACAACCAAACCGCCGAGGCTATGCGCGACAAAGATGGTGGGCTTACTGCCAATTCCTCGCACGCGCAGTTCTTCAAGGAGCGACTTTGCCTGATCTTCAATCGGCATGGCGTTGCCCAGCCATTTGCTGCTACTTGCGTCGTAATTGACCGACCACACTGCCGCGTTCGGAAAATCGTCGCTGACCCATTGTGGCCAGAACAGGTTGGATTCGCTGCTCCGCTGCCAGGTGGTTAGATAGTCGCCATCGAGGCCGTGGATGAAGACGACGTGGCTCTTGGGCTCGCTTTGCAGATCACCGCCTATTCGATTGACGACTTCGGGCGGCGCGAGAGGATCATTTCCTGGAACGCTTTCGCCAGAGGGCGTCGCGTTCCGGCCGCCTTGTGAATTGTCGTCACAACCTGTGACGAGCAGAAGCAAAGATATGTGCAAAAAGAATGAGTGTCGTAACATGGTAGTGGCGCTGCAGTCGCATTCACCGTACCGCGCGACGGCGACTGCAGCGTGGTGCCAATGGTGAGAATGTGCAGGGAGCCCGATCGTATCCCAGATGATTCGTGGAGCGAGGAGTCGTACGACAATGGATGAATTTACGGTATCCATTCCGGTCGAATAACGCAATTAGCGGAAAGGGAGACAATCACATCTCAGGAGTTGCATTGCGCGTCGGCGCTTGGCTGAGTTCCGCCGAATGAGACGTCGACGAACTCAAGTCAACGGAGCACTCCAACTTTCAGCGGACCGCCCCGCCCGCGTTGCAAACCGCCTCTCGGGGCTCGTCAAACGCCGTGGAGACTGCGAAGGCGGAGCGAAAATGAGGGCAATTCTCCAGGATGTGGAGATCTCCGGTCCTGCGCATCATCTGTCGCTTGTTCAGCAATCCCATGCCGGGAAATCGCACATCCGTTCTCAAACGCCCATGTCGCGTTCCCACCTCCGTCTCCCCGGCCAGGGTCCACTGCGCCTCCAGTTCGTTCAGCGTCAGCGCCAAATCCGTTCCCGAACTTCGCCCGAGCCCCGGACCAGGAACGCTAATAGCCGCTCATCCTCGCTCACCCGATCAGCGATCATGAGCGAAGATCAGCGGTCCCTCCGCCTTCTCCCCCGCGGCCGCAGGACCGACAAAAAATGCCCAAATTTCTTCGTTGAAAATGGGCCACGACCTGTGGTAAAGGGAAGGGGCAAGAGACGAGGATCGAGGGACGAGAAGCCAGAAAACTTCTCAAAGCCCTCGCCCCTAACCCCTAGCCCCTCGCCACCGCCGTTCTTTGAAAACCCACCCCACTCTGCCCGCAGCTTCACCCGCTGCATCGACTAGCGTTGCGCTCCGCGCTCGCCAGTCCCAGCGGCGCCCGAAACAAGCCGTTAAGCGGTCAACACCGGCCACTATGAGGACAATACGGGCCAATAGACGGCCAATTGGGACAATTCGTTCTGTGAACAAACCCCGAGAAACGCCGCATCCGACGCTTAACGCGACCCAAAATACTGTCCACCGCCCACCAGTTTTCAGCGATCGGATGTTCTCGAAAGTTACCGATCGCTTGGCGGCCTGGCGGAATGCGGGGCCCCAAGCCACTAACCCCTCGTCTTCCCCAACTCCTCCGTCAGCCGCCGGAAACATTCCAGCGTCTGCCGGCTGACGTGGTGCTCGATCCCCTCGGCGTCGATCGCCGCCGTGTCCTCGCTGACGCCGATTGCCCGCAGGAAGTCGTACACGATTTGATGCTGGCGCCGGCTCTTGGCCGCGAGTTGCCGGCCGGCGTCGGTCAGTTCCAGCGGACCGTAACGCTCGCTGGTCACCAGCCCCTCGCGCTTCAGCCGGGCCACCACCTTGGTGACGGTCACATGGCTCACGTCGAACCGGCGGGCCAGATCCACAATGCGGCACTTCCCGTGTTCTCGCTGCACCTGCTCGATGGCCTCGACGTAGTCCTCGGCCGTCTCGGAGGCGTGGTCGCTGCGGATGCGACGGTGCCGGTCGGCGAAACTTTGCGGCTTGGGCATAGGCTAACAACGCGGCGAAGTTTGAGGAGCGCTCCCGGGCAAGCGAGCCGCACGACGCCCAGCGGCCTGGTGGGATTGTATGTAGCCGACGCTACAATCTCGCCGATGAAAGACCTCGGGACGGTTCGCTTGCTCCCGTTGCGACGGCGTCCAGCGTAACACAAAGGGGCGCCCGGCGGCAGTTCGCCTCGTGCGGCCAGGATCGCTCGCACAGTCGCCCCTCAGGAGGGATCGAAGATGTCGACTCGATGGACTTCCGCCGCCGGGCGCCGGCGCTGGACGCGGCCGCTGGTGCTGCTCGCTGCGCTGGTCGGCAACGCGCTGGCCGAGTGCCGCCCCGCGCTGGCCGACGCGGGCACGCTGCTGAAGTGGAGCTACGGCGACGGCGGCGACGGCGGACCCAACCTCGACCAGCCGCTCATCACCGACCGGCCCGACTTCACCGAGTCGTCGGTCACCGTCGGCCGCGGCGTCGTCCAGATCGAGAGCGGATACACCTACTTCTTCGACGACGACGGCGGGAGCAGCTTTCGCGAACATACGTTCCCTGAACTCCTGATGCGCGTCGGCATGCTGGCCGAGTGGTTCGAGCTGCGCGTCGGCTACACGTGGATCGAGGGGACGACGCACACATTCGGCGAAGGGCGCGCGACGTTTACCGGGAGCAACGACCTGTACCTCGGCATGAAATTCGCGCTCACCGGCCAGGAAGGCATCTTGCCCGAGATGGCCATTATGCCGCAGATGTTCGTGCCCAGCGGGTCGAGAGACCACACCGCCGGCGAGACGCTTCCGGGAGTCAACTGGCTCTACGGATGGGATGTCACCGACTTCATCGCCATGGGCGGACAGACGCAAGCCAACCGCCGCCTCGACGACGAGACCGGCGAGCCGTACACCGAATTCTCGCAGTCGTGGACGATTAACTACTCGCTTGCCGACCGGTGGGGCGGGTACACCGAGTGGTTCTGCCTGGCGCCCGACGGAGCTGACTCGAACCACAACGAGAACTACTTCGACGGCGGGCTTACCTTCCTGGTAACCGACAACGTGCAGCTCGACGCGCGGGCCGGCGTCGGCCTCAACGAAGCCGCGGTCGACCTGTTTACGGGCGTAGGCCTCTCGATCCGACTGTAACGGCGACAGCCGGCGCGACCTTGACCTCGGGAATTCGCGGGATTAGACTGGCCGCAGATTGTAGCCAATGCTACAATTAAGCGGGTCGCAGGAAATCCTTAGGATGAGTATCACGATGCGTTGGATCACTAGCTCGTTCGCCTTGGTCTGTCTCGCCCTCGTTGGTTGCTTGCAACCGGCTCAGCACTCGCACGAGTTGTCCGGCGGCGCCGGTCATGCGTTTGACGGTGAGTATCCCATCCGCGTCGTGTGCACAACGGGACAGGTGGCTGAAATGGTCGCACGCGTTGGCGGCGAGCATGTCGCGGTCGACGCGCTGATGGGGCCGGGCGTCGATCCCCACCTCTACAGTCCGATTGCCTCCGACGTCAGCAAGCTCACGGCGGCCGATGCGATCTTCTACAATGGGCTGCACCTCGAAGGGCGAATGTCGGACCTGTTCGTGCGAATGGCTCGCGACAAGGCGACGTTCGCCGTGACCGAAGGCCTGCAGACGCGCAAGGATCCGCGGCTCCGCGAGCCGCCGGAATTCGAAGGGCTCTACGATCCCCACGTGTGGCACGACCCGCTGATCTGGGCGGACTGCGTTGCCGACGTGGCCGCGATGCTCGCGGCGTTCGACCCGACGCACGCCGACGACTATCGCGCAAACGCCGAAGCGTATCAGGCCGAGCTGGCTGAGCTCGACGTCTCCAATCGTGAAGCGCTCGCCAAGATCCCCAAGGAGCGACGGGTCTTGATCACCGCTCACGACGCGTTTGGCTACTTCGGCAAGCTGTACGACGTCGAAGTGCACGGGCTCAAGGGGATTAGCACCGACGAGGAGAAGGATCTGAATCGTCAGGAGGACATTCAGCAGATGATCATCGAGCGAAAGATTCCGGCGGTGTTCGTGGAGTCGGCCGTGGCGCCGAAGACGATCCAGGCCCTGGTCGAGCCGTGCCGCGCGGCCGGTTGGGACTTGAAGATCGGCGGCGAGTTGTACGCCGACGCCCTGGGTCCGGCCGGGACCGACGACGCGACCTACGCCGGCATGATCCGTCACAATGTGCGCACGATCGTGGCGGCGCTCGGCGAGTGAGAACGTCGACCATGGCGACCATCGCACTGGAAATCCACGACATGACGGTCGCTTATCACCGGCGACCCGTGCTGTGGGACGTCGATCTCGCCGTCCCCGAAGGGAAGCTCGTCGGCATCGTCGGGCCAAACGGCGCGGGCAAGACGACGCTCATCAAGGCGGCGCTGGGGCTTGTGCCGCTGGCCAGCGGCAAGGTCGAAATCTACGGCAAGCCCTACCGCGAGCAGCGACATCTTGTCGGCTACGTGCCGCAACGAGAAAGCGTCGATTGGGACTTCCCGGTCACCGTCCGCGACGTCGTGCTCATGGGCACGTACGGTCGCCTTGGCTGGTGCCGCCGGCCGGGACGCAAGGAGCGCGAAACCGCCGATGCCTGCCTCGAGCAGGTTGGCATGCGGGCGTTCGCCAAACGGCAGATTCGCCAACTCTCCGGCGGACAGCAGCAGCGCGTTTTCCTGGCGCGGGCGTTGGCCGAGGAAGCCAAGGTGTACTTTCTCGACGAACCGTTCTCCGGCGTCGACGCGGCCACCGAGCAGGCCATTGTCACACTCCTACAGGCGCTTCGCTCGGCGGGCAAGACCGTCTTCGTCGTGCATCACGACCTGCAGACCGTACGCGAATACTTTGACTACGTCATCCTGCTCAACATGCGGCTGGTGGCGTGTGGGCCGGCGGACGAAACCTTCACCAACGAGAACCTGCAGAAAACCTACGGCGGCCGGCTGACGCTGCTGGAGGAAGCCGCCGAGGCGATGCGGAATCGCGAGGTCGTGCGATGACCGGGCTGTCGATCGTCGACAAGGTGACGATTGGATCGGCGCTATTGGGCGGGGCGGCCGGCGTGGCCGGGAGCTTCGCTGTGCTGCGGCGGCGGTCGCTCGTGGGCGACATGCTCGCCCATGCGTCGCTGCCTGGCGTGTGCCTGGCGTTCATCATCACCGGCTCTCGCAATCTGGCGTGGCTGTCGCTGGGAGCCCTCGCCAGCGGCTTGCTGGCCATCGGGTTGATGACGCTGGTGACGCGCTGGACGCGCACCAAGGAAGATGCGGCGATCGGCATCATGCTCAGCGCATTCTTCGGGTTGGGCGTCGTTCTACTGTCGATGGTCACGCGGTCGAAGTCGGGCGGGTACAGCGCCGGGCTAAACTCCTACATATTCGGCGAGCCTGGCAATATGGTCGACAGCGATTTGCTGCTGCTGGCGGCGGTCGCGGCGGCAGTGTTGGCACTGGTGGCGCTGTTGTTCAAAGAATTCAAGCTTGTTGCGTTCGACGCCGACTTTGCCCGTTCGCAGGGTTGGCCGACGCTGGCGCTCGATCTCGTCATGATGGCGGCCGTGGCCATCGTCACGATCGTGGGCCTGCCGATCGTTGGCGTGATTCTCATGGCGGCGATGATCATCTTGCCTGCCGCCACGGCGCGTCTGTGGACGCATCGATTGCATAGCCTGTTGATTCTTGCCGGCGTGATCGGCGTCGCGACGGGGGCCGTCGGCATTCGCATCGCTAGCGACTTGCCCGCGGGACCGACCATCGTGCTCACGGGCGCCGCGTTGTTCTTGGCGTCGTTGTTGCTAGCGCCTGAACACGGCGTCATCTCCATTCTCTGGAGCGAAACGCGGTTGAGGTTCCGGGTGGCCCGTGACCACTTATTGCGTTCTCTGTACGAACTGAACGAACCGTCGCTGCCGCGCATGGCCAGCATTCCGTTCACTCAATTGGCGGAGCATCGCCACTGGCGGCCATGGATGTTGCGGTGGCTCGTCGACCGCGGCGAGCGGGGCGGGCTGCTGGAACGCACCAACGGCAACGTGAAGTTGACGCCGCTTGGGCTGCGCCGCGCCGCGGAAGCGACCAAGACGCACCGCATGTGGGAAATGTACATGATGGAGTTCGCCGGCTCAGCGGCCGACCATGTCGACCGCTCGGCCGACGAAGTCGAACACCTGCTGCCAGCAGGGCTGCTCGTCAAGCTCGAAGAACGGCTGGCGCGCGAGGGGCGATTGCCGCAGACGGTCAGCGAAATGCCGGCGTCGCCGCACGAAGTGACGCAGGAGGTCGCGCCATGACCGCCGAGGCGCACGTGCCATTGGCTTTTGTTGCCGAACTTTGGACGCCCGCCGGCGGCTGGATCGTGTTGACGGCGGCGGCGACCAACAGCGCCTGCGCCATCGTGGGGTGTTTCCTCGTCCTGCGGCGGATGAGTCTCATGGGCGACGCGTTGTCGCACGCGGTGCTGCCCGGGCTGGCGATCGCGTTCATCCTTTCCGGGTCGTACAGCATCGGACCATTGATGCTCGGCGCCGCTGTGGCAGGGCTGCTGACGACATTTCTCATCCAAACGCTGCATCAATACGCCCGAGTTCCCAGCGACGCGAGCATGGGCGTCGTGTTCACGTCGTTGTTCGCGTTGGGCGTCGTGCTCATCCAGAAGAAAGTGCAGGGGGTGCACTTCGACGTCAATTGCGTTTACGAAGGCGCGATCGAGTATGCCCCTCTTTTCACCGTGGATGTTTTGGGCGTACAGATTCCCGGCGCTTTGGCGAGTACGGGAGCCGCGCTGCTGTTGAACGCCGTCGTCGTCACCGTGCTGTGGAAGGAGCTCAAGATCAGTTCGTTTGATCCGGCGCTTGCGACGACCATGGGCTACTCCGCCGGCGTGATGCACTACCTGCTGATGGCGCTCGTGGCGATCACGGCGGTGGCGTCGTTCGAGGCGGTGGGCGCCATCCTAGTCGTGGGGATGCTGATCATTCCGGCGGCGACGGCCCACTTGCTCGTCGATCGACTGGGTCCCATGGTGTTCGTCGCCGTGGGCGTTGCCGTGCTCGCCGCGGTCCTGGGGTACGTGCTGGGCGTGTGGATCGATACGAACTACGCAGGGATCATGACCGTCGCCGCGGCAGGATTGTACGGGCTTGCCGTACTGTTCTCGCCGCGCTACGGGCTGCTCAGCACGGCCTTGCGAAACGTGCAGACGACGCTCCGGGTGACCCGCGAGGACCTGTTGGCGATGCTCTACCGCGTGGAAGAACTGCGGTCGCCGCGGCCGTTGGCGATGGGCGAGGCGCAACGCGCCGTGGGCGGCGGGGTCCTGGCGCGGTGGGGACTGCGCGGGCTGTTGCGGGACGGGCGCATCGCCGCGACCGGCGACGATTTGCAGCTCACCGAGCGCGGCCGCGAGGAAGCGAAGCAAATGGTGCGCTCGCACCGGCTGTGGGAGAACTACCTCGTGCAATACCTGGGCCTGCCGCTCGACCACGTGCACGAGCCGGCGCATCGCGTGGAGCACTTCATCGGTCCGGAGTTGCGCAACGAGCTGGAGCACAAGCTCGACGCCACGGACGTCGATCCGCACGGGCGCGAAATCCCCGGGTCGTGACCGACGGTCAGCGCATCGTTGGCGCGTCACATTCATTGGATCAGCCCCCGCAGGACTTCGAGGTTGATCTCGTCGAGATCGCGCCCGCCTTCGAGGCCCTTGGGCGTTTCGAGATACATCGGCGTGCGGCGAAAGCGGCGATCGTTCATCAGGAGGCGAAAGGCTTCGAGCCCGATCTCGCCGCGACCGATGCCCGCGTGGCGGTCGACGCGCGAGCCGAACTTCGCCTTGCTGTCGTTGAGGTGGAACGCTTTCACGTGAGGGAGGCCGACCACCTTGTCGAGCTCGCGAAGCGTCGCCTTGAATTCCTTCTCGGTCGAAATGGCGTAACCTGCGGCAAACAGGTGGCACGTATCGATGCACACGCCGCCGAGTCGCTCGGGGTCGCGCACGCCGGCCAGGATGGTCGCCAGGTGCTCGAATCGCCAGCCCAGGTTGGAACCCTGGCCGGCTGTATTCTCGAGCAGGCACTTGGCCGAGACGCCCTTCGTCTGACGGTGCACCTCGTTGAGAGCGCGGATGATCCGCTTCAACCCCCGGGCCTCGGTGCTGGTCGTGTAGCTGCCCGGGTGCGTGACAACATACGGGATGCCAAGCTGCTCGGCCCGCTGCAGTTCCACGACGAACGCGTCAATCGACTTTTTCCACAGTTCATCGTCCGGGCTGGCGAGATTAATGAGGTACGAATCATGCGAAATCGGATGCGAAACCTTGCATGCGACGAGGGCGTCGCGAAACCGCTGGGCCTCTTCCGGCGTGATCGGCTTAGCGCGCCACTGGTTGTTGTTCTTGGTGAACACCTGCACGCAGTCGCAACCCGTGCGGTGGGCGATTTCGGCGGCTTTGTAGTAGCCGCCGGCGATCGATTGGTGGGCGCCGAGAATGGGCATGGCGGTGCAGCGTAACGGCTTGCGCACATTGCGGCCAGTGGGCGGTTGAGGGGGTGCGGGCAATGGCGTAGAATCGGCGTTCTCGTGAGGAAGCCGCGGCTCGTGGGTCGCGGCGAAAAGGAATCTGGAAACGGACGCCTGGCCGACATGGAACGCACATTTATCCTGTTCAAGCCCGACTGCGTGCAACGCCGCCTGGTGGGGCGCATTCTCAAACGGTTCGAGGACAAGGGGCTCAACGTCGTCGCGATGCGCATGCTGCGAATCACGCCCGAGCTGGCGAGGCAGCACTATGCCGAGCACGTTGAGAAAAGCTGGTATCCGACGCTCGAAGCGTTTGTCACCAGCGGGCCGGTCGTCGCGGCGGTGCTGGAAGGGCTCGAGGCGATTCGCGTCGTCCGCGAGATGCTCGGCGCCACGAGCGGCTTGAAGGCCGTGCCGGGCACGATTCGCGGCGACTTCAGCTCGAGCCGGCAGATGAATCTCGTCCACGGTTCCGACGGGCCCGAGGCGGCGGAGCGCGAGATCGGCCTCTACTTCAAGCCGACGGACGTCTGCGCGTATGAGCCGACGATCAGCAAATGGCTTCGCGCGTCTGACGAGAGCTAGCTAGGCAATCCTTATCGGCCGAGCGAACGCGAACACGCGCGCGGGCGTCAGAAGTCGATTTCCTGCAACGTTGCGTCGTGGTGGGTCGCGGCAACTTGCGTTGCGATCGTGGGTTGCGCTGCAGCGCGGCGACGGAAGATTGTGTCGGGCAGCGCGCGACAGGCATGTTGACCAACGGCGGCTAAAGGCTTGCGGGGCAAGGCGTTCCCTTCTGGCGACTGACGCGATGGAACGTTCGCTGGAAGCGACATATTCCTCTGCTTTCCCGGCGGAGCGTGGAACTTGCGCCGCGCGGTTTGCAGCGCGTGATGGCCTGGGGTCGAGTTATCAAAGAACGGACGGGGAAGGCTGTAGGTCTCCGCAGGCGACTCGCCGTGGCGAGCTGGAGGCCGGAGGCTGGAGTGGTTTCGGGTTCGGGGTTAAGGGCGGAGGGAGTTCTGCGCGACTCGATTGCCGCCGGTTGGGCGCTTGGTTGAGAACTGCATTTTTGGCGACATAATTGCGGTTTCCAGGGAGTTAGGTTCGGGCCCGATGCGCCAAAGCGTGGGGCCGCAACGCGTTACCGCCACGGCGGGCGTCGGAGAGTTTTGTCGCCGCACCGTGACAGAACTCTGGGCCTGCTTGATCCATGAGCGTGGGATTGCTCGTGGTCAGTAGGCGGTGCCGTCGCCAGGGCGGATGGGCCTGCAGCCTGAAGTCTGCCGCCTCAACTCTGATCCCGTCCTACCACAAGTCGTGGCCCATTTTCTACAAGAAAATTCTGGGGATTTTTCTTGAGGGCATTGGGCGTTGAAACAACCGGTCAATTAGCTCTTTCCCGCGTAATACTGGAAGAGCGCACCTGTATCCGCGCTGTCTTCAAAGCCGGTCACATTGATGACGGCCTCGGCGAGCCGGTCCTTGGGGTTGCGCCCCTTGCCTAGCGCGCGACGCTGCATCCCGCCTGCGATCAAGTCTGCGCATTCCAGTAGTACGGTGCGTCCCTTCGTGACTGCCTCCACCGGCTGGATCGTCAACGTGCCCGGAAACTCTAGTGCGACTACCTCGCTAAGTTGCTTCGTCATCTTGCGGAGGTAGAGGGCGTCAAAACCTGGATCAGCTTCCTTAATGACGCGAACGCTACGGTTCTCCGTCAAGCAGTTGCACTCGCGTAGGTGCTTCAGCGAATCCACGACAAGGTGAATGAATAGCGAGAATAGATCTTCGTGTGTGCGGCCACGAGAGGCCAGCGAATAGCCAAGGAATAGAACGCCAGCGCGCCGAGAATGGAGTTGTTGAAGAAGAGACACCGCCAGATCAATCTGGCCTGCACCCGTGTCGGAAAAGTGGATCGTATCGGGCGTGCCCTGCCTGGAACGCCACTGCTCCAACGCGGCGTGATGCTTTTCAAACTGCTTCCAGTTGATTACGCACACACCGGCGATCCCCGTATAGGCTTTGTGGCCTTCATTGCCGGTTTCATCCAGGTAGAACCGCACTTCTGGGAGAGAATCGCGGTGGGCGGCAAGGTACTCGTAAATCTCCGTCTGCATCGCTTCTCGCGAGCGTCTTGTTTCCTCCATGCCCCGGAAGAGTCGCAACTCGTTCTGAATCATGCGCCGCATGCGACCAATCGTCTCGATCCGGTCGAGTTCAAATAGCACCTCCAGTTCGAGCGGCGCCCAGCGTTCGAGTACGTTCGCTTGAAACATCTTCCAATACTTGATGCACAGCGCCGTGTCGCTGTCGCGTGTCTCTGGAAACCGTTGAAGAATGTGAGCGATCCGTTGTTCGCGGGTCGCCAAATATGAGTTGGCGATGTCCGCCAACATCCGCTGCCGACGCTCTGCTTGTTCAGGCGGCAGGTCCGGTTCTTGGCGACCTGACCATGGCTGAAGATCCGAAATGGGGTCGTGAATAGGGAAAAGCAGGCCGGATTCACCAGCCGCGTGAGTTGGATGCGCGGGTGATCCCGCCGGCACAACCGTTGGCTTGGGCGGAGAGGTGATGACAGGAGCAATTTGGGCAACGACACTCGCGTTGGCTGAGACGCTCCCTTCCAAGACAAGCAGTTCCTCCCAATATCGATGCTTATCTTCGGTTGTGGCCGCCGGATTTAGTTGCTGGCAAACGGCTTCAAACTCAGAGGTGTATGGAAGGTGAACAACGTCTGGCCCTTCGTTTCGGGCTAGGTCAAACAGCATTTGTTTGGGATTGCGCTTCTTGCTCATTGGAGAATACTCGCCGTATCATCACCGCCGCGTATTGTACGACAGAACTTACGAATTCTCACCCGATATCGTGCACTATGGCCTCGGCCTACACGACTTGTGGACATCGAAGCGGTCTACTTTGAATAGCTTGGACATGCCGGAACGGACTGGACGTGGGGAACAGAGACGCTGCGCCCCCTGCCGGGGTCGATGATTGTGGATGGGGGCTTTGGATCCGGCGGTATCGCTGCGCTCGACCGCCGGCTAAGGGCTGTGACGCCTCCGGCGTCGGGGATGCGGGAGGTTCGGCATCCCGAAGGGATGATAGCTATTAGCAGGGGGCTGAGCGGAGCGACGCCCCCGGTTTTGGGTAGCCCGTGGGCGTGGTCCATCCTGGAGGGATGGCAGCGGGATTGGGGCGGAGGGGCTGCGACCCGACCGGGGTGGCGGGTCGATGGAGCGCTCCGTATCCGACGGTGTCGCTGCGCTCAACCGCCGGCTAAAGGCTTCGACGCCTCCGGCGTCGAAGCGAGTCAGATGCGCGGGCGATCCGGCTCCAGACCGTAACGGCGGATTTTGCGATCAAGCGTCGAGCGTTCGATGCCCAGGATCGTCGCCGTCTTGCTCTTGTTCCATGCCGTGGCGGTGAGCGTGCGAAGGATGTGGGCCCGCTCGACGTCGGCGAGGGATTCCGGCGTGTATCCGCCCGACGGCGACGATTCGTACCCCATCTCGGTGTCGCCAGCGGTCGTGAGCCGTGAGAGCACGAGGTCGTCGTGATCGACAAACTCGCCGCGGGCCAGGACCACCGCGCGCTCGATGACGTTCTTCATCTCGCGGACGTTGCCCGGCCAGCGGTAGCGGAGCAATTCTTCCATCGCGCGCGGCGTGTAGCCTTTGAGCTTGCGGCCGGTCTCCTCGTTGAACTTCCGCAAGAAATACTCGGCCAGAATGGGGATGTCTTCGGGCCGTTTGCGAAGTCCGGGCACGACGATTTCGAGGACGTGCAGGCGGAAGTACAGGTCGCGGCGGAATTTGCCTTCGGCGACGTCTTTCTCCAAATCGCGGTTGGTGGCGGCGATCACGCGGACGTCGACCTTGATCGGCTCAGCGCCGCCGACGCGTTCGAAGCTATGCCCTTCGAGCACGCGGAGGAATTTGGCCTGGATCGTATGGCTCATCTCGCCGATCTCGTCGAGCATGAGCGTGCCCTTGTGGGCCTGCTCGAACTTGCCGATCTTGCGCTCGGTGGCGCCGGTGAAGGCGCCCTTCTCGTGACCGAACAATTCGCTCTCCAGTAGCGATTCGGAGAGTGCGGCGCAGTTGAGGCAGACGAACGGCCCCTTTTTGCGGGGGCTGGAGAAGTGCACCGCCCGGGCGACGAGCTCCTTGCCGACGCCGCTCTCGCCGCGGATGAGGACGGTGGCCCGGCTCGGCGCCGCGCGGGCGATTTGCTGCGAGACGCGATTCATCACGTCGCTGGCGCCGACGATCTCGCTCTGCACGCCCAACTGCTCGCGGAGTTGGACGTTTTCGCTCTGAATCTGATTGAGGTTCTCGGCGAGCTCTTGCCGCTTGTTGAGGTTCTCGAGGGCCACGCCGACGGTGTCCGCCACGGCCAGCGTGAATTCCAGGTCCTCGGGGTCGGTCGGCCGTTCCGAGTCGGTCGAGTAGAGGTGGACGACGCCGAGCATCTCGCCTTCCATGCGCACGGGGGCGCAGATGACGCTTGTCGCAAGGATTTCGCCGCGGCTGTCGCGGTTGCCGAGTTGGCTGTCGTCCATCACGTTGCGGGCCATCACGGCCTGGCCGTCGCGCATGACCGTCGAGGCGAGAAATGTCGAGACGCGATGGTAGGTATGGCTGGAGTCGCTTCGGGACGCGACGATTTCGAGTTCCTCGCTCCGACGGGCGCCGGAGGCGTCGCGGCCGCGGAGCAGAATGGCGCCGGCGTCGACATGCGTGCCCTCGAACAGGCCGTTGAGCGCCGTATTGCACAACGAGATGACGTCCGTGCTCTTGGCCAGCTCAAACGCCAGCTTGCAGAGCATCGCGGCGGCGCGGCCGATCTTCGGGCTGGCGTGATCGGACTCTTCGACCTGCGTCGCATCGAGAAACCGCGTCTGGTCGCGGCGATGCGTGATCATCGTCGGCTCGAAGGCGTCGAACACGCTCTCATCTTCGGGCCCCGAATGAACCACCGGCGCGCCGCCGTTGACGTCGACCATGCGCGCCGACTTGAGCAGCGTCGTCGTGTCGGGAAACGCCTCGGCCAGGTCGTTGACGAACGCGAGGTGCGAATTGCCGATCTGGATGATGTCGCCGGGCTGGAGCTCGTAGTCGCTGGACAGACGCGTGCCGGAGACCACGGTGCCGTTGCGGCTCTCGAGGTCGCGAAGCTGCCAGGCGCCGCGGGCTTGAAACACCTCCGCGTGGCTGCGGCTGCAGCGCTCATCCTTGACGACGATGGCGTTGGTGGGCCCGCGGCCAATGGTCACCGACTCGCCGGGGACAAGCCGGAACACGTCGGCCCATTTGGACCCTTCGCGGATGATGAGATAGGCGTTGGACATGCACACCACAGGCGCAGGGGCGCTTGCGCGCCGCGGGAGTTCGCCCCCGGGGCTCCCGCCAGGACTGCTTCTTACACCTTATTCGCCACGCGGGCGCCCGATCAAGCGCCCCGAGCGCCGAAAGGCAAGGGGGACAAGGAGTTTGGAGTGATTTCGGCCGGTGGCACGGGATTGGGCGTCCCTCTTCAACCAAACCGTCAAGACTTCGCCTGGGCGCGTCGCGGGGGTTCTGTGGGTCTTGCGGCCTGGCTTACCCAGACGACGCGCCCGGCTGCTCGTGCGGCCGGCTCGCCGCTCCAATCCCCTGGAACCCCGCAGCCAAACCAAAACTGTTGAAGTGTAACACTTTAGCAACTACGCTAAGTGTATTGTAGGCAACGACTCTTCGCGGGGCTGCCTCGTAGGCGGCAGCCTGGTGGTGACGCGCCCTTGGGCCGCCTGCCCTTCGGCGGTTGCAGTGGGAAACGGATCAGGAGAAGTTTCGATGAGACGGTCGACCTTCGGCGCGCTGGCTGGGACGTGTGGACTGGCAATCGGCGCGCTCGTGTGCGGCGCCGCCGCGACATACGCCGGCGGATTCTTCAACCAACGCTCCGTGGGCGGCGTGGCCATCTCGACCGAGGGCGTGCTCGAAGCGCCCACCGTGCAGGACGAGCGCGAACTGGAACAGCTCCGTCAGCAGACGAACCTCGACGTGCCGGCCGGGCTCGACGAGTTCACCGAGCGGCGGGCCGTGTCGCTTAAGCGCTTGGAGGCGACGATCGCCCAGGCTCGCGCCGCGAACAAGCCCATCCCCGCCGAGGCGCTGTACCTCGCCGGCCTGCAGCGCGTGCAGTATGTGTTCGTGTATCCCGAGCAAAAGGACATCGTGCTCGTTGGCCCGGCTGAAGGCTGGAAGATGGACGACCTGGGGAACGTGGTGGGTCGCACGACGAACCGCCCGGTGCTGATGCTCGACGATTTGCTCGTGGCGCTGCGTAGCGGCGCGTCGTCGCGGGTCGAGCCGATCACGTGCTCGATCGACCCGACGCCCGAGGGACTTCAGCGGCTCCAGGACGTGGCGAGCCGGCTGGCGAACATCGGCAATCCGGACCAGACGCTGGCGACGATTGAAGACGCGCTGGGCCCCCAGGTGGTGAGCGTCACCGGCGTGCCGGCGACCAGTCACTTTGCTCGCACCATGGTCGCGGCGGATTTCCGCATGAAGCGGCTGGCGATGAATTTCGAGGAGGCGCCGGTCGATGGCTTGCCGAGCTTCCTCTCGATGATTCCCGCGCGGGGCCGAGGCGTGAACAACATGATGCCACGGTGGTGGCTGGCGCCCAACTACGAACCCTTGGCGAAGACGGCCGACGGCCTGGCGTGGGAGCTGCGCGGCCCCGGCGTGAAGTGCATGACCGAGGAAGACTACGTGAGCGAGACCGGCCAGAAGCAAAGCACCGGCCAGGCGAGCCCCGCCGCGCAAAAGTGGGCCCAAAGCATGACTGACAAGTTCAGCGAGTTGGCGGACCACGATTCGTCGTTCGGTCACTTGCGGAACATCATGGACCTGGCCGTGATCGGGGCCCTCATTGAGAAGGAGCAACTCGCGGCGTCCGCCGGGCTGGAGGCCCCTTGGCTCATGGGCCAGGAAGAGCTGGACCGGTACGCGGCGCCAACGCGGACGGCCAGCAAGGCGAGCGCCGTGCGGAAACGCGGCGGCTGGGTGATCAGCGCGTCCGGGGGCGTTGAGATGGCGCCGTGGCACGTGGCCAGCGAGGCCGAGACCGTTGAGGCCGTGGGCAACGCCCGGGCCGAGATGTCGAGCGACGTCGACGAGCTGTGGTGGGAATAATCGCCTGGCGGGAACCGGCGATTCCAATCCCCGGCCTTACGACGACTTCGTCCAGGCACGCGGCAGGACGACATTCTTCACTAGCCCGAGCTTCTCAAGCGCGCGGATGGTGATCCAGGTCACGTCGAATTCCCACCACTTGTGGCCGTGGGCCGCGGCGCGTTGATCGGCGTGGTGGTTGTTGTGCCAGCCTTCGCCGTTGGACCACAGGCCGACCAGGATGTTGTTGCGGCTGTTGTCCCCGGTGTCGTAGTTCTGGTAGCCCCACACGTGGGTCACCGAGTTGATGCTCCAGGTGATGTGCCACGTGGCGACGGTGCGAACGAAGACGCCCCACACGACCAGGCTGGAGCCGAACTGCACGCCGGCCAGCGCGGACCCGCCGGTTGCCCAGCCGACGGCCAAGCCGATCGTGTAGAAGAACGCCATGCTGGCAAGATAAATCCACAGCCAATTGGCGCCGCGCTCCAGCGTCATGTAGAAGGGGTCGCGAAGCAGGTCGCGGGTGAATCGCTGATAGTAGTTGACGTTCAGGAAGTCGCGGTTTTTGACCATTAGCCAGCCGCAGTGGCCCCATAGGAAATTCACCAGCGGACTGTGCGGGTCGGGCTGTTCATCCGAGTGCTTGTGATGGATGCGATGCATCGCCACCCAGCACGCCGGAGTGTCTTGCAGCGTGCACACGCCGAGAATGGCCAGGGCGTGCTCCAGCCATTTCGGGGCCACGAAGCCCTGATGCGTGAGCAGCCGGTGGTAACACAGGTTGATCCCAAGCGTGCCGAACACGTAGAGGCCCAGCACGGCGAGCACGACGCCGGTCCAACTGAAGAACCAGGGCAGGAATGCCAGGCACGCCAGCAGATGGATCAACGGAATGCCAATCGCGTACCGCCAACGAATCTGGCGCGGATCAATCGTGGTCGCCGGCCAGGGGAGCGTTTTCGAGGCGGCGCCGATGGGACCGCCGGTCGCCTCCTGCGGCAAGGGTTCGTCGCCGGCGACGAACGCGTCTTGTTCGGGGAGCAGTTCGACGGACATGCGCACATCCAGAAATCGACCGAGGGAGACGGCGCCAAGCGCCGCGGATCGTCAAGTATATCCCCCCGACAAGGCAAGCCAAAGGCGCTAGGCCGGGCGAATGGCGGCTGGCGCCGCATTTTGCAGCCGGGCCGCCGCGTCGGCGTCAAATCTGTAACCTTTTGACGCGCTTGGCGTTCCCATCCATCACGGTTTTAAGTGGCCGAGGACTCGCCGGGGCGCGGGACGCGCGCCTGGCGGGGCGGGACGGCGCGGAAATTCACCAGTCGCGTCGGCGGTAGCTCGGGCGCCATCTGGGCCAGAATCGGATCGATGTACCCCGCGGCGGCGAGCGCACTGAGCTCCCGCCCGGTACGTCGCTTCGGCAAGTCGGATTTCAACAGGACAAACTCGTCCGCCCGCAATGCGACCGCCAATCGGCCCGCAATCGAATCGCTCGTCGTGTCCCAACTCGTCGGCAGCCATGTGCCAGGCAGGCCGGGCTCGGCATGCCGCATCCAGGGCGCGGGGCCGAAGATGGTGGCGCCGTCTTCGCCCACGCGCCGGCACAACAGGGCGTCGCTTTCGACCAGCGGCAACTCGGGCAGCCATGCATGAAGCAGGTGGGCTGTGACGGTCAGCAAGTCGACGCACATCCAGTGGGCGGCCGTCTCGTCGACGCCGCACTGACGGTTCCATGCCCGGACCTGATCCACGAGCGGACCGCCGCCGGCGAGGAGCACGTTGTGGGCGCGCGGCTGCGCGGCCAGCCAGGCCCGTAGCCGCTGCGCAAAATCCGGCAAGTCGAGAAGGCTGCCGCCGACTTTGACGACGCGAATCATGGATTCCACGCGCCCCCAAGCCGCTCGTCCGCCAGCACGGCCAGTGCGTGCGCGGGGGCACATCGGCTGACGTGCGGCCCCAGCGCTTTGTTCAACGATAGCACCTCCACGCCGCCGCGGTCCCACGAAAGTTGCGATCGTAGAGACTGCGTCAGGAATTCGCCGTGCCCGCTGAGAATGATCGACCTCGGCGGGGCAGGCATCCGCGCGACCACCTGATTAGCCGCCGTCGCGATTGCCGCCAACTGGGCGTCGCGAATCGCCGCGGCGGCTCGTTGGGCGTCCTCGGTGGAGAACATGGTCGCATCGGCGCAAATCATGCGGGCCAACCTCGCTCGCGCCTTGGCTGCCGTCCGCGGGCGACCGTCGGCCGTGTCGCAATTCTCGACATCCTCAGAGAACTCGCCGAGGGTGATGTACGCGTCGGCCGCCGTCGCAAAGAGTTCGCTGGCGACGGGACATTCGCCGTCGCGCCACGGGAGTCGCTGCACGATCGCGCTGATCGGCGTCCGTTCGACGCCTGTATAGACGAGCTCACCGGCCATGAGTCGTTCGGCGTCCGTTCGCCCCGTCGCGGCGGGTCCGTTTCGATCGAGGGGAATGACGTCCACGGTTGTCGACCCCACGTCGATCAGCAGCGCCGGCTGCCCGTTTGCATATCTCGCCGCGAACGCCGCCAAAGCGTGCCAATTGCTCGCGGCAACGTCGAGCGCCTGCTCCTTGGCCAACTCAGGCGGCAGAAGTTCGCCGGCGGTCGTGTAGATCGCCACAGCGCGAGCGCCCGCCGCAACGACCAGCGCATCGACAATTGCTCTCACGCCGTCGGCCTTCGTTTCAAAGCAATCGGCGAGCTCGCCCGTCATCGTCGCCGCGATGCGGTCGCACCGCGGGCCGGCGGCAATCAGCGCCACAAGCTCCGCCGTCAATCGTTCCGGCGTCCGCCACAGCGCAAACGGGCGCGAGGCCGCGTAGCCGCGGCCGTCAGCCGACTTCAGATTCGCTCCGCCCACGTCAAGTGCGAGCCACGTCATCGCGTCACTCCGCGACTTGCCTTGGCGGCCCGGCTACGCATTCCACACGGCCCCGGCGGCGTCGAATTCGATGGCGACGCCGCGCGGCGTCAACTCGACGCCGCGCCCGTCGGCGATTTCGACCATGGCTTGGGCCAGGTTTTGCACCACGGCTGCGCGGAGCCCGACGTACGAAGTCGTCAGACGCGGGTTAATCTCAACCACCACGTCGTCGCGACCGCCCGGGTCGTTACCGAGCACGAGATCGACGCCGACATATCCGGTCGCCGGCGGCAAGGCGTCGAGCGCGCGAACCGCCAAATGCATCGCCCGTTCGGCCAGCGACGGCTCGCGAATCACGGCGCCGCCGAGATAGGCGAAGCGCCCGTTTTCGGAGAGTCGCTGCCAGCAAGGCGGCAGCATTCGTCGGCCAGCCGGGCCGCACAACGCGGCGACGCTCGCCGCACGGCCGGGGTAAAAACGCTCGAGCCGACGCGGCCACGGGTAGGGCGGCGGCTCGTCGCCGGGGCCGTGGACCAACAACGTATGTTGCGAACCGGCGCCGTCGACCGGCTTTAAGACGGCGGGGTACAAAAAATTGACGGGCAGCTTGGGCTCGTCCGCCTCGAGCATGAGACCCTCCGGCGCGGGTACGCCGCTGACGTGGAGCCGCGTCGCCGTCACGTGCTTGTCCGACGCCGTGGCGATGAACTCGTCCGATGCGTTCAACGACCGGCCGCTGGCCGCGGCGACGCGACGCAAGGTATTTCGCAGAATGCCATCGAACTCCGGCGCCACGACCATCGTGCGGTCGGCTGCGGCGGCGAGCCGGTCGAACTCAACTTTCCACTGCGGGGCCGAGTCGATCTCGACGACGTCGCACGCAGGGAGCGGTAAATGGTCGATCCGCAGATCGCGGAGCACGGTGACGCGGGCGCCGTCGATCGCCGCAAAGTCGGCGGCCAACGCCGCGATCATCGCCGATCCTTCCGCGAGCATCGACGCCGGCAGCCGTCCCGGCTCTTCGACCAGTCCGCCGCCGGTGATCCACTCGTAGAGAAAGACGTGCATGGCATTTAGCCCCCGGTCAGTGACCGGGGGCTAACTGGTTGGCCGCGGGCTCGCTAGAAGATGCCGAGCTGGTCGCGAGCGTCCTCGGTCATCCGGTCGGGCGTCCACGGCGGATCCATCACGAGTCGCACGTCGACGGCGCCAACGTGCTCGAGATTGCCGATCACGGCCTTCGACTGGCCAAGAAGCTGCGGCCCGGCGGGGCACGCGGGACTTGTCATCGTCATCTCGACGTCGACGTTTGACTTGCCGTCCTCGGTCTCGGCGATTTTCACATCGTAGATCAACCCGAGATCGACGACGTTGACGAACAACTCGGGGTCGATCACTTGCTTGAGCGCTTCGCGAACTTTGTCTTCGGCGATGGCCATAGTTTGCGGTCCTCGCGTCAGTGGTCGTTGAGACGCACCAGCACCTGGTCGCCGTCAATTCTCACCTCGTGAGCGACGGTCGGCTTGGTGGCCGGCATCGTCAGGGCGGCGCCGGTGGCAAGATCAAACTTCGCTCCGTGCCGCGGACAGGCAATTGTACGCGCTTCGGCGTCGATGGGCCCTTCGCTCAACGGCCCGCCGTCGTGGGTGCAGACGTCGTCCAGGGCGTACCAGTGGCCGGCGGCGTGGATTAGGGCAATCAGCCGGTCGCCCGCCTCGACCAACGTCGACCCGGGATCGGGCACGTCGGACACGCGAGCGACGGGGACAAAGTCGGACATCGGCTCATGGCTTCCACGGCTCATTGAGAAATGGCCCGCACGCGGCGACCGATCGCCTCGCCCAACGCGTCGCGAACGCTTTCAATCGTGATGCGGTCGAACACTTGCTGAAAGAAACCCGCGACGATCATCCGCACGGCCTCCTGCCGAGTGTAGCCGCGGGTCATCGCGTAGAACACTTGCTGGTCGTCGACCCGGCCGCTCGTGCTGCCGTGCGTGCAGCGGACGTCGTCGGCCTCGATCTCGAGTCCCGGAATCGAGTCCGCCCGGGCCGTGCGCGACAACATGAGGTTGTCGTTCCGCTGATACGCGTCGGTCTTCTGGGCGCCGCGATCGACCTTGATCATCCCGCGCCACACGGTTCGCGACTCGTCCTGCAGCGCCGACTTGTAGAGCAGGTCGCTACGGCAATGGGCGGCCATGTGGTGTTGATGCGTGTGATACGCCAGGTGCTGTTTGCCCTGCGTGAACATCACGCCGTTGACCTGGGCCTCGGCGTTCTCGCCGGTCAGAGCGACGTGCTGATTGACCTTGGCGAGCCGGGAGCCGAGGGCGCCGATCGTCCATTGCAACGCGCCGCGCGCCGCCACATGGGCCTTCTGATGGGCGAAATGCCACACCTGATCGCCCCAATTCTGCAGGTTGACGTATCGCAGCCGCGCACCCGGTTCGACCATCAGCTCAATCGAACCGCAATGGAAACCTCCGGCGTGAGGCCCCACGCTGGCGGTCTCCGACAGCATCGTCGCTTCGGCGCCTTCGTCGAGAATCACCAGCGTCTTGGTCAGATCAACGCCGCCGTCCGTCAATCCCGAAAGGGCGTGAAACGGCTCGACGACGACGACGCGCTTGGGCACGTAGAGCAACGCGCCTCCCGCCCAACAGGCGGCGTTCAAGGCGGAAAACTTGTCGCGGCCGGGGTCGACGACGCCCCGCTCAAAAAATGGCCTCAGAAGATCGCCATGTTCGGCGACCAGTTTGTCGACGCCGCCGAATAAGACGCCCTTGTCAGCCCATTTCTTGCTGAGCGTCGATTCCGTTGCCGCACTATCGAGCGTCGCCGCCTGTCCGCCGAGCGCCACGCCCTGGGACAGCAGTCCTTCGGGGCTTTTCGAGAGAGTCTCCTGCGTCTCCGGCATCCCGTAACGGTCGAGCTTGAACAGCCGAATGTCGGTGCGCGACCACTCTTCGTCATTGCGCGCCGGCATGCCAAGTTCGGTGAACCGGGCCCACGCGCTTTGGCGCAAATCGGTCAGCCACGCGGGCTCATTCCGCGATGCGAGAAATGCGTCAAAGGCGGCGGGCATGAATCCCGTGGCTGCAAGCGCGCTGGGCATCGTCTCTGCGTCGTCAGGATCACGCAACAAATGTATTGAAGGGGTAAGGCGCCTGGCGGGGAGGGCTTCAACCCACGCTGCCTTCCATCTGCAGTTCGATGAGCCGGTTCATCTCCACCGCATATTCCATCGGCAATTCCTTGATCAGCGGTTCGATGAACCCGCTCACGATCATCGAGCTCGCCTCGGCCTCGGTCAGTCCGCGGCTCATCAGGTAGAAGAGCTGCTCCTCGCCGATGCGCGACACGCTCGCTTCGTGCTCGACCTGCACGTCCTGCTCTTCGACCTCGATGTAGGGATACGTGTCGCTACGGCTTTGCGGGTCGAGAATGAGGGCGTCGCACACGACGTTGCTCTTCGACCCCACTGCCCCATCTTGCACCTGGCACAGGCCGCGGTAGCTGGCGCGGCCGCCGTTCTTCGAGATGCTTTTCGAGATGATGCGGCTGCGGGTGTGCGGGGCGCAGTGCACGACTTTGGCGCCGGCGTCCTGGTGCTGGCCCTTCGAGGCGAACGCGATCGACAGAATCTCGCCGCGAGCGCCCGGCTCCATCATGTACACGGCCGGATACTTCATCGTCAGCCGGCTGCCGAGGTTGCCGTCAATCCACTCCATGAGAGCGCCCTCGTAGGCCATCGCGCGCTTCGTCACGAGGTTGTAGATGTTGTTCGCCCAGTTCTGAATCGTCGTGTACCGGCAGCGGGCGTGCTTCTTCACGACGATCTCAACGACCGCCGAGTGGAGGCTCTCGGTGGAGTACATCGGGGCCGTGCAGCCCTCGACGTAATGCACCTCGGCGCCTTCGTCGACGATGATGAGCGTCCGCTCAAATTGGCCCATTTGCTCCGCGTTGATGCGGAAGTAAGCCTGCAACGGGAACTCGATCTTCACGCCCTTGGGCACGTAGATGAACGAGCCGCCCGACCAGACGGCCGAGTTGAGCGCCGCGAACTTGTTGTCCTCCGGCGGAATGATCGTGCCGAAGTACTCGCGCAGCAAGTCGGGATGCTCGCGGAGAGCGGTGTCGGTATCGGTGAAGAGGACCCCCTTCTTGCCAAGGTCTTCCTGGAGCGAGCCGTAGACCACTTCGCTCTCGAACTGAGCCTTCACGCCGGCGAGGTACTTTTTCTCGGCTTCGGGAATACCGAGCCGGTCAAACGTATCCTTGATGTCCTGCGGCACGTCGTCCCAGGTCTTGCCTTGCTCGTTGGTCGGCTTCAGGTAGTAGTAGATGTCCTGGAAGTCGATGCCGATATTGCCGCCCCAGCGAGGCATGGGCTTCGACTCGAAGATCCTGAGCGAGCGGAGCCGGAAATCGCGCATCCACGCCGGCTCCTTCTTCATCTCCGAAATCTGAGCGACGATCGTCGCGTTCAGGCCGCGCGCGGCCCGGAACACGTCGTGCGACGGCGTGATGAAGTCGTACTTGTTGATCTCGCCGAGGACCGGATGGTCGAGCAAGTCGGTAGCCATGTTTCTTATGCCTTCCGAGAATGGACAGGATAACAGGATCGGCAGGATGAACAGGATCGACGGATCCCAGAATCATCGGCCATCGGTCCTTTCATCCTGTCAATCCTCTTCATCCTGTTATCTTGTCAATTCAAGTTGCCACACAATTAGACGGCAACGGCTGTCTGCATCGTGTCGCTGACGGCGGCGGCTTCGGGATACTTCGCGCGGATGCGGTCGTAGCCTTCGGTGTACAACTCACGCGCCAATTCGACGCCGCCCGTTTCGACAATGCGTCCGCCGAGCATCACGTGCGTGAAGTCCGGCACGTTGTGCTCCAGCAAACGGTCGTGGTGCGTGATGATCAAAATTCCCATCTCGCCGGCCGAGGCGTCGTTGGTGATTTCGGCAATGCTCTGGCTGGCAAGCTTCACCGCGTCGACGTCGAGACCGCTATCCGTCTCGTCGAGAATCGCGAACTTCGGTCGCAGCATGGCCATTTGCAGGATCTCGGCCCGCTTCATCTCGCCACCGGAAAAGCCGTCATTCACGTACCGGCGGGCAAACTCGACGTCCATCCGCAGTTGGTCCATCTTCTCGGTCAATTCCTTGCGGAACTGCCGCATGGGGATCAGCTCTTCGCCTTCCTTGCGAGCCGGATTACGGACATTGGTGGTTGCGTGCCGGAGGAAGTCAGCCATCTTGACGCCGGGGATCGCCATCGGCCGCTGGAAGGCCATGAAGATGCCGGCGCGGGCCCGCTCCGAGGCGTCCATCGCCAGGACGTCGACGCCGTTGAGCTCCACCGTGCCTTCGGTGACCTGATAGTTCGGGTGCCCCATGATGGCGTTGCCGAGCGTGCTCTTGCCGGAACCGTTCGGTCCCATGAGTGCGTGGGTTTCACCCCGACGGATCGTCAGGTTGACGCCGTGCAGGATGGGCTTGTCCTCGACGGACACATGCAAGTTCGTGATTTTGAGCGTATCGGTCATCGGTCTCTGGTCACACTGTGCGAGCCGGTTCGTCCGCGAGCCCGGCGAGCAATTCCTAAACACACTACCCGGTGATCTTCTGGTGATCGTACAACGGCTCCGTATCCACGGGCGGCGCCACATAGCCGCTGTGATGCGGCACGGGCAACTCGTCCTCAACCTTATTGCCCACCGCCGCGCCTTTCTGGCGAGCAATGCGATGGCCCTTGATCTTGTCCTGAATTCGCATCAGGCCCTCGAGCAGCGCCTCGGGCCGCGGCGGGCAACCGGGAACGTACACGTCCACCGGCACCACCAGGTCGACGCCCTTCACTACGTGGTAACCATATTTGAAGTACGGCCCGCCGCCGACCGTGCACGCGCCCATCGCAATGACGAACTTCGGATCGGGCATCATGTTGTAAAGCCGCCGCACTCGGCTGGCCATTTTGTACGTGACCGTGCCGGCGACAATCATCAGGTCGGCCTGCCGCGGCGTCGCGCGGAACGCGCCGGCGCCAAAGCGGTCCATGTCGAATCGGCTGGCGCCCGCGGCCATCATCTCGATCGCACAACACGCCAGGCCGAACGTGAGCGGCCAGACGCTCGCCTGCCGGGCCCAGTTGATGGCCTGCTCGATCGTCGTGGTGACGACGTTTTCCTCAAAACGCCCTTCGATCCACGGCTGGTGGCCGCCGTTCTGGCTTGGGCCACGTTGGGGAACGGTGATTTGGGACATTGCTTGAACTTTCCAGTCAGGTCGGTTGCCGTGACTCCGGGCGCGCGCTCCGCAGGGCAGCGCGGCCCAAACGAGAACTTGCTAGCGTAACGTGTTTCGACCCTTTCGCACTAGGCGCCCACCGGGGCGGCGCTTGCTTCGAACGTACAACACGAAGCCCCGTCGAGGCGGCACGAACTTAACCGCACGCCTTCGCCAAGCACTTCGGAGATCAACATCTTTTCCATCGCACACACGCCGCGGTCTCGCTCGGCTAGGTCGGGGTACGGGCAAGCCAGCGCGGTTAACACGGGAAGCTCCTGCGAACCGTCCCGCACAAACGGCACGTCCTGTTCGGACATCAGCTCGGCCAGCGACCCCATTCGCTCCGAAAGCGAATCACCGGCGATTTGTTCCCGGTAGACCTCCGCCATGCGATGGGAAATCCGGTTAAGGAGTCCCTGACGGACCTCCAAGTCTTTGATCGCCCGCACCTCGTCCCACAGCGCGCGGGCCAGTTGGTCGTAGTTGTTCCCGGCCGAACGGGCGCCCGCAGGAGTCAACAAATAACGATGCATGGGCCGCCCGCGTCCGGCAGCCTCGGCGTGGCGTTGGACCAGCCCGCCTTCCATGAGTCGAATGAGGCGCTGACGCACCGCCGTGGCGGTCACGCCGAGGTGGTCCACGAGGTCGCCAATCGTCGCTTCGCCCTTGCGGCGCAGGAAATCGACGACGGTTCGGTCGGAGATTTCGGCAGTGGCGGGAGTCGAAGACATGGTCTTGGTCCGATGTGCGATTTCGCAATTGGACTGCAACCAATCCTACCCGCGCAGGGATTTTTGACAACTACCTGTTTGATAAATAGTGCGCAGTGGAATCTCGCCTTCGCGTAAGTCATTGACCGATAATGTGTTATCCGCTATAAGGCCCCAAACGCCGGGGGTTGCCAGCAGTCCCAAGACCGGAAACTCGACGCCACGGAGACGCGCGCGTGTCAACTAAGCCTTCCTCGGGCGGCGAGCAATGGGCCTCGCGGATCGGCGTCATCCTTGCCGTGGCCGGGTCCGCCGTGGGGCTTGGCAATTTCCTTCGCTTTCCGGGCCAGGCGGCGCAGAACGGCGGCGGCGCCTTCATGTTGCCGTATTTCATTTCGCTGCTCATTCTCGGCATCCCCCTATGCTGGGCCGAGTGGACGATGGGCCGCTATGGCGGCAACCGGGGGTTCAATTCGGCGCCTGGAATTTACAGCGTCATCTGGAGGCACAAGCTCGCTCGATATTTCGGCGCAGTTGCCTTGCTAGTGCCGCTGGTGATCTACATGTATTACGTGTTGATCGAGGCGTGGTGCCTGGGCTATGCCTACGACTATCTCGTGGGCAATCTGCAGCTGGGCAGCGATCCGCAAGCCTACGCGAACCACTTCCAAGACTTCGTGGGCGGAAACGCCGACGGCTTTATTTACGAAGGCGGCAACAACTCGCTCGTCGTGATCCTGGCCGTCGTGTTTGGTCTGAACTTCATTTTCATTTACCGCGGCCTCGCCAAGGGCATCGAAAGCTTCTGCAAGGTGGCGATGCCGGTCATGGCGATTTGCGCCCTTTGCGTTCTCGTGCGCGTGCTGACGTTGGACGGCGAAAAAGTCGTCGCGGGCCTCGGTTCGATGTGGAATCCCAATCCCGACGAACTTTGGAAGCCGAAAACTTGGCTGGCCGCGTCGGGCCAGATTTTCTTCAGCCTCTCGGTGGGTTTTGGCATCATCATCAACTACTCCAGCTATGTGCGGAAGAATGACGACATCGCCCTCAGCGGGCTGACCGCCAGCGCCGTCAATGAGTTCTTTGAAGTGTGCTTGGGCGGTTTGATCACGCTGCCGGCGGCATTCATTTTCCTGGGCGCAGCGGCTACGAAACAAGGCACGTTTGGTTTGGGATTCAACGCCCTTCCCAACGTCTTCGCAGAAATGCCGGGGGGGCGATTCTTTGGCTTCTGTTGGTTTCTCATGCTCTTTCTCGCAGCCATTACCAGCAGCGTGTCGATGCTGCAACCGGTGATCGCATTCTTCGAGGAAGGGCTGGGGCTCAAGCGACGCGCCTCCGTCACCATGCTCGGGCTCATTTGCGCGTTTGGCACCGCGTTCGTGCTGTTCTTCTCGAAAGACATGGCGGCTCTCGACACGCTGGATTTCTGGGTTGGCACAATGCTGATCTTCATCCTGGCGATGATTCAATCGCTGCTCTATGGTTGGGCGTTGGGAATCGAACGCGGCGAACAGGAGCTGCACCACGGCGCGCACATGCGCGTGCCGCACTTCATTCAGTTCGTGCTGAAGTACGTGACGCCCGTCTATTTGCTGGCCATCTTCGCCGGCATCTGCATTAACGACGGCAAGACGTATGTTGAGACGTTGTCCAAGGGCGGCGTGCCGCTGTACTCGGTCCTGCTGATCGCGGGCGTGTTGGTCTTCCTGCTGTTGCTGGTTCATAGCGCGGGACAGCGATGGGACCGCGAAGGCCGGTTCCGCGATCTTCCCGATTGACGCAGTCTTCCGCCGCGCACTCGGGTCACATCGTGCAAAGGTAAAATCATGACTCCTGCAGGTTGGGCGATCATGATCGTGTCGGTCGGATCGGTCTTGGCACTAACCGCATTTTGCTTCTACCGCGTGCTGACGCTGCCGCCGCAAGTGATCGAGGAGCATCTCAAGGCGCCGCTCGACATCGACACGAAGGACACGCACCAGCCCGATTGACGCTTGCCGCTGCCGCGCCGTGACGCTCGAGCAACTCATCCCGACGCTGCAGATCGCGCTGGGGCCCGTGATTCTCATCTCGGGCGTCGGGCTGCTCATCCTGTCGATGACCAACCGGTTGGGGCGGACGATCGACCGCTCGCGACAGTTGGTTGAGCTGCGGCGACAGGCCGACGACGAAAACCGGATTCGCGTCAACCTGCAGTTGGGCATTCTCTGGCGACGGGCGCGGCTCTTGCGAACGGCCATCACGCTCGCGGGCGTCGCGGTGCTGCTGGACGCCTTGCTGATGATTCTGTTGTTTCTGGGAGCGCTTGTTGAACTACCCGTGGCCGTCGTGCTGGCGCTGGCCTTCACGGGTTGCATGCTGGCCCTCATCGGGTCGATCGTCTTTTTTCTTCGCGATATCAACCTCGCGTTGCGAGCGTTGGCGCACGAACTGCAGATTGAATCGGTGGAACCTCGTTAGCGGGGGAAATAGCGATCGACGACGTCGTCAAACGCGGCGGGCGACGCGATCGTCGCCACGTACTTGCGGAACTCGCGGGCGCCGGGGCGGCCTTGGGCGTAGCAGCAGGCGTACTTTCGCATGAGCACCGACGCCCGCTCGTCGCCGAACCGCCGCCGCACCAGCGCGAAGTGGTGCAGCATCAGCTCGCGTTGCTCGGCGAGCGTTGGATCGGGCGGCACGGGTTCGCCGCGGACGGCCGCGGCGGCTTGGGCGTAGAGCCACGGCTTGTTGAGCGCCGCCCGGGCGATCATCACGCCGTCGACGGCGTAGCGGCGGAAGGCGTCGACGACCTTGGCCGCCGAGTCGAGGTCGCCGTTGCCGATGAGCGGGATCCGCCGCAGGTGCGGCTTGATCGCGGCGATGCGGTCCCAATCGGCGCTGCCGCTGAACATGTCGGCGGCGGTCCGGCCGTGCACGGTGAGCGCCGCCGCGCCCGCGCCCTCGACCACTTGAGCGACGTCGATCGCGTTGATCTGGTCGCGCGTGCAGCCGAGTCGAATCTTCGCGGTGACGGGCGTTGGCGCCGCGGCGGCGACGACCTGCTCGAGGATCGCCCCCATCCGCTCGGGGAACCGCAGCAGGTATGAGCCGCTGTGGGCCTTCTGCGTCACCTGCCGCACGGGGCAGCCGAAGTTGACGTCGACGACGCTGACGCGATATTCGTGAGCCAGCCGGGCGGCCACCTTGGCGAGAGTCGGCGGGTCGTTGTCCCAAATCTGCACGGCCAGCGGCCGCGGCTCGTCGGCGACGCCCCACAGGCGGTCGGGGTGCTCAGCCTCCTGCTCGTCGAGCCAGACGAACCCGCGGGCGTTGACCATCTCGGTGGCAAGCAAGCCAGCGCCGCCGAACTCACGAACGATCTGCCGGAAGGCGTAGTTGGTGAACCCCGCCATCGGGGCCTGCAGGATCGGCGGATCGACCAGCAGCGAACCGATGTGGAACGGCGCCGCAGTGGGCTGGATTAGGGGTGTGCCACTGCTGGCTCGTCCAGCAGTGCGAAGCGGGCGCCTGGCGCCCACTGCTGGGCAAGCCGGCAGTGGCGCCCGCTGGCCGCGAGCTGAACGGATCGTGTGGGGCGAATGCCAATTGTTGGGGACTATCCATGGCAAAAACCAATGCCGTTTGGGGAATCGATA
>JBIOVA010000203.1:0-12501 GCA_044867485.1 Lacipirellulaceae bacterium | reverse complement strand
CAAAGGGTTGGGGCATCGACGGAAACATCATACCATCGCGACTTGGTGGGCGTTACTCAGGCGCCAGAGGATTTGCGGCGTTGGACTCCATAGCCGCGGCGTGTTCGCGCAGAGCCGTTTCCAGCTTGCGAATCACCTCCGGCGACGCGATCTCGGTTTCCCCGACCACGAGCAACGCAAAGTTGTCCGCCAGGACCTCTTCCGGGTGAATGATGTACTGCGTGTTGCGGCCGATCTGTTCGAAGAAGCCGGTGACGTTCGCGGGCTCGGCGAGCAGCGGTTGGCCGTCGATGAGCGACGGCGTGGCGGCGCCGGACTCATCGCGGTCGACGGCCAACAGGCGGAACTGGAGGTAATTGAAAAACTCGCCGCCGACGTCGACGTTGTACTTCGGCGTGGGGGAGTAGATGATCGGAACGGCCCACCGCCGCTCGCCGTCGATTTGCAGCTCGATGCAGTGATCGTTCCGCGGTGCGTCGGGGTTGGTGATGCGGCGGTCGGCGATGGATTCCGGCAGCGTGATCTCGCCGCAGGGGACGAAGCCGATCGCGGCATACAACTTTTCCTTGAGCGCCGGCTGGGCGCGGCTCAGGACGTGGAACAGCTCGTGGGCGAGGATCTTTTGGAGTCCTTCGTCGCCCGCGGCGGCCAACTGCCTCGTGGGGAACACGATTGTCGCCCCGCGCGTGTAATAGGCTCCGCCCTCCTCACGGCCCGTCGTGCGGACGAAGTGAATCGTCTCGGGCAACGGCACGGCGAGTTCGGCCAACTTGGGACGGATCGCCGCGAGGGCGGCTTCGACTTTAGCTCGGTCGGCGTCCGGCCAATCGCGCGTTTGCCGCCCAACGAAGTCGAGATACTGTTCGACCGAGACCTCGTCGCCGGACTTGAGCCGCGCGGCGCGATCGAACGGGCTCATGCGTTCGACGAAGTCGTCGCGCTCCATGAGCAGCCGGCGGGCCTCGTCGGCCGTGGCGAAGCGGGCCGCGGACGTGGCGGTGACTGCCGTCTGGGCGCGGGCCGAACCTGCGGAGGCCATGGCGAGGGCGGCGGCCGCGAGCAAACTGACGATGGGGCCCATGGGCATCATGCTTCGAGAATTGAGTTCGCTCGGCGATGACCCTTGGCGATACGACGGCGGCAACGCCCCCCAGAATGCCTCCCTGTTCGATAGGCCCGATCGAAGGCGACATTAGACCATCTATGGAGAAAACGCCGGGGAAACGGCCCTAAACCCCACACATGACTTTAGACCATCTATGGACGAACGGCCCCGGTTACACGTCCAAATTCTTCACGTCGAGCGCATGCTTCTGAATGAACTCCCGCCGCGGCTCCACGTTGTCGCCCATCAACACGCGAAACAGCTCGTCCGCGGCGCCGAGGTCCTCCATGCGGATTTGCAGCAGCGTGCGGTTGGCGGGGTCGAGCGTGGTTTCGCGAAGCTCCTCGGCGTTCATTTCGCCCAGGCCCTTGAAACGGGTGATCTGCAGGCCCTTTTCGCCCGCGGCGCGGATGGCGGCGGGCAGGCCGCGGAGGTCTTCGAGGCCGGTGTCGCTCTCGCCGCGGCGCACGTGGTAGCGGCTCCCCTCCTCGCCGGTGCGCTCGATGGGGATGAGGGCCTCGATGTCGAAGCCCAGGGCCGTGAGGTCCTTCAGCAGCGTGTTGATCGTGCGGACTTCGTGGAGCTCGACGATGCGGAGCTTGGGGGCGTCGGCGGCGCCGTTGGGAGGAGCGTCGCTCGTGGGGCTCCCACCCGCTGAAGCGAGGTCGCCGTTGGGGACGGCGGCGTGGGCGGCGGGGCCGGCGTCGACTTTCAATTCGTGGCCCAGCTCCTTCTGCTTCTCGGCGATGAAGGCGTCGCGACTGGCGCGGTCGGTGAACCAGTGCTCCTCAAAGCCGAGGAAGACGTGGTACTCGGGCAACTTGCCCGTGACGGGGTCTTGCCGCATGGCGTGGGCGCGGAGGCTGATGCCGCGGCGCTCCAACGCGATGATCGCATCCTCGAGCGCAGCCAGCGTGCGGACGAGCTTGGCCATCGTCTCGCCCTCGATCGGCGTGCGGCCGTCGCCGGCGTCGAACACCGTGTCGGTGAGGCCGAGGTCGAGGAGCTGGGCGCGCATCTCGGGCTCGGTCTGCACGTAATACGTGTCCTTCTTGTTGCGGACGCGGAACAGCGGCGGCTGGGCGACGTACACGTGCCCGCCTTCGACGAGCTGGTTCATCTGCCGGTAGAAGAACGTCAGCAGCAGCGTGCGGATGTGCGAGCCGTCGACGTCGGCGTCGGTCATGATGACGATGCGGCCGTAGCGGCGTTTGCTGAGGTCCTGGTCCTCGCCGATGCCGATGCCGACCGCGGCGATCATGCTGCGGACTTCCTCGTTGGCGAGCACCTTGTCCTCGCGGGACTTGTAGGCGTTGATGATCTTGCCGCGCAGCGGGAGGATCGCCTGGTACTCGCGCAGGCGCCCGCCCTCGGCGCTGCCGCCGGCGGAATCGCCTTCCACAAGGTACAGCTCGCACTTGTCGACGTCTTTGCTGGAGCAGTCACGGAGCTTGCCGGGCAAGCCGCCGAAGCCGAGGATGCCCTTGCGCTCCCGGAGCAGGGCCTTGGCCTTGCGGGCGGCTTCGCGGGCCTCGGCGGCGAGAATCGCCTTGCGGACGAGAATCTTGGCCGTGCCGGGGTTCTCCTCGAGGAACTTGGCGAGGTACTCGCCGACGGCGGAGTTGACCGTGCCTTCCAGCTCGGGGTTGTTGAGCTTGACCTTGGTTTGCGATTCGAACTGCGGATCGGGGATCCGAACCGAAATGACGGCGGTGAGGCCTTCGCGGAAGTCTTCGCCCGTGGGGACGACGTCTTTGAACATGTCGGTGCGCTTGCCGTAGGCGTTGAGCGTGCGGGTGAGCGCGGTGCGGAAGCCAGTGAGATGCGTGCCGCCATCGTGGGTGTTGATGTTGTTGACGTAGCAGTGGACGTTTTCGGTGTACTCGCCCGAGTACTGACAGGCGACGTCGATTTCGGCGTTCTCGAACTGGCCCTCGACGTGGACGACGTCCTTGTGGGCGGGCTCGCTCGTGCGGTTGAGCCACTCGACGAACTCGACGATGCCGCGGTCGTACTGAAAGACTTCGCCCTGGCCGGTGCGGTCGTCGACGAAGCGGATCCGCACGCCTTTGTTCAGGTAGGCGAGCTCCTGCAGGCGGCGGTGGAGGATGTTGTACTCGAACTTCAGCTCGCCGAAGATCTCGTGGTCGGGCTTGAACGTGGTCTTGGTGCCGGTAACGTCGCTAGCGCCGAGCTTGGTGACAGGGCCGACCGGCTTGCCGCGCTCGTACTCCTGGTGGTAGACGTGGCCTTCGCGGCGGACCTCGACTTCGCACCATTCGCTGAGAAAGTTGACCGCCTTGACGCCGATGCCGTGGAGGCCGCCGGAGGTCTTATAGGCCTTGTTGTCGAACTTGCCGCCGTACTTGAGCATCGTCATGACGCCTTCGAGGGCGGGCTTGCCGATCGCGGGGTCGAGGTGCACGGGGATGCCGCGGCCGTCGTCCTCGACCGTGCAGGAGCCGTCGCGGTTGACCGTGACGCTCACCTGGCGGGCGTGGCCGTTCATCACTTCGTCGATCGAGTTGTCAACGACTTCGGTGACGAGGTGGTGCATGCCGCGGACGTCGCGGTTGCCGATGTACATGCCGGTGCGTTCGCGGACGTGTTCCAGGTCGCTCATGTAGCGCATCTGGTCGACGCCATACTCCACGGGATTACTGCCGCCGGGCTGGGGAGTGTTTTCTTCGTTGGCCATAGCTCTTATTTTCTGCTGCGCCGGAGTGTCTCACGCAAAAGCGCTAAGGCGCAAAGACGGACGCAAAGAAGCGGGGGCGGGAACACTCATCTTCGCTCATCCAAACTAATCCGAAGTAGCGTCTGCTAGCGGCGATTCGTGTTCTAGAAACTCCTCTCACTCTTCTTCTTTGCGTTCCCCCTTTGCGTCTTTGCGCCTTTGCGTGAGATCCGAAATGTCGTAAAGCTCAAGGAATCAGCCCGACTTTGAAGCGGAGTTGCTTGATGCCCGCGTCGGGGAGGGTTTGTTGCATGGCGGCCAGGAGGCGTTCTTTCTCGAACGTGAGCTCCTGCATCACGAGACTGTTGGCGGCGGTGACTTCGAGCGTGCCGCGGCGGATGGCGCCCGCTTCGGTGACCGCGGCGAAGCGCTCGCCCGCGGCGGCTTGCCAGGCGTCGCGGTGGGCGCGGTCGGCGCGAACTTGGGCGTAACCCTTCTTCTGCACCAGTTGGGCGATCACGTCGGCGACGCTCTTGGGCTGACCGCCGTGAAAGCGGCGACGCTGCAATTTGCCGCGGCGCTCAAAATCCGCCAGGTCGTCGTTGCGTCCGTCCATGGGGGGTGCGGTCATCGGTCGCGCGCCAGGGGCATGATGACGTAGGCGTAGCCGTCGTCGGTGCTGCACATCGCGGCGCTGTCGGAATCCTTCAGCTCGATCGTGAACGTCTTCTCGGCGTCGAGCACCTTGAGGAAGTCGGTGACGAATCGCGGGTCGAGCGTGATCGTGATCTCGCGTCCGTCGTAGCCGATGGGCAACTCGACGCGGGACTGGCCGACTTCCGCCGCGCGGCCGGCGAGGACCAGCATCCCGTCGCCGAAGGCGAAGTCGATGCCGCGGCTCTCTTCGCTGGTGACGATGGCGGCCTGGCGCACCGCGGCGTGCGTGGGGCCGGCGGCGAGCTCGATCTGCTGGCCGCTGCCGGCGGCGGGGAAGACTTTGCGCCAGTCGGGGAAGCGGCCTTCGAGCAATCGGGCGGAGATCGTCGCCCGCGGGCTGTGGACGAGGAACTCGTTGCCGCGGAGGGCCATCTGCAGCTCGGCGTCGCTGGGGGCGATGGCCCGCTCGATGAGCTGCATCGCGCGGGTGGGGACGATCGTGTTCTGCTGGGTGTTGGGGGGGGTGCCGTGGACGCCGATGGGGCCGGACATTTTGGAGAGCCGCCGGCCATCCGTGCCGATCGCCGTGACCGTGCCGCCGTCGAGTTCCAGCTTTACGCCGCCCAGGGCGTAGCGACTGCTCTCGTTGTCGGTGGCAAAGACGGTGCGGCGGATGAGTTCGCGGAGGAGCCGCGCAGGGATTTCAATGAAGTTCTCTTCGGCGAAATCGGCGACGGGCGGGAACTCGGCGGGGTTTTCGGCGGGAAACTGGAACTTGCTGCGCTCGCCGCGAATCGTGGTGCCGTTTCCGTCGCTCTCGATGTGGAGCGTCTGGTCCGTGTTCTCGCGAAGGATACTGCCGAACCGGGTGACCGACAGCACGACCGAGCCGGCAGCCTGCACGTCGACGCCGGAAACCGCGTGGCGGATGCCGATTTCGAGGTCCGTTGCCGTAAGCGTCACGCCATCGGTCGATGCGTCGAGCTTCACATTTTGCAGGATGGGCTTGGGACTGCGCGTGGGAGCGACGGTGGCCACGGTTTGGAAGGCTTGGAGAAGTTGTTCGCGATCGCAAGAAATTTTCATGGCGAGACCTTGTCAGCGTCGGCGGTTCAAGCCGTTCTGTAATTGTTCTTATCAGAAGGTAGTAGTAGGAGAGCGACGGCTGTTTGTGTTGATGGGCGTTGTCGCCCGCGCGTTAAGCGTTTAGCGGCGTTCGAGTTGGATGGCGTACGTCGATGGTGAATAAGTTGTTGTGGCAGCGTTGGCCGGATGTTCGCGTTGTGTTCACAGTTGTCGCGTGGGCGTCGGTCGGCGGGTTGGCGTCACGGCGGGCGTCGGCGACTGACGCGCTGGCGACGGGTTATCCACGTGTGCGAAGGCAATCTCGTTGTTCAACTTTGGTTAGCTCGCCACCAGGCGGTCGAGCTGGTCGACGGCTTGCTGCATCGCGGGATCGGCGGCGAGCCAATCGGCCATCCGGCGGTCGGCATGCATGACGGTCGTGTGGTCGCGGTCGCCGAGCAGCCGGCCGATGTCGGTATAACTCGCCTGGGTGTGGCGACGGGCGAGGTGGACGATGATGTTGCGGGCCCCCACGAGCGACTTGCGGCGCGACGGGCCGGTGAGGGCGGCTTGTGTGAGGCCGAAGTAGCGAGCGACGAGGGCGAGGATTTGCTTGAGGGCGGCGGTTTGTTGAGCGTCGCGAGTACCTGGGTCGCCCCCCTCCCTAGCCCTCCCCGCGAGGGGGAGGGGACCGGAGGAACCATTGTTGTTGGGGAGGGAGCCGGAGGAACCGTTGAGCTTCGCGAGACGGCCCAACAATTGCGCGGGCGTCGCGCAGTCTTGTTTGGCGAGGCGGTCGAGTTGTGCGGGGTCCAGCGCTAAGCCGCGAGCGGCGGCAGTTTGGGCGAGGATGGCGCGGCGCGCTGGGAGCTCGGGTTTGCGAAGGCGCACCGTGAGGCCGGCGACGAGGCGGTCGCGCAGGCCGGCGTCGAGTTGGCGACAGGCCGGCGGTTCACGCAGCGAGGTGACGACGATCATCGCGCCGGCCGCGAGCAGCGCGTCGATCGTCACGCGCAGCTCGCGTTGCACGGCGGTGCGCGGGCGGAGGCGATCAACGTCTTCGATCACCAGCAGGCGCACCGCGCCGAGCGTCTTGCGCCATGCAAGAAGGCGTTTGTCGGCGTGAGCGGCTTGAGCCTCGCGGCCGAAATCGGCGGCGGTGAAGTAGGCGACGGCGCTGGAGTCGACGCGCTCGCTCCACGCGCGAACCAGGCCCTGGGCGACGTGCGACTTCCCGCTGCCCGAGGGGCCGACGAGCAGCAACGGGTTGAACATCGTCGCGGCTGCGGTGAAATCGTCGCCGCGGAGCAACCGCTCCAGCGGCGGCGCCAGCAGGCTGTTCTCGGCGCCAAGGACGAGCGGCGGCGCGCCGCCAGCGGCGACGGGCGCGGCTGGGGCGCGGGGAAAATCGAATTGCAAAATGCAGTCGATCAAGGGGATCCGTCCGGGCGATTGGAGCCGTCACCCCGAGGTCCGCCGAGGGGTCCAGCCGGACTCCTCAGCGGACCTCGGGGTGACGGAGACTTGCCGCATAACCGCGAACCCGTAATTTACCGGATTCGCCGTGCGAGCGGGAGCCACCGGGGGCAAAAACCGGCCGGATTATTCGCGTCGTAACCGGTTGACGACGCTCAAGATACGGCGAGCCGCCTCGTCGACTTCGGCAGGGGTCGTGGCGGCGCCCAAGCTGAAGCGGATCGACGAGGAGATTTGCTCATCGGGAAGGTCCATGGCGACCAGCGCCGGGGAGGGTTCGCTGGAGCCGCTGGCGCACGCCGAGCCAGTCGAGCAAGCGACTCCGGCAAGATCGAGGGCCATCACGAGGGCCTGCCGATCGAGGCCGACGAAGGCGATGTTCGACGTATGGGGGAGGCGCGGCGCGGCGACGCCGATCACAACGGCGTGCGGGTCGCCAGCGGTGAGTTGGCGTTCGAGTTCGTCGCGGATCGCGGTCATTCGCGCGCAGCGCTCGAGTGCTTCGCGATGCCAGGCTTCGAGGGCGGCGCGCATGCCGAGGACTAGTGCGACGCTTTCGGTGCCGGGGCGGAGGGCTCCCTGCTGGAAGCCGCCGTGAAACGAAGAGGCAAGCACGGCGCCGTGTCGGACGATGAGGGCGCCGATTCCAAGAGGGCCGTGGAATTTGTGGGCGGTGAACGTGAGGGCGTCGACGCCGAGCTCGTGGAAGTTCACCGGGAGCTTGCCGACGACTTGCGTGGCGTCGGTGTGAACGGGGATGCGGCGCCGGCGGCAGAGGGCGGCGACTTCGGCGACCGGTTGCAAGACGCCGGTCTCGTTGCTGGCGAGCATGGCGCTTACCAGACGAGTGTCGGGTTGCAGCAGCGCGGGGAGCGCGTCGACGCGAACGACGCCGTTGGCGGTCACGGGGAGGCGGTCGACGTGCCACCCTTGTGTCGCTAGGTGTTCGGCGGTGCGGTAGACGCTGGGGTGCTCGAGGGGGGAGATGATGATGTGGCCTAGCAGCGAGGCAGCCCCGACCAAGCTTGGTTGGAGCTGTGCGGAAAGTCCCGTGAGCGCAAGGTTATTCGATTCGGTGCCGCCGCTGGTGAAAACGACGCTGTCGTTTGCGGACGCGCCGAGAAGCTCACGGACGCTATCCCGGGCCGCTTCGAGGGCGCGGCGGGCCCTGCGGCCGGGCTCGTGCTGGCTGGCGGGGTTGGCGCCGTAGTGGAGCGACGCCTCGCGAACGGCGTCGGCCACCTCGGGCAGCATTGGGGCGGTGGCGTTGTGGTCGAGATAAATCGGCGGCATGGACGCCATTATAGGGCTGAATGACGGCGAGCCGGGCTTGCTGCTAGCAAATGGAGGTCGGTATGATCCCGCTCCCGCAGGATGGGCGCGCGCTCCGCTACGGCGGACCTTCGCGTCGCGGCTAACGGCCAACACCTCACCTCACGTCAACGAGATGCGACACATGGCGACGACGATTCGGGCGGCGATCATGTTGGCGGTTCTGATGGGATTGCCGGCGGCGTGGGTGTATTACGGGCCGTTGCCCGATCGGGCGCAAATGGCGGTGGATCGGTTCGTCGGCGTCGCCAAGGAGGCGGTGGGATGGCTCAAGCACGACCCGGCGCCCACGGCGCAGGTCGCTGCTTCGGGAGCGCCAGAGTTTGCAGACCCCCTCACTGCCGAAGCAGCAATTCCTACCTTGGCCCAGCGACTGGAGCCCCGTTTGGCCCGGTTGCGGACATTGGGGGTTGAGGAGTATGTGTTGGAGCCGTGGGGCGCCGGGAATCGGCTGTACCGGTTCCGGTGCGAGATGCCGCTCGCTGCAGGCGGCCAGGCGACCGAGCAGTTCGAGGCGGTCGCCGCGGATCCCCAGGCATCGATCGAGCAAGTGGTGGCGGATGTAAGTTCTTGGCAGACGGCCCGCGCGGGCGGAACCATCCTGCGATAGGGCGTGGGAACTGATCATGTTGGGGCGATCGGGGTCACTGGCTGATCAACTGGGGAGCCCGCGCGCGGCGTCTCGGAGACCGTGGGCGTGGGTCAGCGCGGTGCGGCGGGGCCCGCCGGCCGCTGAAGTGGCCTCGCCGTCGGTGGCGGGGGCACTTGCGGCCGATGACCCGCGGGACAAATTAGGGCGGCTGGAGGCGGCGTTGTTCCTGGCGCGGGAGCCGTTTTCCACGAGAAAACTGGCGGAACTTGCCGATTTGGCCGATGGTACGGAGGCTCGGGCGCTCGTCCGCGAGCTGGCGGCCCGGCTGCGACGCCGCGGCAGCGCGTTCCTCCCCGTGGAGGTGGCCCACGGAGTGCTGCTGATGACCCGGCCCCCGCTGGCCGATTGGATTGGGAAGCTGCACGCGCCAGAGCACGATTTGCGGCTTTCAGCGCCGGCCCTGGAGACCCTGGCGGTGGTGGCGTACCGGCAGCCGGCGACCCGTGCCGACGTGGAAGCAATTCGGGGGGTGCAGTGCGGGGAAATCCTGCGCGTGTTGATGGAACGGGACTTATTGCGTATCGTCGGACGGAGCGAGGAGTTGGGGCGGCCGTTCTTGTACGGAACCACGCGCAAATTTTTGCAGGTTTTTGGCCTGAGCCGCTTGGAACAATTGCCGCCAGTGGATCAAATTCGTAACGCGGCCGCGTAGCGCGTCGTCTTTGGTCGCGTCTTGCCCTTGGGGCGCGCGGCGCGCCCCTCGCGTCGAAGTTGGTTGAGGAGTGTGGAACGTGCGGTCTCAATTGAGTAGTTCAGCAGACGAATTTCGCGCCCGGCGGGACGACGACCAATTGGCGTCGTGGCGTTGGGAGACAGTCGCGCCCGTCGCCGCGGCCGACGAGGAAGAAGAGTTCGAGTGTGAGGAGGAGGACGACGACGAGGCGGACGACGACGACTACGAATACGAAGACGAAGACGAGGAAGATGACGACGACGCGGACTACGACGACGAGCCCGACGCCGACGAGGACAGCATCGAAGAAGAGGACGACGACGAAGACGACGAATGGGAAGAAGTCGACGACGACTCTGACGAAGAGGATGACGACTCGGACGAGGAAGACGACGACGACTTTGAATACGACGACGACGACGAGGATCTCGATGAAGCCGATGAGCTCGTCGAGGCGGACGAAGACGAGGATTGGGACTGAAGCAATCTGGAATTGACAGGATAACAGGATTGGCAGAATAGGAATTAGAGTATTCCTATCTTTGATTCCCGGCCATTCCCTTCTCTTACGTCCTGTCGATCCTGCTCATCCTGTTATCCTGTTGGTTCAGTCCTCAAGCCGGAAGAGTCGCTTGAGTGCGTCGAGCAGCCCATGGGGCGGGCCTTCTTGAGCGGCGTCGCGCAGCGACTCCAGCGGCGGGTGGAGAAGTTTGTTGCCTAGCCGGTCGGCGAAGCGCGTGATTTCTGCGCGGGAGCGCTCGTCGAGCTCGGGTAGCTTGTTGAACAGCCGCTCGAGCTCCGCATGCTTGGCGTCGTCGATGCTGCGGCGAAAGCCTGTGATCACCGGCGCCGCAGCCCGGCGGTGAGCGTCGGCCATGAAGGCGTCGGTCTCGGCGAGGACGATCTCTTCCGCCGCCGGAAGCTCGCGGGCACGGCTCTGACGGTTTAGCTCGCACGCCGTCGCCAAATCGTCGAGCGAATAGAGGTAGACGCCGAGCCGCTCGCCGACGGCGGGCTCGAAGTCCCTCGGCACGGCGAGGTCCAGGATAAACAGCGGGCGCTGCTGCCGCAGGGGGGCGACCCGCTCGTCGAACGCAGCGGCGGTGACGACTGGTTCGCCGGCGGTGGTGGTGCTCACCACCAAATCGGCGGCGACGAGCTGATTCCACAGCTCCGTCCACGGGACGGCCGTGCCGCGACAGGCCGCGGCAAGCTCGTCGGCGCGCTGGCGGCTGCGGTTGATGACGTGGATCCGCTGGGCGCCGGCGTCTTGCAGGTAGCGCAAGGTTTCGTCGGCCATCTTACCGGCGCCGACGACCAGGACGTGCTTGTCGTCGAAATGTTCGAACACCCGGCTGGCGAAATCGGCGATCGCCACGCTGGGAATGCTCACGCGGTGTTTGTGGAGATCGGTCTCGTGGTGGACGCGGCGCGCGGCGCGGAGCGCCGATTGGAACAGCTCATGCATCACCGGTCCCGCGGACCCAAGCTCCGCGGAGCGCTGATAAGCCTGCTTGACCTGGGCGAGGATTTGGGGCTCGCCGACGACCATGCTGTCGAGGCTGGCGGCGACGCGGTAGAGGTGAACCACGGCGTCGCGTTGGGCCAATGCGAGGACCTGGCCCTGGACGCGCTCCACCGGGATGCGGTGGTAGGAGAGCATCGCGTCGAGCAAGTCGTCGCTGTTGGGGACGGCCGCCGCGTCGAGGCCGCCGGCGTAAAGCTCGACGCGGTTGCAGGTGGAGACCAGAACCAGCTCGGCGGCGGGGAAGCGCTCGCGCCATTGGGCGAGCGCGTCAGGCGCCTGCTGGTCGCCGAAGGCCAGTTGCTGGCGGACGTCGACGCCCGTGGCGCGGTGCGTGCAGCCGATCATACGGAGATTCATGGGGAACCTCCGGCAAGGCGCGAGGGGCGAGGCGCGAGGGGCGAGAACGATGCAATGCTTTCCGCCTTCTCGCCGCTCGCGCCTCGATCCTCGTCCCTCGTTTCGTGCACCCCGTCGTCGCGGGTGAACATCGCGAGCGTGAAAAGCAGGAACACGAATGCGGCGAGCGTGAGGTACGCCACCTTGCGGCCCCGGCGGGCCGCCGGGTAGGCCAGGCGGAACGCTTCGGCGGCCATCAGCCAGGAGAGCATGCCGCTGAGGCTAAGGACCAGCGGATCGGACCAGGGCACTTCACCGTCGACGGTGGCTAGCCGGGTGAGAATGCCGGTGACGAACCCCAGGGCCACGAGGATCGTCGCCGCGGCGAGCGAGCGGCTGTTGACGCGCTCCAGCCATTCGAGGCTGGGAAGGCGGAAGCGGGAGTCGGCGGGGATTTTTTTCTTGAGGCGGTGGCTTTGCAACAGATACATCAGCCCGGCGACGAAGCCGAGCACGACCGCGACCGTGCCGAGCATGAGAAACACGCCGTGGATCATGCCCCAGACGCGGGGGGCCTCGAAACTGGCGATGGGCTCGGTCGACGCCGGGCGGGCCATGGCGATCAGCCCCAACGCGACCGGCAACAGAAACAAGCCGGCGGAGGTTTTGGGTTGGTAGGCGGCGCGGGCGAGGTAGATGACGGCCAGCGTCCAAGCGGCGACGAGATACCAGTCATGCGGGCTGGAGAGCGGGGCCCAGGGCGACTGGGCGGCGCGCTGGCCGAGATACCAAGTGTGGGCTGCGACGCCGGCGAGTGCGGCGACGAGCACCACGAGCCGCCGCCAGGAGGAACGCGTCCAGAGTCCGGCGATCTCCAGCGCGAGCGCAATCGCGTAGCTCGCGGCGAAGCACAGGATGTTAACGCCGGAGTCCATGAGCAGATTACGTTGCGTCTGGGTGGCACGCCCAAGGTCCGCCGCAGGGCGTGGTGAATCAAGCG
>JBIOVA010000202.1:0-2823 GCA_044867485.1 Lacipirellulaceae bacterium | reverse complement strand
ACGGCCGCGCCGCGCGACCTGGCGGAGGCAGCCCGCGGAGCCGAGGAGCGGCTCGTCGAGCTCGAGGCGGCGGACGGAGCCTATGCCTTCCGTCAGCGCGAAGCCAAGGCAGCGCTCCGCGTCGCGGGAGCGCCGCAGTCCGGCGCAAGCGGCGGATTTGGCGGCGGCGCGAGCGCCGACTTCGACAGCTTCGGCGGCCGCTGGCTCGAGCGGGCCGAAAGCGACGCCCTGGCCGCCCGCGGCGGCGCCGGCATCACGTACTACGACGCCGAGGCCGACCAGCAGCGCGTCGCGCAGAATCTAATTGCCGTCGGCCGCAAGACATTCTTCCGCCGCGGCGACCGCTGGGTCGATTCTACCGTGACCGCCGAGGAGGAACAAAAGGCGGAGACCATCGAGCGATTCAGCCCCGAGTACTTCGAGCTGGTCGCACGCCACGGCAAGCACGTCGCGGCGTACCTGGCGATCGAAGACCCGGTGACGGTGAAGCTCAATGGCCGCGTGTATGCGTGGTGAGCGGCAGCGCTCCGCTTCGCAGACTTCGCGTCGCGGCTAACCACGAACCCCACGAGTTGTTTTGACAATGAACGACCGCCTTGCCACGCTTGACGGCCTCCTGCGAACCGGCGTCGTGGCCGTGATCCGTGCGGATTCCGGGGAGCAGCTCGTGAACGTGTGCCGCGCGCTGGGCGCCGGCGGCGTGTCGGCGTGCGAGATCACGATGACGACGCCGGGCGCGCTGGAAGCCATCGCCCAGGCGAGCCGCGAACTCGACGGCGCGGCGCTGGTGGGCGCGGGATCGGTCCTCGACGCGGCCACGGCGCGGGCCGCGATCCTGGCCGGCGCCCGGTTCATCTTCTCGCCCGTGCTGAATCTCGAAGTGATCGAGATGGCCCATCGCTACGACTGCGTGGCCGTGCCGGGGGCGCTGACGCCGACTGAGATTCTCGCCGCGTGGAGCGCCGGCGCCGACGTGGTGAAGGTGTTTCCCGCGAATCATTTCGGCCCGCAGTACTTCCGCGACATCCACGGCCCGATGCCGCAGGTGAAGCTCACTCCCACCGGCGGCGTCGATCTCTCGACCGCGGCAGAGTGGATCAAAGCCGGCGCCGTTGCCGTCGGAGTGGGCTCGGCGCTGGTGAAGAAGGAGCTTATCGCCGGGGCGAAGTGGGACGAACTTTCGGCGCTGGCGAAGAAATTCGTCGATATCGTTGCGGCGGCTCGCTCATAGCCCGTACACGACGCGCCGCTCATGGCGACGAGTCTTCCGGCGTTAGCAGGTCTACAAGCGGCCGGATTGTGATTTCGTTCTTCGGCGAGGCGTCCCTCTCCTGTCGGGCGTTGGCCAGGGCCTCTTCCATTTGCCGGAGCCGTTCGCGAAGAGATCGAATTCTGAATTCGATAGTCTCGGCCTCGATGCGAACGCGAACGCTCGTCTGATGGCGCAGTTCGGCAACGATTTCTGCGACGGCTTTGCTCTTCGCGTCCAATTCGGCGCTCTTCACGAACAACTTCGATAGCTCGTCGTTGAGCTCCCGGAGGAGCGCGCCTCCTGCGTGCTCTGCGGCCGCTCGCTGGGCCTTTAGCAGGTCGATGCGAGCATTCGCAAGATCCGACTCGATCTGGACCAGTTCCGTGGATTTGATTTGCCCAGAGTCGTAAAGTTTGCGGGCGGCCTCGAGCTGCTTCTCGCGTAAGTTGCGAATCTTAAGCAGCTCGCCGATCATCGGATCGTCCGCCCCTTCGTTTTCTGCGGCCGTGCGAAGTTGATCGATGCGTTCTTCGAGGGCCGGGCGGAGGGCGTCGAGACTCACGCGTTCAAGTTGCAACTCGCGCGACATGCTGAGCGACGCGGCCAATTGCTGCCGCAATTGCTCTTGCGATCCGCTCGAGTCGGCGCCAATCGCTTCGAGTTGACGGATGGCGTCTTCGAGATCGACCTCGGCGCCTTTCCGTTGGCTTTCGAGCTGATCGAGCCTGGCCTCAAACTCCGCCCGTTGACGGTCGCGTGCCGCGTGCTGCACTTGGCGGAGCGACCGCTCCAGCTCCATGCGAGTTTTCTCCCATAACTCGCGTCGCTGTTTTTCGCTCGGCGCGTCCGCCGCAGTTTGGAGCCACACTTGCAGCGAGTAAATGGCGGCGTCATCGCTCACGCGCGAACCGTCATCGGCATTCAGGTTTACTCCGATAATGTGAACTGCTCCTTCTGGGGCGTTCTCCGTCGCGTACCGTTGGACCAGGAGCTCGGCGACATTTTCCATCACCCCGTTCGAAAGCTCGCCGCGACCCATCACCAGCACGTCGCGAAGAACATGAAACTGGCGGATGTCCTGTTCGTCGTCGGGTTGGGCCAGGCAAGCGTTGCTGGCGAGGAACGCCGCGTAAACGAAAGCGAAGGTCGTCGCGAGGAAGCGATAGTGCGTCACGGAAAACTCCTCCAGGGAAATTGGGCGCAATTCACAGCGCGGTCGAATTGGGCGAGTCGCCCAGTCGCCGCAGTGACCCGACGGCGAGTTCGGCCCAGGTTGAGCCAGGAAATCTGTCGACGAGCCGCTGATATTCGTGGCGGGCAGCCGGCAAATCTTGAAACTCGGTTTCGACGAGCGTCGCGTACTTCCAACTGATCGCCGCGGAACGAGCGGCCTCCAGGCGTGCCAATTCGGCGTCGGCGAGCGAATCCGTGGGCGCGTCGGCGTCGACGGAGGGGTTCGTCGATTGCTGCACCGCTTGCACGACTTGCAGGCGGAGGTCGGCTTCGCGGTTGAGGGCTGCCAACTCGCGGCGGAGAGCTTCGGGGTTGGTGGCGCGGACTGGTCGCTGAAG
>JBIOVA010000201.1:0-20550 GCA_044867485.1 Lacipirellulaceae bacterium | reverse complement strand
CACCGGGTTGTTCAAGCCGGGGGAGTGGAACAAGTTCAAGCTGACCGTCGTCGGCACGCGGGCGGCGCTCGATATCAATGACAAGCCCGCCTGGAAGGCCGACGGGCTCAAGACGGCGGAAGGCTATATCGGTCTGCAAGCCGAAACGCCCAGCGGCGGGCAATTTCTGTTCCGCAACATCACGATCGAGCCGGTGAGGAAGTAGGGGCCGCGAGGGCGTCAGCGCGGACCACGCCCTTCGCGGACTCAGGGCGTGCCACCCCTACCCCTTCGTGGACGCAGGGTGTGCCACATACAATCCAACTCATATGCTTCCCACCGCCCAGCCCCGCGTGAAGATCTGCTGCATCGCCAGCGCCCATGAGGCGCGGCTGGCGATTGGTGCTGGCGCCGCGGCGGTGGGGCTGGTGTCGGCGATGCCGAGCGGGCCGGGGCCGATTTCCGAGCCGCTCATTGCCGAGATCGCCGCGACCGTGCCGCCGGGGGTCGCCACGTTTCTGCTCACGGCCCATCAGGCGGTGCGGGACATCATCGACCAGCAGCGGCGGCTGCGGACCAGCACGATTCAGATCGTCGACGACCTGACCGACGGCGAGTACGCCGAGCTGCGCGACGCGCTGCCGGGCGTGAAGCTGGTGCAGGTGATCCATGTGGGCGGCGAGGCGTCGATTGCGGCGGCGGAGTCCGTGGCTCCGCACGTTGACGCGATCCTGCTCGACTCCGGCAATCAACGGCTCGCGGTCAAGGAACTGGGCGGCACGGGGCGGCGGCACGATTGGGCGATCAGCCGGCGGATCCGCGAGGCGGTGAACGTCCCGATCTATCTGGCCGGCGGCTTGCGGGCGGACAATGTCCGGGAGGCGATTTGTGCGGTTGGCCCCTGGGGCGTCGACGTGTGCAGCGGCGTGCGGACGGACGGCCGACTGGACGCGGAAAAACTCGCGGCCTTCTTCGCGGCCGTGCGGGGTTAGAAGTGGGGTCCCCCCTCCCTTGAAGGGAGGGGACGGGGGGAGGGACTTGTCGACTCGCTGGATGCCGTTGTGAAGAGAACCCGCAAAAAGGACTCCTTCTCTGGCCTTCGGTTTAGACTACCGCCCTGCGCTCGGTCGCCACCGGCGACCGTGCTCGGTTGCTCCCTCCCTTCGAGGGAGGGGGATTTTATGATCACCTCATCCCTAGTGAGCGTCTCATGGCGATTCCATATTCGAGTCTTCGGCGGTCGTCCGCGATCGCGGCGTTGATTGCAGTTTTGATCGCGACAACCGGCGTTCACGCCCAAAACGGCGGCCGCGGACGGCGCGAAGGCCGCGGCATGCGCTGGTCGCGGGCGTTGGATCAGGACGCCGACTGGTACGCCAGCGGCGAGGCGATCCGCATTGCCGACAATGTGCTCGCCTACCAGCACACCAACGGCGGTTGGCCGAAGAATATCGACATGGCCCGCCGGCTGAGCGATGCGGAGCGCGCGCGGATCGCGGCCAACCACGATCGGGCCGAGACGCTTATCGACAACGGGGCCACGCATACGCAGGTTCGCTACCTGGCGCTCGTGCACCAGGCCACGAGCGAGCCGCGATTTGCCGAGGCGTGCCGCCGCGGGCTGGAGTTTGTGCTCGAGGCCCAATACGACAACGGCGGCTGGCCGATGATCTTCCCCGTGCAACGGAACTACACGGCCCACATCACGTTCAACGACGGGGCGATGATCGGCGTGATGACGCTGCTGCGCGACGTGGCCGCGGGCGAGCCGCCGTTTGGGTTTCTCGATCAGGGACTGCGAGATCGGGCAGCGGCCGCGATCGACAAGGGCCTTGAGGCGATCCTCAAATGTCAGATCGTCGTCGACGGCAAGCCGACGGCGTGGTGCGCCCAGCACGACGAGCGCGACTTCACGCCGGCGAAGGCCCGCACGTACGAACTGCCATCGATCAGCGGACAAGAGAGCATCGGCGTGGTGCGGTATTTGATGGCAATTGACGAGCCCTCGCCGGAGGTGCGGGCAGCGATTCACGCGGCGGTTGCGTGGTTCGACGCCGCGAAGGTTGAGGGCCAGCGCATCCGCCGCGCGCCGGCGCCGGACGAGGATCCGCCGTTTGACCTGGTCGTGGAAGTCGACCCTGACGCGGAGCCGCTGTGGGCCCGTTTCTACGAGATTGGCACGAATCGCCCGATGTATGTGGGCCGCGACGGGATCGTGCACGATCATTTGGCGGACATCGAGCACGAACGACGGACCAACTACGCGTATCTCGGCCCGTGGGCCCGCGAGCTGCTGCGGCGCGACTACCCGCGGTGGAAGGCAACGTGGGGAGAGCAGTAGTCAATCACGGCGCCACGCCGAACCTTCTCATTCTGGATTTGTCCGCAGATGTCGCAGATATCCACAGATGAGGATTGAAAGAAGGAACCTTCGCCGCTTTTCCTTCTCTTTCTCCCATCTGCGCTCATCTGCGACATCTGCGGACTCCTTCTGGGAAGGGTTAAGGCGCGGTGTGACCATCACGAGATTCGCTCCACGATCAGCGGGCCGACGGTTGGTTGCTCGTCGGCGACGCCAATGGCGGCCAGCAGCATCGGCCGCACGTGTCGGAACACCTCCGGCGCGGCAAATACTCGCATGATCGGCTGGCCGGCGTCGATGCGGTCACCCAGGCGCACGAGCATTTCGATTCCCGTGGAGTGATCGAGCCGGTCGCCAAGCTTTTTGCGGCCGCCGCCCATCGCGATGATGGCTCGGCCGAGTTCCTCGGCGTCGATCGACGCGACAGACCCTGCGGTCGGGGACGCAAGTTCACTCGCCGGCGCCACGCGTCGCGGCGCATCGAGATCGCCGCCTTGGGCCTGCACCATTTCCGCCAGTTTTTCGCGGGCGGAGCCGGATTGGATCGTGTCGGCGAGCGCCGCTCGGGCCGAGGCCGCATTGGCGGCGGCGCCCGTGGAGCGCAGCAGTTCGGCGCCGAGAGCTAGCGTGACGTCGACGAGATCGGCGGGTCCGCGGCCTTCGAGCATCGCGACCGACTCGTCGATTTCGACCGCATTGCCGGCCAGACGGCCCAGTGGTTGGTTCATATCCGTGACCAGTGCCGTGGTCGCCACGCCCATCCGCTTGCCCGTGTCGACGAGCGACCGCGCTAGTTCGCGCGCCCTATCCGCCGTTTTCATGAACGCGCCGCTGCCGAACTTCACGTCAAGCACCAGGGCGTCGAGCCCCTCGGCCAGCTTCTTACTCATGATGCTGGCGGTGATCAGCGGGATCGATGGCACGGTGGCGGTGACGTCGCGGAGGGCGTAGAGCTTGCGGTCGGCGGGGACGAGGTCGGCCGTGGCGCCGGTCATGACGCAGCCGACGCGCTCCACCACGTCGCGCACTTCGTCCATCGACAGGTCGGTGCGGAAGCCGGGGATCGCTTCGAGCTTGTCGAGCGTGCCGCCGGTGGCGCCGAGGCCGCGGCCGGAAATCATCTGCACCACGAGGCCACAGCAGGCAAGCATGGGCGCCAGGGGAATCGACGCCTTGTCGCCGATGCCGCCCGTCGAGTGCTTGTCGACCCGCGGAACGCCGTCGTCGGGCCAGTCGAAGCGGGAGCCGCTTGCGAGCATGTGGTCGGTCAGGGCGGCGGTCTCGCAGGTCGTCATGCCGCGGAGGTAGATCGCCATCGCCATGGCCGCCATCTGGTAGTCGGGAATGTCGCCGCGGGCGTAGCCGGCGATGAACGCGCCGATCTCCTCGGCGGAGAGTTCCTCGCCGTCGCGCTTCTTGGCAATCAACCAGACAGGATTCACGGCTTTCTTCCGCAGTTGATCTCGGAGGGCCTCACGCAAAGGCGCAAAGGCGCAAAAAAGAGGACGTTTAGGAAAACTCTCTCGCCTTTTCTTTGCGCCTTTGCGCCTTTGCGTGAGATCTCCTGCATGTCAGAGTTCCCGAACGACGCCGCGGACGATCGCGGCGAGCTTGTCGGCGGCGGTGGCGGCGACGGCGAGGACGTTGTGGGCGGTGGTTTCGCTGAGGGCGTCGGGTGAGCCGACGTTGGTGATCGTCGACAAGCCCAGCACGCGCAGGCCGGCGTGGGCGGCGACAATCACCTCGGGGACGGTCGACATGCCGACGGCGTCGCCGCCGAGGCGCCGCAGCATGCGGTATTCGGCGCGCGTTTCGTAGTTCGGCCCCAGCACGGCGACGTACACGCCGCGGTGCAGGACGAAGCCCTGGCGTATGGCGATCTGCATCGCCTGCCGCTGCAGGTCGCGGTCATAGGGCGACGACATATCGGGAAACCGCGGGCCGAGTGAATCGTCGTTCACGCCGACGAGTGGATTGCCGAACATCAGGTTGATGTGGTCGTCGATGAGCATCACGTCGCCCGTGGCGTACTGCGGGTTCAAGCCGCCCGCGGCGTTTGACACAACGAGCGCTTCACCGCCGAGCGCTTTGAGCAGCCGCACGGGCAGCCCGGCCCGCTCGGGCGCGTGGCCTTCGTAGAGGTGGAACCTCCCCTGAAAAGCCATGACAGGCGCGCCTTCCAGCGTGCCACACACCAATTTGCCGGCGTGGCCCACTGCCGTGGTGCGCGGGAAGTGCGGAATGTCGGCGTAATCGATCACCGCTTCCGCGGCGATTTCGTTGGCGAGGCCGCCGAGGCCGGAGCCCAGGATGACGCCGGCCTTCGGCGGCCTGGACCAGCGCCGCCGGACGGCGTCGGCAGCGGCTTCAGCTTGGGCGGCAATTTCGAACATGTGAATTAGGCACGACGGCGCGACGATTGGAGCGCTGAACTGACAGGATAACAGGATGTAGCAGGATCAACAGGATGCGAGCCAAGTGCATTGATCCTGTTAATCCCTCCTGAACCTGTGATTCGGTCAATTCGATCTCCGATCGGCGTGCCCGTCGTGCCGTCGTGGTGAAACCCGACTTCGCGGGACGGCGCTAGGCGCGCGCCTCGTGGGCAAGGACGCCCATGACCAGGGCCCGCAGTTTCGGCTGCGCGGCGTTGGCCACGGCGATGATTTCCTCGACGTTGGCCGGCTTCAAGGCGTCGGGCAGGCACATGTCGGTGACGACCGACAGGCCGAACACGCGCATGCCGGCGTGCACGGCGACGAGTACCTCGGGCACGGTCGACATCCCGACGACGTCGGCCCCGATCATTCGCAGGAAGCGGTACTCAGCCCGCGTTTCGAGATTCGGCCCGGTGACTGCGACGGTGACGCCTCGGTGGGCGACGAAGTTTTCGCGGCGGGCGACTTCGAGGCCGACTTCGATCAGCTCCGGCGTGTAGGGCGCCGACATGTCCGGAAACCGCGGGCCGAGGCGGTCGTCGTTGATCCCCACGAGAGGGTTATCGCCCATGAGGTTAATGTGGTCGTCGATGATCATCACGTCGCCGGCGCGGTAGTACGGGTTCATCCCGCCGACGGCCTGCGACACGATGAGCAGCTCGGCGCCGAGCGCCTTCATCACGCGCACGGGCAGCGTGATCTGCTCAAGCGGGTAGCCCTCGTACTGGTGGAACCGGCCCTCCATCGCGACGACGGGGACCCCGGCGAGCGTACCGCAGACGAGCCGACCACGATGGCTCGTCGCGGTCGAGCGCGGAAAGTGGGGGATCGACTCGTAGTCGATCGTCACGGGCGACTCGACCTCGCCGGCAACGTTGCCGAGGCCCGTGCCGAGGATGATCCCGGCGCGCGGCGTTTGGCTCCATTGACCGCGAATCACGGCGGCGGCGGCTTCGATTTGCTCGTAGAGTTCCAGCATGAACCACTGCAAATCATTAGGATGTCGGGGAGAGATTAGGAACCACGAAAGGCACGAAATACACGAAAGGGAGAGAGATGGATTGGGTTCTTAAGGACGAAAGTTATGCCATCGTTGGCGCATGCTTCGAAGTGTACAAGGAAATGGGGTGCGGCTTCTTAGAATCCGTGTATGAGGAATGTTTGGCCATCGAGTTGGAACTTCAGCGGATTCCATTCCGCGAACAGGTCGAACTTCCTCTCGTTTACAAGCAGCGCCAACTCAAGAAGGCGTTTCAGCCTGACTTCGTTTGCTTCGATAAGGTGGTCGTCGAGATCAAAGCGGCATCCAACCTCAACGACGTGCACCGCGCGCAAGTCCACAACTATCTCAAAGCCACGGGCTACCGGCTGGGAATCCTCGCGAACTTCAACAGTCATCCGCAACTCGAATGGGAGCGCATTGTTCGCTGACGTCGCTTGGCTTAACTTCTCCCCCCTTCTCGCTCTTACTCCCTCTTTTCGTGACTTTCGTGCTTTTCGTGGTTAATATCCCCCCTCGCCGCGGCCCTGGCCAGCGGCGATTTCTTTCGTGGCGCTCGTGCCGAGGCGGGTGGCGCCGAGGGCGACGAAACGCTGGGCGTCTTCGAACGAGCGGATGCCGCCGGAGGCTTTCACTTGGACGCGCTCGCTCACGTGGGCCCGCATGAGTTGCACGTCGTGCTCGGTGGCGCCGGTCGCCTTCATGGCGCCGGCGGCGTCCTTGACCATGCCGAAGCCGGTTGAGGTTTTGACGAACGCGACGCCGGCCTCCTCGCTCATCTCGCAGAGGCGGATTTTGAGATCGTCGCTGGGTAGGAGGCCCGTTTCGAAGATCACTTTCGTGATCGCGCCGGCCGCTGAAGCGACCTCGCCGACGGCTTGGATGTCGGCAAGGACGTAGGGCCAATCGCCCGCGAGAACGCGACCGAGGTTGACGACCATGTCGACTTCGCGAGCTCCGTCGCGGCAGGCGATTTCGGTCTCGCGGACCTTGGCGCCGGTGGTCGTGCCGCCGTGTGGAAAGCCGATCACCGTGCTGGGAACGACGCGCGAGCCGGCGAGCAACTCGGCCGCCAAGGGAACCATCGACGGTTTGACGCAGACGCTCGCCACGCCGACCTCGACGCACAGGCGGCATGCGGCGCGGAGGTCGTCGTCGGTTTGCGTGGGCTGCAGGACGGCGTGGTCAATGAGGGCGACAATCGACATCGTGCCGCTATGGTACCCACCGGCCGCGCGTTTGCCTACGGTTCGCGTGGGCTATGGTTTGACCAGGTCGTCGCCCGACATCGTCACGCGGGAGACGAACACGTTGGGGTCGATCGTTTCCAGAGTGAACTCGACCCGCCCGTCGCCCGACGAAATGAGAATGCCGCCAGGGTGGAACCCATACGGCTGGGAGACGTTGTTGCAATTGATGATCTGCGAGCCGTGGCAGAAGTTGTTGATCGTCATCCAGGTCTCGGGGCTGGCCCAGCGGAAGCGGCTGTTGATCTGCCGGTTTTCCTCGCCGTTGTAGAACAGAGGGGCCGGGTCGGCGTTGCGTTGGTACCAGCCGAACATGAACGGCTTGGCGACGTTTTCGAAATACATCCAGGTGTTCGACAAGCCGTCGGTCACTTCGGCGGCCCGTGTCTTGCGGCGGTCGGTGTCTGCCGGGTTGAGCAGGTCAAGGAAGTCGTACTGCAGCATGTTGTCCCAGGCGCGGTCGGCTTCCGGCAAGCCGTTTTTGCCGTCGACGAGTCGGGCGGCCACAAGCGGCGCGAGGCTCTTGGCTCCGTAGGCGTCGACGCGGTTGGCGGCGCAGTAGTCGGTGGAATGTCGGTTCGTCTGCACAACCGGCGCGGAGGGGCAAATGAGAATGCCGCCCAGATCTTGCTTGGTCACTTGCTCGTTGCGGGAGCGGGTCGCGTCGTCCCAGTCCCAGTCGAAGTCGATCAGAGCGAATCGCGAGCTCTGCTCGAAGAATGGCAGCAGGAGCGAGATGCCGTTGTGCGTGGCCAGCAGCGGCTTGACGCCAACGGGCGGCTCGCCGTCGCGATCCTGGGCGGCGGGGGCGAAGTAGCGGCGGGCCGACTCGAAGTTGATCGCCGCGAGCGTGAGGTTCTTGAGATTGGTCTCGCACTGGCTGCGCCGCGCGGCTTCGCGGGCGGCTTGCACGGCCGGCAGGAGCAGCCCGATCAGCACGGCGATGATCGCCACAACGACAAGCAATTCCACGAGGGTGAAGGCTCGACTCTCGTTGCGGCGACGCGTTGCCATACGCGGTGGCCTGGAGGGGTCAAGTGCGGGCCGCGCCGACGAGAGCGTCGACAATCCCTTGGCCGACCGTGGAAGCGTCCTTGGCGGCCGAGATGGTAGCAAATCGGCCGGCGTCGCACAAATTATTCCGACGGAGATGTAGGGTTTTCGCCCTAGCGCTGGCCACCACGACGCACAAAAACCGCAGAAACTCGACAGTTTTTCCGCAGCCTGGTTCTTGCGGCGCTTGTGCCTTTTCGCGGCTAAGCGATCTCAATACTGAAAGTGCTTGATCTGCTCGCCCTTCTCGTCGATCTCGGTGAGCGATTCGATGCCGATCTCCAGGTGCACGTCGGACCAGTCCTGGCTCACGCGGGCGTCGCTCTTGGAGGTCTTCACTCCCTCGGGCGTCATTGGCAAGTCGGACACCAGAAGCAGCGCGCCGCGGGCGATCTGGTTCTTGTGGCCCACGACGAACACGGTCGCCGTCTCCATGTCGATCGCGATCGGCGTGTAGTCGGCCAACTGGCGACGGAAATCATCGTCGTGTTCCCACACGCGGCGGTTGGTCGTGTAAACCACGCCGCTACGATATTCGAGGGACCGCTCGACCAACTTCTCCGACACGAACTTATGCAGTTTGAACGACGGGAGCGCCGGCACCTTCGGCGGCAAGTAGTCGTCGCTGGTGCCCTCGCCGCGGATGGCGCCGATCGGCAAAATGAAATGCCCGATGTCGGTCGAGTGCTTCAGCCCGCCGCACTTGCCGAGAAACAGCACCGCCTTGGGATGCACGGCGGTGAGCAGGTCCATAATGGTCGCGGCGTTCGGCGAGCCAATGCCGAAGTTGACCATGGTCAGCCCGTCGGCGTTGGTGGCGGCCTGCATGGGCCGATCGGCGCCGAACACTTGACACGCAAACTTCTCTGCGAAGCGGTTGATGTACGTGCGGAAGTTGGTGAGCAGCACGTAGTCGCCAAACCGATCCAGCGGCATGCCCGTGTACCGGGGAAGCCAGTCCTGGACGAGGTCGAGCTTGGTGATCATTGCCGGAAGGCTGGAGGCTGTCGACTGGAGGCTGTCGGGTTGGCGAGTTTGGGCCGTCAGTACACCTTGCGCGTGGGGCTAGCGAGCCACTCGGTGAAAAGCTCGCGGCATTCGTTGGCGAGCGTGTTGCCGATCAGCTTCACCTGACTGCCGCCGATGCGAAGAAGTTCCGTCGCGGGGACCTGCAGTTCGTTGAAGCCGGCGGACTCAGCGTCGGCGATCGTGGCGCCGTAGTACACCGCGTCGACGCGGGCCCAGTGGAGGGCTGCCATGCACATGGGGCACGGCTCGCAGGTGGTGGCGACGATGCCGCCGGCGAGGAAAATGTCGCCGACCGCCTTATTGCCGGCGCGGATCGCATTCACTTCGGCGTGAGCGGTGATGTCGGTGGTGAGCACCACGGTATTGTGGCTGCGGGCGACCACGCGGTCGCCGATGGCGATCGCGCATCCAAAAGGGCTCTGGCCGCGGGCCAGGCCTTCGCGGCACGTTTCGATCGCCATCCGCATCAGGTCGTCGGGCGAGACGGTGGCCATAGGCAAAGGTTTCGTACACGAAGCTGCCAGCTTCGTGACTCAAGACTCCAGGACCGCCGCCGGGACGGACGAAGTTGGCAGCTTCGTGGAGGCGGACGGCTCCGTCGACGGTGCGCAACTAACCTATCAGATTCACGCATTGGCTGCATCGGCGACGGAAGAATCGCCAAATCGCAGTCCGGGGGTCGCCGAAACGTCAATCCTGCCCGCGGGTTAAAGGCGGTGGGGCCCCGTTTGCGGAGCCCTCGGCGGTCGCTCATAATCGATTGACCGGAACACCCGCCTCGACCACTGCCCAAACACTCCTCCGCGGCTTCGGCGGCAAGATCGCTGACCGCGGGGCGACTGACTGTTATCCGCACGCCGCGGCGCCCTCCTTGCCACGCACGTCATGGACGCGGGCCGAATCCTCCTCAAACACGGGCTGGTCACCAACGCCGAGTTGGCACGGGCCGCCGATGCGCGCACCAATGGCGCTCGCGTCGACCAGGTGGCCGTCGAACTGGGCCTGGTGGGCGAGGCCGACGCGCTGCGGGCTCTGGGGGTTGAGACCGGCGTCGACTTCATCGACCTCGAAGGCGCCACGGTCGACCTCGCCCTGCTCGGGCCGTTTCCGCCCAAGCTGATCCACCGCCACGGACTGTTCCCCATCGAACGGGTCCGCGGCGCCGTGCGGGTGGCCACGTCCGACCCGCTCAATCTCTACCCGCTCGACGAGGCGGCCTCGGCCTTGGGCTGCCCGATCGTTCCAGTGCTCGCCACGCGCGAGGCGATCGCCAAGCGGATCAAAATGCACCTCGGGGTGGGCAGCGAGACGATCGAGGGCTTGCTCGCCCAGCGCGCGGAGGACGACGACGTTGAGCTGGTCGACGGCCTGCAGGTCGAGGATGGCGAGATCGCCGCGGAGGTGCAGGAGGCGTCCGTCGTTCACCTGGTGAACGAGATCCTGCTCGAAGCGATCGACTCGCGGGCCAGCGACGTGCACATCGAGTCGCAGCCTTCGGGCGTGAAGGTCCGCTATCGCATCGACGGCCTACTGCAACAACAGCCCACGCCGCCGGAGATTAATCGGTTCCAAGCCGCGATCATCAGCCGGCTGAAGATCATGGCCCGGCTCAACATCGCCGAGAAACGGCTGCCGCAGGACGGCCGCATCAAGCTGAAGGTGCACGGTCGCGAGGTGGACGTCCGCGTGTCGGTGATTCCCATGCTGCACGGCGAGGGGATCGTCATGCGGCTCTTGGACAAGGGGCGGATGCAGTTTTCGTTGGACAGGCTCGGCATGCACGGCCCGATGCGGAGCGCGTTCGACGAGCTGATCCGCATCCCGCACGGCATCATCCTGGTGACGGGGCCCACGGGTTCCGGCAAAACGACGACGCTGTACAGCGCGCTGTTGGAAATCAAGAGCGAGGACACGAAGATTATCACCACCGAGGACCCGGTGGAGTACCAGCTTGAAGGGATCAATCAGATCCAAGTGCATCCGAAGATCGGCCTCACGTTTGCGGCGTCGCTGCGGTCGATCCTGCGGCACGACCCCGACGTGGTGCTGGTCGGCGAAATTCGCGACCACGAAACGGCGGAGAACGCGATCCAGGCGTCGCTCACAGGCCATCTGGTGTTCAGCACGCTGCACACCAACGACGCCCCCAGCGCGTACACGCGGCTGGTCGATATGGGAATCGAACCGTTCCTCGTGGCCAGCACCATCGAGGCGGTGATGGCGCAACGGCTGGTGCGGACGCTGTGCCCCAAGTGCCGCGAGTCGTACGAGCCCGCCCGCGACGAGCTGCCGAAGGATTTTCCGTGGGAGGAGTTCCGCGAGGCAGGCAAGCCTCTGTTCCGTCCGCGCGGTTGCCGGGCTTGCCGGCAATCGGGCTACGCGGGTCGGCAAGGCATCTTTGAGCTGTGCGCCACGACCGACGCGGTACGCCAACTGGCCCACGACCGGGCGAGTAGCTGGGAAATCCGCAAAGCGGCGCTCGCCGACGGCATGCGCACGCTGCGGCAGGATGCGTGGGAGTCGGTGCTTGAAGGCAGGACGACGGTGGATGAGGTGTTGCGCGTCACCAAAGGCGACAGACTATGAACCACGAAGGCGTTGAACCACGAAAAGCACGAAAGGAACGAAAGAAAAACTGAAAACAGAAATATGGTCATTCTAGTCTTCTTTTTTTCGTTCCTTTCGTGCTTTTCGTGGTTAATCCCCTATGCCTGATTTCGCTTACATCGCTCGAACTCCCGCCGGTCAGCGCGTCGAAGGCGTGCTGAGTGCGGCGACGCAGCGCGAAGCGGTCGCCACGCTGTCGGCCAAGGATCTGTTTCCCACGCAGGTGAAGGCCTCCGCGGGGCAAGCGCGGCAGCCCGGCTCGCTCAAGGTCCGCCCGCAGGCAATGGCGCAGTTGTACATGGAGCTGGCCGCGCTTCTCCGCAGCGGCGTGCCGCTGTTGCGGTCGCTGGAGCTGTTGGGCGCCCACGCCGTCAACCCGGCGATGAAGCAAATCCTGCCCGACCTGCACGCCCGCGTGACCGAGGGCGACTCGCTGGCCGAAGCGATGGCCCGGCACCCGCGGGCGTTCACCGACCTGACGCGGAGCATCATCCGCGCGGGCGGCGAGGGCGGCTTCCTCGAAGAGGCTCTGGAGCGCGTCGCTAAGTTTACCGACCAGCAGGCCGAGCTGAAGAGCCGCGTCGTCGGGGCGCTGGCCTATCCCATTTTCCTGGCTGTGTTCGGCGTCGGGATTGTCACCGTGCTGGTGATCTTCTTCGTGCCAAAGTTCGAGGCGATCTTCGAGCGATTGCGTTCCCGTGGGGAGTTGCCGGCGCTCACCGAATGGTTGCTGTGGACCAGCGAGAGCATTCACCGTTACGGCCTGCTCATCGCCGCAGCGATCGTGGGCCTGGTCGTCCTCGCACGGCAACAAATCCAATCGGATCGCGGCCGGTTGCTGATCGACCGTTGGCGGCTCAAGTTGCCGCAGGCAGGGACGATTTATCGCAACCTGGCGGTCGCTCGGTTCTGTCGGGTGTTCGGCACGCTGCTGGCCGGCGGCGTGCCGATCGTCCGCGCTCTGAAGATCAGCAGCGACTCGACCGGCAACCGCATCCTGTCCGCCGCAGTGAACGACGCAGCCGACAACATCACGTCCGGCGCGTCGCTCGCCGAGCCGTTGGCCTCCAGCGGTCACTTTCCGCCCAACGTGGTGGAGATGATCGCCGTGGCCGAGCAGTCGAACTCGCTGGAAACAGTGCTGCCGACGATTGCCGACTCGCTCGAGAAGCAAACCTGGCGACAGCTCGATTTGTTTGTGCGGCTGTTGGAGCCGCTGATGCTGTTGATCCTTGCATCGTGCGTGTTGGTGATCGTCATCGCGCTCTTGTTGCCCATGATCAAATCCGCCACTGCTCTTTAGTAATGGCCTACCGATCGACTTACCACGGATTCGGAATTGTCCACAGATGACGCAGAATTGCGCAGATCATGAGAGACCTATTGCTGGGAGACCTTCCCGAAACATCGTCAAATGTCACTCTGAACTGAATTGATCTGCGTCCATCTGCGACATCTGCGGAATACATCTCCCCACGCGACATTCGAAAAGAGAAAGGGGCTATCCCATGAAACAACGAGGATCTTCGCGGCAGATTCGACGCAAATCGCGCCGCGGCTTTACGCTCATGGAAGTGCTGCTCGTGCTGATCATTCTCGTGGTGATCGGCTCGATTGTGGCGCCGAACGTGTTCCGGTTCCGCGACAAGGCCAACGTGGACGCCGCCACAGCGCAAGTGGGCTTCATTAAGGACGCCGCGCGCAGCTACTGGCTCAACATGAGCAAATACCCGACCAGCATCGACGACATGCTCACCAAACCCAGCGACGCCGCCGAGGCGGAGAAGTGGGGGTCGCAACCCTACATCGATGCGAAGCTCAAGCCGGACCCCTGGGGCAATGAGTACCAGTACGTGGCGCCCGGCAAGCACAACGCCGACAGCTTCGACGTGTGGTCCTACGGCCCCGACGGCCAGGACGGCACCGACGACGACATCGGCAACTGGGACAAGTAGCGATGACCGTCGGCCTTCGACCTGCACTCGGCGTGGCACGCCCTAAGGTCCGCCGCAGGGCGTGGTCGCAGCGCATCTCAGCGGGACAGCCACGCCCCGCGGAGGACCTTGGGCGTGCCACGCGCGGCTTCACGCTCATGGAATTGCTGCTGGTGCTGGTGCTGCTGGTGATCGCCGGCAGCATCGCCATGCCGGCCATCACGGGTGCGTTCTCGTCGGTCAAGCTGCGGCGGGCCGGCGACGCGGTGATCACGCGCTGGGCGGAAGCGCGGGCCCAGGCGGTTGAATCGGGCATCGTCTACCAGTTCCGCTTCATGCCGGAGTCTGGGCGGTATCGGCTCGAGCCGTGGTCGGCGCTTGGGGAGGAGTTGCCGACGAGCGAGACCGCTTCGTCAACCACCAGGCCGGAGACGCCCGCCACGCGAAAGCATCTCGACCAATCGCCGACGATCGAAGCGCAGCTTCCCGAGACGATCGTGTTCCACGGCGGCCAGGCGGCAATCGACGAACCGCTCAGCGGCGAGCGGCGAGTCGACTCGCTGCAATCGGCCGAGTCGGCGTGGTCGACGCCAATCTTATTCTTTCCCAACGGCACGGCGTCGCAGGCCACCATCGTGCTGGCGAGCGAGGCGCCGCAGTACCTGCGGCTGACCATTCGCGGCCTCACGGGCGTGGCCCGGGCCAGCAGCGTGTTGACGCGCGAAGAAATGGACCAGGGGGCGCAGACGCGATGAACCGTCTCCCTAATGTGATACCTCCGGCTCCCTCCCCCTTGTGGGGAGGGTGGGGGAGGGGGTGCGGGGCTAGTTCACGCACCCACCACCAATCCGTGTACCAACTGCATCACCCCTCCCCTAACCCCTCCCCCTCAAGGGGAGGGGGACGGAGAAAGCGGCGGGCGTTTACCCTCCTGGAAGTCATTCTCGCGCTGGTCGTCCTCGGCGCAGCGCTCGCCATGCTGGGCGAGGTGATGCAGATGGCGACGCGGCACGCCGTGGAGGCACGGGCCGAGACGCAGGCGCAGATGCTGGCGGCGTCGGTCATGGATCAAATCATCTCCGGCGCCATCGATGCGACGGGCGCCACGCGCCAGCCGCTCGAGGTCGACGACGCCACGCAGTGGGTGTACTCGATCACGATCGGCACGAGCGACCTCACGGGCATCATGCCGGTCGAGGTGCTGGTCGAGCAGGATTTGGAGCCGCAGTTGACGCCGGTGAAGTTCCGCCTATTCCGTTGGCTGCCGACGGTGCGCGAACTGCCGGAGACGTCGTCACCCGGCGGCGCGAGCGGCGGAGCGCCGGGCGGGGCTTCCTCAGGTCAGGCGCCGGGGAGCGCGGGAGCGCCGCCGTTATGACACAACGCATCAACGACGCTCCGGCCCCCTCCCCATCAAGGGGATGGGAGCGGAGGAAGCGGAGGGGCTTCACGCTCATCGAGATCGTGCTGGCCATCGGTCTCACGGCGATGGTCGTGTATCTGCTCACCACCGCAATGGAGCTCTATCTCACGAACGTCGACGCCAGTCGCGGGCGCGTCGAGAGTGCGCAGCTGGCTCGCACGCTGCTCGATCAGATTGCCGCGGATTTGGCCGCGGTGCGGACGGCGCCGCCGCCGATGCCGACAGGAGGCCCCGCGGGCGGCGGATTTCAGATGCAGTCGGGCGGGGCGATGTCAGGCGGCGGCGGACAACCGTCGTTCGGCGGCCAGGGGGGATCGCAGAGCGGCGCATCTGCCGGCGGATCGCAATCGTTCGGCGGAACAGGCGCTGGCGGCGGGACGGCCATGGGCCCCGGCGTGAGCGGCCCCAGCGGGGGCGGGGCGCCGCTGATTGCACAGGGTCTCTTCGGCGCGGTCGAGCAGCTTCGCATTGACCGCGCCGCGTATGCGAACTGGGAGCGGATCGCCCGCGAGCTTGACCCGCAGGAAGGCGCCGCGGCGGCCGATCTTCCAATGACGGTTCGTTACTTTTTCGCCAAAGACAATCGCACTACCGCGCAGCGGCTCGCGCAGCAGGGCGTCGCCCGCGAGGCGTCGGCCACGGCGGCCGCGGGGTTGTACCGCGAGACGATTCCCACAGCGGCGATTGAGCCCCGCGATCCGCCGCTGCCCACCGGCGCCGCGGTGCGCGGCGGCGCCCAGGTCGAACTGCTCGCGCCCGAGGTCGTCGCCTTCGAGTTGGCGTATTACAATGGCACGGATCTGGTCGAGGAGTGGGACCCGGTGATCGACCGCGGGTTGCCGCGCGGCGTGGAGATTCGACTGACGATCGCCGAGCCGGCGTTTCAAGCGCGGCCCAGCCAGGAAGAGCAGCAGCGACTCGCCGATGGCCGGTACCGCGAGAGCGAGCTGGTCGAGTACCGCCGATACGTGCGGCTGCCGATCGTCGGGCAACTGCCCGCGATGCCGCTGTTGCCGGTCGCCCAGCAAGGCGGCGGGCCACAGCAGCCGAGCGGGCAACCTGGTCAACCGGGCCAAGGCGGCCCCGGGGGCGGTCAACCCGGCGGCGCTCCGCAAGGAGGCGCGCCATGAACTGCCGCCGCCTGACTTGGCGCCCCGCACTGCCACCACGCCCCGCGGAGGACCTTGGGCGTGCCACGCGGAGAGATGGCAGCGTCTTGCTGCTTGTGCTCGTCGTCGTCGCCATCCTGGCTCTCAGCACGGGGACATACCTCGACCTCATGCAGACTGAGCACCGGGCCGTGCGGCGACATGGCCGAGCCGCCCAGTCGCTGCGGCTGGCCGAGTCGGGCGTCGAGTACCTCAAGACCTTCGTGAGCCAGACGCCGGCCCGCATCCAGACGCTCGGCGGCCTAGCCGTCAACGCCACGGCGATGAAGGCCCTGTTGGCCAACGACCAACCGGACCCCTTCGCCCGCGGCCGGTTCACCATCGTGTGCCCGGCGCAGGTCAACGGCATCTACTCCGGCGTGCGCTACGGGCTCGAAGACGAGTCGGCAAAGCTCAATCTCAACGTGCTGCTGGCGGAGGGCGCCGACGGCTTCGCCCGCGACCGGCTGATGGTGATGCCCGGCATGACGCCGGAGATTGTCGACGCCATACTCGATTGGCTCGATCCGGACGAAGCGCCGCGGCAATTTGGCGCGGAGCAGGATTACTACCTCGGGCTCGACCCGCCGTACGCCCCGCGCAACGGGCCCATCGCGGGGCTCGACGAGTTGCTGCTGGTACGCGGCGTGACCCCTGAGTTGCTGTACGGGTTGGACCAGAATCGCAACGGCTTCGTCGAGGCGGGCGAAGTGGCCCGCGGCGCCCTGCTGGAAATTGACAACGCCGACGGCTCGATGAACCGCGGCTGGAGCGCGTATCTCACGATCACAAGCGTCGAGCTGCTGGGCGGATCGCCCGCGGCGCCGCTGGCCGACCTTAATGGCGGCGATTTGCAGGCGTTGTACAACGCGCTCAAGGGGACGCTCACCGACGAGCAGGCGAAGTTCGTCATCCTGTATCGCCAGTACGGCGCTCCCCAGGGCGGCGGCGAGCCAAGCGAGAACGGCGGACAGCCCGGCGGCGAAGGGGGAGGCGATTCGAGGGGGCCGACTCGGGCGCGGCAACGCCCCACGAGGCCCGAGGATACAGGCGCCGGGGGCGGCGCGACCGTCTCCGCCGCGTCGATCGAGCTCAACTTTCAGCAGCCCGGCAATACGCGGATCAACTCGCCGCTCGACTTGATCGGCGCGCAGGTGCAAGTCCCCGCGACGCCTCCGGGCGGCGAGAACAACGGCGGGAGTGGCGGCGGCAATAACGGCAACAACAACGGCGGCAACAACCAGGGAGGCGACAACGGCGGCGGACAGGGGCAAGGCGGTCAAGTCCAAGGCGGACAGGGACAAGGAGGACAAGGCGGTCCCGGCGGCCAGGGTGGTCAAGGCGGGAACCAACCGCCGCCCCAAAACGTCGCCTCGCCTTGGACCGAGGGGCCGGCGAGCTACCGCGAGTTGCTCAAGCTGTACGACGCCGCCACCGTGGTGAACTCCGGACGCGTCGCCGGGCGGGTGAACATCAACGCGGCGGCGAAGCCCGTACTCTTGTCGATTCCCACCATGACGCCCGCGATCGCCGACCAGATCATCGCCCAACGGGAACTCGAGCCCAGTCCGACCCTCAGCCCGCAACGGCACGCCCTCTGGCTGCTCATCGACGGCCTGACGCCGCTCGAACAAATGAAGCAGATCGAACGGTACGTCACCACGCGGGGCGACGCCTTCAGCGGCCAGTCCGTAGGGTTCTTCGACGGTGACGCCTCGCCCGTGCGCGGGGAGTTCGTCATCGACCGGTCGACGACGCCCGCACGGCTGCGGCACTGGCGGGACTTGTCGAGCTGGGGGCCGGGCTACTCGCCGGACCTGCTCGGGGCCGTGAACGAGGCAGCCCCGTAGGGCGGAGCACCGGCTAAGCCATTGAACTACAATAACGGGTGCCACTGCTAGCTTGTCTAGCAGTGGGCCCCTGGTACCCGCTTCGCACTGCTGGACAAGCCAGCAGTGGCGCCCCTCGGTTGACTTCAGATCTAACCGCCATGTCCCGAGCCGTTGCCCTGAAACTTCAGCCGCAGGCCGCGCTGGCGGTCGTCGTTCGCTCCGGCGGGCGGGCGATCGCGGTGGAGGCGGTCGTGCGCGTGTCGCTGGCCGACGGCGACTCGCCGCAGGCGATCGGCGAGAAGCTCGCCGCGGCGCTCAAGCCGCACGGGGCGGAGCGCGCCCCAACGGTTGTCGCCGTGCCGCGGGTTGATCTCCACTGGCAGAATTACGAGTTGCCGCCCGCGCCGGAAGCCGATCTGCCCGACCTGGTCCTCCTGCAAGCCCAGCGCGACATTGTGTTGGCCGACGACGGCGTGGGCTTCGACTTTCTCTCGCTCGACGGCAACGCGGACCATCCGCACCGCGTGCTGACGTTCGGGGTGACGCCGTCACAGCTCGAACGCCTTCGTGGTGTGTGCACGGCGGCTGACCTCAAGCTGCAGCGCATCGTCCCCGAGGCGTTCGGCTGGCTGGAGCTGGGCCGCCGCCTGGCCGATGAATCGGGGGGCGACGCCACGCCGTTGACCGTATTCGCGGCAATCTCCGGTCGACAGGCTGCCGTGTGGGCCACGCAGGACGGCACGCTGCGATTGTTGCGGACCGTGGTCCTCGCCGCTGAGCCAGATGCAGCGGCCGATGCGGCGACGCTGGCCGGCGAGCTGCGCCGCACGTTGCTTTCGCTCTCCCAGATGGCGGGGGCCCCGTCGGCTTCGCTGCCGTGCTATTTCTGTGGGGAGAACGCCGATGCGACGGCCCGGCCGCTAAGCCAAGCGCTGGCACGTCCGGTGCGGGCGGCGCGGCTCGATGCGGCGGTCGAGCTGCCCGACTCGCCTGCTGATACGCTGACGCACGTGGCCCCTTTGGCTGCGCTGGCCGCGGCGACGGCCGAGAGCCGCCCGGCCCCGGTCGACTTGCTCCACCCTCATCGCCCGCCGGCGCCGCCGAGCCGCCGCCGCACGTATGCCCTCGCCGGCGCGGCGGCCGCCTCCGTCGTCGCGCTCCTGGCTTGGACGGCGTACAGCAACTTGCAAGCCCCGCTCGCCGCCGCGGCCGAGGCTGACGCCGCGCGGGCGAAACTCGCGCCGACGCTCGAGCGACTTGCCAAAGATGAGCAGCAGGCCGCCGCGATCGACGCCTGGCTCAGCTCGTCGGTCAACCTGCTCACGGAGCTCGACCATCTCGGCCGCCGGCTGCGGCCGCAGCCGCTCGACGCGGCGGATTTCAAGGCGGATGAGGACGTCGTGATCACGAAGCTCGTGGTTTCCGGCCGGCTGCTGACGATCGACGCGGCCGCCAAGACGACCGAGGCGGTCCAGCCGATCGAACTCCGCCTGCGGGAAGGCGGCTACCGCGTCGACCGCCGGGCGGTGGAAGCCAAAGGCGACGCCACGCCAGGCTACGCCGCGACGGTCTCGGGCGTGATTGAACGGATCGAGCCGTTGCCGGTTGACGGCGACGACGACGACCAGGCGGACGTCGCGAAATCGGATGCCAACACGACAGATGCCAACAAGCCGGGCGCCGTCGCGGAGGCCGCGCCATGACGCTCCGCGAAAAGAAACTGGCCGCCGCGGTCGCCGCCGCGGGTCTGCTGTGGGCCGGCATGCAGGGCGTCGATCGGTATCGCGCCGCCGTGGACCGCAACGAGGCGCGCCAGAGGCAGGCCGTCGACGCGCTGGACGACGCGGAGTTCGCGGAGGCTCGGGGCGAGCGGGCGCGGCGCCGGCTCATCGAGTGGGGCCGCCGGTCGCTGCCCACCAACCGCGAGGTGGCCGAGTCGCTCTACCAGGATTGGCTCCGCAAGGAGCTCACGGCCTCGGGCCTGACGGTCGAGCAGGTCGCCGACAAATCGCTCGACCGCCGCAATCCGCAGTTCGGCGAGCTGAGCGTCGAAGCCCGCGCCGCGGGAACGGTGGCGCAGTTCACCGAATTCCTTCACAAGTTCTACGCCGCGCCGCACCTGCATCGGATCGCCAGCGCGACGCTGCTGCCCGCCGACGGCGGCGCCAAGGTGACTGCCACGTTGGGCATCGACGCGCTGGTGCTCGCCGAGTGCGAACGCACCGACAAGCTTTCCGACGCGCCCCCGCTAGATCTACCGCAATCGCTCGAGGAATTCCGTACGAGCCTGGTGGGCCGCAACATGTTCGCGGCGTACACGGGGCAGGCCAAGGCCGACGGCGACGCCGAGGCGTCGAAGGCGGTCGTGCGGCAATTCTTCAACGGCGACGGTGGCTGGGCGTTTACGGTCAAGATCGACGAGCCGCTCAAAGTGCGGCACTTCCACCAGGGCGACAAGATCGAGTTCGGTAAATTTGCTGGCAAGGTCGTCGAGATCG
>JBIOVA010000200.1:0-27700 GCA_044867485.1 Lacipirellulaceae bacterium | reverse complement strand
TGTTGTCGACAGATTGCCGGCCATTTAAGATGCACTCTTGGCTCCTCCGCCACGTTGTTCATCGCTGCCGATGCCGCCTGAGAGTGCCTGCCATGAGCTGCCTGCGAGTCGGTGTTTTGCTACCGGCGTCTGCCCGATCCAGCCACGCCGCGCGTTGCCGGCGGTTCGCGATGATCGGTCTGCTCGCCGCGGCTGGGCTACCTCCCCGCAACGCGGCAGCGTATCCCGTCGGCGCTACGCTCACCGCGGACGCGGCCAACTCGAGCATGACGGTCACGGTTGCCGTGCCGTCGTTCGGGTTGAGTGACACAGACGTGCAGGACCTCACGGGCACGATCGACGCCGTGTTCGATTTCGGGACCAGCGGCGCGTTTCCCAGCGCCGCGGACGTGACGGTGCTCAACGCGCATTTGGAGCCTGAGGCGGCGTTTGCGCTGACGTTGGGCATCCCGCCATTTGGCGTGAATGTCACGATCGCCGACGCCGTGGTCCGCGTGACGACGCCGAACCCTCCCGCAACGATGACGCGGACTATGGATCCCGGCGTGGTCTACGAGTTCGACGCGTCGAGCTTTGTGCTCACGATCGACGAGGGCACGGTCACCGCGACCGGTCTGGTCAATGATACGATCGACCTCTCCCAAGAACCGATTTCCGGACCGCCCGACCCGGGGCTGGTGGGATCGTTGACGTTTACAGCGGGCGCCACCTCCGGGCCCTACACGTTGGTCAACGTTGTTCTCGAGCTGCCAATCGATTTGAGCGACACCGTCGCGGTAGGTACGCCGCCGACGAACGTCGATGTGAGCGTCAACGGCACGCTGCACGCCAACGGTTCGTTCTATGTGGCGCTGTCGGGCGTGCCCGGCGACTTCGACGAGGACGGCGACGTGGACGGCGACGACTTGCCAGTGTGGTCGGCCGGCTTCGGCATGGCCGCGGGCGCGGACCCGGGCGACGGCGACGCGGATGGCGATGACGATGTGGACGGCGCCGACTTTCTCGTGTGGCAACAAAACGCGGGAATCGCGCCGCCGGCAGTTCCCGCAATGTGGGCTGCGGCTGTTGCTCCGGAACCGAGCGCCGGGGTGCTGGCGGTCATCGCCGCGACGGCAGCCTCCCGCGGGCGCAATCGCCGACTCGCGCATTGCTGAAGGCAGTTTCGGAGAAACTGCCCGACTTTAGCCCGCCATGCGGTCGATGCGGTTGATGGGCAGCGTCGCCGCGTCGTCGGGGGCGTGGCGGTACTGCATCAGGTACGCGTCCTCGGGAGAATCTTCATAGTACGCCCGCAGGACGGTCACTGCGCGGAAGTTCGCCGCCTTGAAGAACAGCTGGGCCGAGAGATTCGTCTCGCGGACTTCCAACGTGATCCGCGTGCGGCGCTGGCTGGAAAGCTTTCCGACCAGCTTCTCGATCATCTGCTGGCCGACGCCGTGGCGGCGGAACTCCGGCGCCACCGCGAAGTTGAGAATGTGCAGCCGCGTCTTGTGCAGCTCGTAGATCATGAAGCCCACGACGCGCTCGCCGTGCTCCGCGACCATGCCAATGCAGTTGCGCTGACGGAGGCAACGGATGAAGTCCTCCTCGAACCACGGGAACTCGAAACTCAGCCGCTCGATGTCGAGGACCTCGGCCATGTCGCGGCGGATCATCCACCGGATGTGCACCCGCACTTGCGACTTGGGGTCGTTGCGTGCGGCGTCGGCGCGATTGGCGTCAGCATGCTTGGGGTCGGCGCCCATGGAGGCCTCCTTCCGTGTCGGCCTGTGGTCGAGTTGTGCGTAGTGCGCAGGGAGAGCGACGCCGTCGCCGCCTGCGACGAGGATGTTTTTCCCGCAGCCGACCCATCCCTTGAGTCGGCCGAACCAAGTTCGATCGCGAGGAGCCACCCTGTCCTCGACCAATCGGGAGTAGTTCGCTCGACGTGGGACGCCGCTTCATGCCGCCTTGGTTCGCCCGGCGAGCGTGGAACGAAAAGTACCAAATGGACACCCCAGTGCCAAGCGCGAAAGTGGCGGCGCAAGCATGCGGGTTGGCGCGAGGCATCGGAGCGACGCCGCCACGGTCATTCTGAGGTCCGCCGAAGAATCTTGCTTGCTCAGCACACCGAGATGACCCCCTATTGCGGGGGTTGGCGACGAGGTCCCTTCGGCAGACCTCAGGGTGACTGGCGGCCATCTCTCGCATCATTTGGAGCGCCGGTTGTGCCGGCGGTGGGGACGGCGCGGATTTGCCGGATGCGGAACACGGCGCGTAATGCGCCGCGCACAAGGCCGCCCCGGGGACAACGGCGTAAACTTGCGCGGCCAATCGCAGCCGCCGTAGTTTACCCAAATTCCCTTGCCGCGGCGCCGCTCTGCGCGCCGACCGCCCATGTTCTCTGCCCTGCCGGCCGGCGAGGCGCCTGTGTCGTTCGTGGTCAAGGCGCGCGAGCAGTATCGGCTGCTCAAGATTGGCGTCCTGGCGCTGTTGGTGCTGGCGTGCGCGCTGCCGTTCTCGTTCAACCACGTCGACCCCGACCTGTGGGGGCATGTGAAGTACGGGCAGGATTGGATCGCCGCCGGCCACATGCCCCGCACCGCGACGCACACCTACTCGGCCGAGGGCCACGCGTGGGTGAACCACGAGAACGCGGCCGAGCTGGCGTTCGCGTGGGCCGTGGATCATCTCGGCATTTATTGGATGCTGGTGGCGAAGTGCGCGTTGGGGCTGACGATCGCAGCGACGATGGTCGCCACCGCGAGGCGGCACGGCGTGCCCGCGCTCGGCGCGTGGGCGCTGGTCGTGCTCGTGGCGGCCAACTTGCAAGCGTTCTTTCCCATGCGGCCGCAGTTGTTCAGCTTTGCCCTCTGTACGGCGGCGCTGGTGTGCCTCGATCGCGCGTTTGGAGATTGGCAGAAATCGCGGCAGGTGCGATTGGCGTGGCTGTGGCCGCTGCCGGTGCTCATGATCGCGTGGGTCAACTCGCATGGCGGGTTTGTGGCCGGGTTGGCGATCGTTGGCGTGTACCTGCTGGGGCGAATGATTGAGCTGGCGATTCACGACGGGTGGGCGTCTTGGCGCCGGCAAGCTTGCCTCGCGGCGGTCGGCTTGGCGTGCGTGGCGGCGACGTTCGTCAATCCCTACGGCTGGGGCATGCATGCGTGGCTGTGGCACTCGTGGGGCGGAGCGCCGCCGGAGATCACCGAGTGGGCGCCGCCGCTGCCGGGCAAGCCCGTGTTCTGGCCGTTGGTGATGCTGCTGGCTGTGTCCATTGCGTGCCTGGCGGCCACGCGTCGGCGGCGCGACTGGACGCAGATCGTCATCCTTGCACTGGTCGCCTGGCAGGCGTGCTCGCACTTGCGGCACATCGCCTTCTTGGCGTTGCTGGTGGGTTTCTGGTTGCCGGTGCATTGGCACTCGGCGCTGCTGCGGCTGCGGCCCAACGCCGAGCGGAAGTTGCCCGTAGTCTTGCCGCCGCGGTGGTTCCGCGCAACGCTGGCGGCAGTAATGTTGGCGTGCATCGCGCTGCAGAGCTACGCGCTGTCGCTCCGCTTGAGCGACTTCCCCGTGCTGCGGAGTCAGTACCCCGTCGACGCACTGCAGTACATGGTCGACCACCGGCTCACGGGTAAGGCGGTCGTGGCGTTCAACTGGTCGCAGTACGCGATCGCAGCGTTGGCGCCGGACGTGACGGTGCAGTTCGACGGCCGGTTCGACACCTGTTATCCGCAGGACGTGATCGACATGCACTTCGACTGGCTGCTGAGCGATAAACTGGGGCCGCGTGAGCGGAGCCCCGAGTCGGGACCGATGGACGGCACGCGCGTGCTGGAGCACGGTCGGCCGGATCTCGTGCTCGTGCAGCGGAGCTACGCGCCGCCGATGGCCGTCATGCAGGAGTTGGCCGAAGGTGAGAATCCCTCGTGGGTGATGTTGTACAGCGACTCGGTGGCGGTGCTGTGGGGCCGGCGATCGCGGTACGATGACCCGGCGAGCCCGCACTACCTGGCGCCAGAATTGCGGATGCACGATGTGCGGCTGTTGGAGGCCCGTTGGCAGTGGCCGGCGCTGCCGGATCGGAGCCTGTGGGAAGAGGCGGCGGCAGACTCGGACGCGCCCGCGGACAAGTTGACGGGCATGTGAGCCGCAGAGCGAATCGCAAATGTGAAGCGAGCCGGGGCGTCTCGCCCCTGGCCGCATAGGAGACGCCAACGATGATCACCAAAGACAATTCGCAACCGAGCGAGACGACAAAGCCCCCGGCCCAGCGTCAAGAAGCATTCCTGGAGCGCCTGAGCGCCAATCTCGCCGCGGCCGAGCAGACGCTCAACGCCGTGCGAGAGCTCGAGGCCGAGCGGCCGGCGCTCCCGCCGCGGCGCCAGCGCAAAACTTCCCTCGCCGTGTCCGTCGTGATGCCCGTGTACAACGAACGCGATACTGTGATCGAGATCGTCCGCCGCGTGCAGGCGGTCGGCGTACACCAGGAGATCATCATCGTCGACGATTTCAGCACCGACGGCACCCGCGACCTGCTGCTGGCGCTTGACCACGACGCCGACGTGCGCGTGTTCATGCACGGCTACAACCAAGGCAAGGGGGCCGCCCTGCGCACCGGCTTCCAGCACGTCCGCGGCAATGTCGTGGCGATACAGGACGCTGATCTCGAATACGACCCGGCGGACTTGCCGGCGCTCTTGGAAGCCATTGAACTCGGCGAGGCCGACGTGGTCTACGGGTCGCGGTTCTTGGAGAACCCGGCACAGGACCCCTCGCGGGTGCATCGATTGGGCAACTGGCTGCTCACGACGGCGTCGAACCTCGCCACGGGGCAGTGGCTCACCGACATGGAGACCTGCTACAAGGTGTTCCGCCGCGAGCTGCTTGATCAAATCGAGATCGAGCAGGACCGCTTTGGCTTCGAGCCGGAGATCACCGCCAAGGTGTCGCGGCTGGGCTATGGCATCATGGAGATGCCGATCCACTATCACAGCCGCGGCTACGACGCCGGCAAGAAGATCGGCCTCCGCGACGCGGCCAGCGCCTTCTGGTGCATCGCGAAATACGGCTGGGGGCGAGGGTAAGACTGTGGACGCGGAGCGGCGGCACAGTCTACAATGTCGGCATGAACGAGGAGTTCCAAGCCACCTACGAGCACGGCGTTCTGCGGCTTGATCAACCGCTTGCGCTCCCGGACCATTCTCGGGTCGCAGGCGTCGTCATTGCGCTGACGACTCCGTCAGTCCCCGTTACAGCCGGTTCGGACGACGACTTCAATAGTGAATTGGATGAGCTTGCACTCAACGTCCCCGTACTGCCGGCGGATTTTACGCGGGCGGACATCTATGCGGACCACGACTGATGTCGATTCTTGTCGACACCGGAATTTTGCTGCGACTATTCGTTCCCGCGGACACAGCGTGCGAGTCGATACGCGCAGCGTTGCAGAAGCTACGCGTTGAACGGGAATTTCAAGTGACTACGTTTCAGAATCTGGCGGAATTCTGGAATGTATCGACTCGTTCGCCGAGCGCACGCGGTGGATACGGGTTGCCGCCTGACGTGGTCGATGCGCGTGTTCGCTTCATTGAACGACGATTCGAGGTAATCACAGAGTCTCGAGCATCCTTTCTGGTTTGGCGAGAATTGGCGGCAAAGCATGCACTGCAGGGCGTCGGAGTGCACGACGCCCGGCTTGTGGCCATGATGATTTGCGGGAGGATTGATCGGATACTAACGCTCAACGTCGGAGATTTTCGCCGCTACGAGGTCGATGGCGTTCAAGCTTTGTCTCCATCCGACCTGGTCGCATAGCGTCGACTCATGGCGCCTCGCGAATCCGTATCCGCCGGTACTCCATCTGTCCGCGGTCGCCTTCGACGCCGATCGGGCCCGTGTCGGGCAGCTCGTAAGCTTCCTCCAGGACCTCGCCGTTGCACGTGCAATGGGCCGTGTTGCCCTTGACCTCGACGACGAGCTCGTTCCACTCCTGCGGCTTGTAGCTCTTGAGGTCCTTGTATGGCCCAGCGAGCGCGTAGTCGCGGCATTGGAGTTGATGGCCGCGGAGGTACACGCCGCTGTCCGCGTTCGGCGTGGCGCGGAACTCCAATTTCAGCGTAAAGTCGCCGGGGAAGTCGCGCGTGGTGAGCAGCTTCTGGATGCGGCGGCCCTCGGTGGGCGTGGCGACGACGAGCCGGCCGTTCACCGCGCGGAATCGATCGTCGGGGCTCGCCGTCTGGCCGTCGAACGCAACGGCCGTCTCGACGATCGGCCACGGCGGCATGTTGGGGTCGGCCTTCTTCCAGTTGGCGATCGACCCCCGGTCCTCGTCGCTGGTGGGCCGAAAGCCCCACCCTGTGAGGTCGCGGCCATTGAACAACAGTTCAAAGCCCTCCTCGGGCGTGAATTCGTCCGCTTCGGTCTCGACGAAGCCCAGCGTGGCCAGGATCGGCCACAAGGCCGCCCGCCACTTGGCGTAACCCGCGCCGTTCGGGTGGAGCAGATCCGGGAACTCTTCCGGCTTGGCATCGCCCTCGGCGTTGGCGAACAGCGTGTGCGTATCGACCACTGTCACCTGCTCATTGCCGCGCGCCAACTCGGCCAGCCGGCGGTTCAGCTCGCGAATCTTGTCGGTGGGCCGATTCTTCGTGCCGGACGTGGGCATCACCTGACAGAGCACGACGGGCATCTCGGCGTCGTGCTCAGCGATACGATCGAGTAGCAGTTTCACGTTGCCAGCAATGTCGCTGGGCGACACCTGCACGTCGATGTCGTTCGTACCGATGAGCAGCACGATGCCGGCCGGATCAAGCGCGAGCACGTCCTCCTCCAGGCGGATGAGCAGTCCGCGGGTGGTGTCGCCGCTGATGCCGCGGTTGGCGGTCTTCACGCCGGGGAAGTTGCCGCGAAAGTTGTCGCCCCATCCCTGCGTGATCGAGTCGCCGAGGAACACCAGGGCGCCGCGCTCCTGCTCCGCGCGCTTCGCGAAGTCGGTGCGACGTTCCGTCCAAACGTTGACGAACCAGTCTTCATGGCGAATCGGCCCGACGCCCGGAACGCCTTCGCCGCTTTCCGGCAAGGCGATGCTGGGCGGCGCCTCGGCGATGGCGCCGCCTTGCGCCAGCGTCATGGACGTTGGATAACCAAGCATGAGCCCCAAGACGATTGTCAATGCAGGATTGAGTTTCATGGCGTGGCGAACTCGGAAAGGACTGGAGGAAACGAGGAAGAAGGTCGAGGAACACTAATCAACGCTGATGATCGCTGATCCGGATTCGTGAGAATGAGCGTTTATTAGCGCGCTGTTGGAATTGAGTAACTTAGACAAACGCGGAACTCAGCGAAACGTTCCGACGCCGCGCGGCAATGTCCGCAGGCCGCATGCGTTCTTCTGACGTTCGCATGGCGATGCTTGATGCGGGGTCTTGTCGCGAACATACATTTTTGGCGACAAAACTCCTTCTCTCGGGAGTTGCGCTGGGCGCTCTCCTCGGAGGACGTTGTCCCGGCTGAAGTTGCGCAGCGGCGAGTCGGCGCAAGGTCTTGTCGCCACACGTTGGAAGTCGTTGTTCCGTGCAATGGGAGGACGATTCTTGGGGTTTCGGTTGCAAACTGAAGGTGGGCAGTGGGCAGTTTGGGTAGGGAGCAGGCATCAGGGTTCAGGGGGTCAGGGGGCGGAAGGCTGGAGGTTGTCGACCGTAGGGCGACGGAGGACGAGCCTCCTTCGGACGCCTCCGGCCTCTCGTCTTGGGCCGCCGGGCTCTGTCCTCTGACCTCCGGCCTCTGACCTCTCATGTGCACACCTGTTCCCTACCACAGGGACTTTGCACCTAAATTCAAGTCAAGCCGCTAAATCAGCGAGCTGTCAGGCAATGCTGTCGCAATTGCTTGCGGTTTAGCCCGAATTTAGGTGCAAAGCCCTACCACAGGTCGTGGCACAATTTCTACGGGCAGTTTTTGGAAATGCGGAAAATCATGAGGGGCTCGCGCCGAGGCGCAAGGCGGGAATCGGCGAAGGGCGATGTTAACGCCGCACGTCGAGGCGGCAGGCGGTCACGCGACGGATGCGCTGGACCACACGGCGCGAAGGCACGCTATTCGTCTCTTCGTCTCCGTCTCCCGTCTCGCTTGTAGCTGACGGCAAGCGGGTAATGAGCGTCTGCTAGTCTCACCGCAGATCACCCCGCCGGAGTGCAGACCGTCTTCAAGTGTGATTTCGCGGAGACACAGCCCCTTTACCGCAAAAGTTGCGGAGATTAGGCCCTGCATTTGTCGCAAACGCTCATACAAGTCGCTATTTCGTTTATTTCGAATGTTGCGTTTTCTGCGATTGACCGATATACTTCCTTAGGAGGACCATCCCCATGGCCAGCATACTCAGCGAGTTCCCCGAGACGATTGCGCCCACCGAAGCGGAATCCCGCCTGGCGCAGGAAACCAGCCGGCGGCTGGCCAAGTATCTGGGCCGCAAGCGGACCGCCCCGTTCCGGGTGCGCTTGGAGCCCGACGACGAACGGGAGGAGATCGTCATCCCGGCTTCCGCGTTCCGACTGCTTAACGACATCCTCGCCCAAATGGCGCAAGGCAATGCCGTCACGCTGATCCCGGTCCATGCCGAGCTGACCACGCAGCAGGCGGCCGACCTGCTGAATGTTTCGCGGCCCTTCCTCGTCGAGCAGCTTGAGAAAAATGCCATCCCGTACCGCAAAGTGGGGACTCATCGACGCATCCAGTTCACAGACTTGATGAACTACAAGCAGCGGATGGATCAGAACCGGCTCAAGGCGCTCGACGATTTGGCCGCTCAGGCGCAAGACCTGAATATGGGCTACTGAGGTGAGCAATTTCACCGCGCTGTTTGACGCGTGCGTCCTTTACCCGGCGCCGCTGCGCGACCTGCTCATGCACTTAGCCATGACGGATCTGTTCCGCGCGAAGTGGACCGACCAGATTCACGACGAATGGATCGAAGGCGTCCTTCGGGAGCGTCCTGACCTTACGCGCGAGCAATTGCAGCGCACGCGCGAACTCATGAACGCTCATGTGCGCGACTGCTTGGTCACCGGCTATGAAGCGCTGATTGCCGCTGTCGAATTGCCGGACCCTGAAGATCGGCATGTGCTGGCCGCTGCGATCAAGAGCGGCGCGGACATGATCGTCACGTATAATCTGAAGCACTTTCCGAATGACCTGCTGGCGCCTTATGGCATTGAGGCGGCCCATCCGGACGACTTCATCAATTACCAGCTTGACCTGGCCGTTAACAGGGTTTGCGCCGCCGCGAAGCGGCATCGCGAGAGCTTGAAACGTCCGCCCCAGAGCGTTGCCGAGTACCTGGAGTCCCTCGAACGGCAGGGATTGATTCAAACCGTCCTCGTGCTGCGCCAGTACGCTGAGTTGCTATAAGCCTCTCAAGGAAGAAATGGTGCCGCAGCTCATTGCCCCATGCAAACAACACTCCTTGGGAGATGTAAATATGAGCCATTCCAACGAGCACGTCCACGCACTTGCAAGCTGGTTTGCAGAGCAAGCTGCCAACATGGTATTCCTTCAAAGCGAACGTTTATCAGGACCGAATGCAGACTTTCAAACGGCTAAGTACGACTTCTGGTTCCTCCTAATGTCCGCACATCAGCTACGCAAGGCTACGGTTCTCGTCGAACGATCCGCAAAAGACAGCGAGCCGATTGCCCAAGCGATCAAGGAAATTGACGAATGCATTCCACATTTAGAGATGGCAAGAAATATCTTTATGCACTTTGACGAGTATATTGCGGGGGGCGGTCGGCAGCGTGACCATGCGACAACCGCCGGAATTAGCCCGAGCAGTTTGTCATTATTCGAGTTTCGCGACTCGACACGCACCATCATATGGTCGCCTACGAAAGCCATTGTTGGTCGTTCCGAAGGAGGGTTCCAAGTAGATTTGGCGAAGCTTGAAGCATGCACCCGGAAGTTGCGCAAAGTAGTCAGCGCTAGTGAAGCGAGCGACGGAGACTCCTAGAAGCGCCTTGCGAGTGTGATGGATGAGCACGGCAGACTTCGAATCTGCAAGACGAGGTTCGACTCCTCGAGAAGAGAAAAACGGGGGCGCAGCTCATTCCCCTCCAACTCATTCCGCTCAGCAGAAGTTAGGGTGGGTTGAGTTCGCGAAACCCACCTTTCATCAGAAAACGCTGGGCCTGTCCCCATGCGGCGGGTCGCCGGAAGACCGCCGACCCGCCCTGCGAGACTTAGTTGCTCAAGACGCCTGCGATTTCGCTCGTGGATAATCGCGCGGAACGCTCAGATTCAGCATTGTGTCGAAGACTTCCGCGCTGTGGATTACGTCGAATAGAACCTTGCATGTCCACTCGAACCGTTCTCGCGGGTCGGTCGGCGGCGGCAAGGTTGGGGCCATAGGCCTTCCTCCTGCGCGCAATTGTGCTCGAGATGCCTCGAATGCGGCTTCACTGAGATCTTGGCGGAGCACAATTTCCGGGCATCGCAGATTCTTCGCATGGTCTTTGATCCCATCACTGGTAAAGGTTGGTCTCATTCGTTTGCCAGTGGAGTCAGGTATCGTAACATTATGCGCGAATGCGTTTCTGATCTTCCGCACTCTATCCAGGTCCCAGCGAACGTCGTCACTAAACATTCCGATCGCATGTGAGAAATCGGTCGCCAATCGAAAATTGCCCAACGGCCCATCGAAGCCTGTAATAACGCCTGCATGGGCGTTGTTCACAACCAGCTTTTTGATAAGTACGTGCCTGAGGAGGGATTCGATCATCGAACCCCAAACGATCGCGCAAACGCGGTCCGTGCTGCCATTCAATTCCCAGTGCAGCTCCGCGTAGTCTTGGCTATCGGAAGGTGACCATTCTTTGGGTTTTTCTGTCATTGTCGCGAACCCTTCAGCGTCTTGGCGAAATTGGTCGAGAGAATCCTCGGAGGATTGTCCCGTGGCTTGACACCACAGCGACCTGATAAGCATGTAGCGACTGTCTTGAAACACGAACCGGCCGCATACCCTCCGCCCACTGCTGGACGAGCCAGCCGTGGCACGCGCTAAGAGCCTATCCGAGAGCCGTCTGCGGAAGGGGGACAGTCCCATTTTGCTCCGAAGACTCCGCAAAATCGGGACAGTCCCCGACGGTTCTCGGATAGGCTCTACGTCTGCGGCGGCATGAATTTGGCGTTGGCCGTTGTATCCGGCGGCCCGTAGTCGTAGATGCGGTAACGCTTGGAAATCTTGGCGCCGCCCTTTTTGAGCGTCTTGAACGACAGGTCGTTCGACTCCAAGACCCACGAGAACTCCGCCTCCTGAATGCCCCAGGCCAGCGCGTCGGGAACCAGCCGGGCAACCAGCGCGATGCCGATGCCCCAGCTCTGGTACTCGGGCAGCACGTTCGTGCTGATCAGGCGGATGCGCTTGATTGCCTTGCGATTGCGGAGCAGTTTGAGGAAGCCCAGCGGCAGCAGTCGGCCGTCCATGTCCTTGATGCGCGGGTTGAAGTCGAGCAACCCGAACATCGTCCCCACCGGCTTGCCTTCCACCTCGGCGACGGTGGTCAGCTCGGGCACGATCATGTGCCTCATCCCGGCGGCTTGCTTCTTGACCTCGCCGTCCGACATGGGAACGAAGCCCCAGGTGTTCACCAGAGAGCGGTTGTAGATGTCGAGGAATGATCGGATCTCCTCGTCGAACCGCTTGACGTCCATCGGCCGGCACTTGAGCTCGAACCGCTCGAGCACAATCTGGCTGAGCGCCGAGAGGCGGCTTGTCACCTCTTCCAGCATGCTGAGGTGCCCCCAGAATGCGTACAGATTTTGCGCATTGCGGAAGCCGTAGTTCTCGATGAGCCGGCCGTAGTACGGTTTGTTGTAGGTCATCATGAACCAGGGCGGATCGTCGAAGCCTTCGATCAGCAGGCCCACTTCGTAGTTGAGGGACGGGTTGACCGGCCCGCGAATCGCCTCGATACCTTGAGACGCGAACCACGCGCGGGCCGCGTCGAACAACCGGCCGGCGACTTCCTGATCGTCGATGGACTCGAAGAACCCGAAGAAGCCGCGCTGCTCGTGGTACCAACGGTTGTGGGCGTGGTTGACGATCGCCGCCAATCGGCCGACCGGTCGCCCGTCGCGGAGGGCGAGGAAATGGCGAATGTCGGCGTCGTCGTAAAACGGGTGCCGCTTGAAGTTCAGCAACTCCTTCTTGACGATCCGCAGCGGCGGAATCCAGTGGGGATCGTCGCGGTACAGCTCCCACGGCAGGTTGAAGAACTGCTGACGATGCCGCCGCGTCTCGACGGGGATGACTTCAAGGTGCGGCATGGAGGGCGAGCGGCGGCGCGGCGTGCGTGACGAGGTCCCGGGCGAACGTGTCACTGTAAGCGTGCGAAATGGGGCTGGTCAAGTTGCGCGGCGGGGCGCATCGTGGGATCGTTTGGGCACACATTGAGCTTCCAAGCACCGGCAGAGGTGTGCCACTGCTGGCTTGCCCAGCCGTGGGCGCCGTGTCCCCGGTTCGCACTGCTGGACGAGCCAGCAGTGGCGCCCTGTACCGCCGCGACTTGACGGCGCACTTGGCCGGGGATCATGCTTGGTTGTTGTGAAGCGCGGGATTCGCCACGGTGTTTCCGACATTCCTTCGTTCGTGGTGCACACGGCCATGACGCGATCGTTGATCACCGGCGCCAGCGGCTTTGTGGGCTCAAACCTCGCCCAGCGGCTCACCGCTCAGGGGTGGACCGTGCGCTGCCTGGTGCGGGCCAGTTCGCGCACCGGTTCGCTCGCGGCACTGGGCGCGGAGATGGTTCAGGGCAACCTGGCCGACGCGGCGAGCCTGGACGCGGCCGTCGAGGGCGTCGACGTGGTGTTTCATCTCGCCGGACGCGTGGCCGCGCGGCGACGCGAGGAGTTCGTCCGCGACAACGTCGACGGAACGCGGGCGGTGGTCGAGGCGGCGGCGCGGCAATCGCGGCCGCCGGTGGTCGTGTTTGTCAGCTCCCTGGCGGCGGGCGGGCCGGGAACGATGGAGCAGCCGCGGCGAGAGGCCGACGCGGACGAGCCGGTGTCGGCCTACGGACGAAGCAAATTGGCGGCGGAAGCAGCGGCCGCCGCAGCCGCGCACGCCGGTGCGCACGCCGTGCCATTGTCCATTGTGCGTCCGCCGATGGTGTTCGGCCAAGGCGATCGCGCGAGCCTCGCGCTGTTTCGCGGCATGAAGTTCTTGCCAATCCACCCCGTGCCGGGGCTGCGCCGATTTCCGTTGTCGCTGATTCATGTGACGGACCTGTGCGACGCCTTGGTGCGCGTCGTCGAGCGCGGCGAGCGCGTGCCACAGGGCAGCGACGCGGCGGCCGCGCCAGACGCCGGCAAGTACTATGTGGCCGCCGATCGCGCGGTCACTTACGGCGAGCTTGGCCGACTCGCCGGGCGGGCCTGCGGCTGGGCCGTAGCGGCAGTCCCGACGCCGCGGCCGCTGTTCTGGGTCGCCGGGGCGGTGGGCGAACTGGTGGGCCGCGTGCGGCAGCGACCGGTGATCATCAACTTCGATAAGATGCGCGAGACGATGGCGCCAGGTTGGGTCTGTTGTGACGAAAAGATTCGCACGGAACTTGGCTACGAGCCCGGGGCGTCCTTGGAAGCGCGCTTCGCGGAGACGGTCGCGTGGTATCGGGCCCACGGCTGGCTGTGAGGGAAGGCTGGAGGCTGTAGGGGGGGAATCTGTTCCGCGTTGTCGCTGAGAGTCTCTCGTTCATCAGTCATCACTTTTTCATTCATCAATTCCTCATGGCCGACTACGACGGACTTGACCAGGCGCAGCTTGAGGTCACGACGTTGGGACCGCGGCGGACGCGATCGCCTTTACAACTCTCGACGATGCCGGGCGATGGCGTCGGCGATTTCGTGTGGGACGATGCGCGGCTGCTCGTCGAGCCGCGGTTTCGCGTGGGCGAACCCGTCTCTCCGCTGGCCCTGGAGCTCGCCGGACCCCGCGAGGCGTTGTATTTCGATCCCCGCCAGGTCAAAGCTGCGATCGTCACCTGCGGCGGGCTGTGTCCCGGGATCAACAACGTCATCCGCACCGCCGTGTTCGAATTGATGCACAACTACGGCGTCCCCGAGGTGTTGGGGATTCGCTTCGGCTTCCAAGGGCTCAATCCCGCGGAGGGCCGGCCGCCGCTGCCGCTTACGCCCGAGGCGGTCGAAGGAATTCATCACCAAGGCGGCACGATCCTCGGAACGTCGCGCGGGCCACAGGACCCGGGCACGAGCGTCGAGTTTCTGACGAGTCGGGGCGTCAACGTACTGTTGTGCATCGGCGGCGACGGCACGCAGTGCGGCGCCCACGCGATTGCCGAGGAGGCCGCCCGCCGCGGCGCGAAGCTTGCCGTCGTCGGCATTCCCAAGACGATCGACAACGACGTGAAGTTCTGTTTCAGCACGTTTGGCTTCTACACCGCGGTCGCCGAGGCCGAGCAGGTGATCGATCGGGCGCACGTCGAGGCGAAGAGCGCAATCAACGGCGTGGGACTGGTGAAGTTGATGGGTCGCGAGGCGGGGTTCATTGCCGCGTCCGCCACGCTTGCCAGCGGGGAGGCGAACTTTTGCTTCATCCCCGAGTTTCCCTTGGAGCTGGACGGTGCGAAAGGATTCCTGGCGCGGCTCAAGCGACGGTTGGCAGCTCGCGAGCACGCCGTGGTCGTCGTGGCCGAGGGCGCGGGGCAACACTTGCTTGCGAAGGAGGAGGCGTTCGACGCCTCGGGCAACCGCAAGCTGGCCGACATTGGCGTTTCCTTGAAGGAAAGAATCGAGCGCTACTTCAAGGCAGAACGCGTGCCGGTGAGCGTGAAGTACTTCGACCCCAGCTACTACATCCGCAGTCTGCCGGCCGCGGCGGTCGACTCGCTATTGTGCGAGCGGTTCGCGCGGGCGGCCGTTCACGCGGCCATGGCCGGCAAGACGGACATGCTCGTGGGACTGTGGCACAATCAACTGGTCCACGTGCCGTTGTGCGCTTCGGCCGGCGTCGTGAAACGGCTTGACCCGGAGAGCGAACTCTGGACGAGCGTGCTGGCGCTCACGGGGCAGGAGAAGTTGTGACCGAGTGAGAGCGCGGAGCGACGGTCAAAACGCGTCGAATGGATTGTCGTCGTCGGCCGCATCTGCAGGTGGTTCGTCCGCCGGCGCTTCGTCGGCAGGCTGACCTGTGGCGGGCGGTGCGGCGTCGACGGGCGGTGCGGCCGCGTCAGCGTCGCTGGCCGAATCGGCGGGCTTCGCCGGCGCCGCGCCTTCGGCGTCCGCGTCGCCCTCGGCTTCGGGTGCCGCGGGCTGGCGATAAATCGTCGGCTCGATGGCGCCGACCTCGCGCAGGCATTGCACCAGCCCGCGATCGTTCACTAGGAAGATGCGATCCGTCTGATCGTTGACCATCGTCTCCAACCCCTCGGCCGTCTTGAGGCGGCCGAGCAGCGCGCCGGTCTTGGCGTCGAGGATGATCAGATTGCCGTAGCGATCGGAGGCGTACACGCGCTGCTTGCCCTTGGCGCCGAAGTGGCTCACTCCAGCGATCGACCAGTTGCGCGCGCCGCTCTTGGCGTCGATGCAGTGCAGCACGGGCTCGATCGACGCCACGAAGGCGTGGTCGCCCACGAGCGCCGGCGAGCTCATGATCGGGTAGCCGGTCGAGTAGCGCCATTCCTCGCGCCCCGTCGTTTCATTCATGCAGTAGAGGTAGCCGTCCAGCGAAGCGATGTAGAGATACGGCGACATCTCGGCGGGCGACGTGACGATGTCGTCGTTGGTCTCCAGGCGGAAGCGAATCTTGGGGTCCTCGGCGTCGCTGACGTACAGGTAGCCCTCGGACGTGGGCCAGCTCACGATGCTGCCAGTGGTCGTCGGTCGCAGGTATGTGCGGCCTTTTGACTGATAGTACCAGGGCTGCGCCGCCGGGTTCTCCAGGTCGTAGCCCTCAATGCGACCGGTCACCAACGCGACGAAGGCGTAACGATTGCTGAGCGCGGGGCCGGACGACGGCGCGCTGCCCAGCTCGCGCGAAAACTTGAGTCGGCCCGTCTCCACATCGAGGATGTACAACCGCGAACCGCTCACGACGCCGAGGTATTTCAAGTTCGCTTCGGGACCGAACGCGGGGACGCCGGGCTTACCGACCTGACGAGTCCAGAGCGTCGCCCCTGTTTCCGCGTTGAGAGCGGTGACCAGTCCCGAATCGGTGACGCAATACAGCCGATCGAGGTGGAGATACCATGTGCTGGCGCGACTGCGGCTGGGGTCGACGGGCGCCTGGGCGAACCACGCGCGCTCCAAACCGTGGCGCGCCGCCTCGTCGTAGGTCACCAGCATGCGTGCGGCGCGAGCGGGGGGCGCGGGCAAGATCGCGGCGGACGCTGTCAGCAGCGACGCCGCAACGGCGAGCAAGGGCGCGGCACAGCAAGCAGGTCGATTCATGGGTCCAAGACCTCGGTGAGACAAGTGCATCGTGCGGGCCGCCAGTACGGTACTCCCCCCGCAAAACAGTGTAATCAGCGGCGTGGCGGGGGACAAAGCATTTCGGGCTCGCGCCAGCGGCGATTGGGGCGCCTAGACCGCTTTGGCGGGCGTCCTTTACGATGGACTCCCCCAATGGAGCAGATGTCTCTCGGTGCGAGCGCGACGGCAGTTCCGACTGCTGTCGCCTTGCTGCGGTCTGCTGTCCCTCCCCTAGCCCCTCCCTTCAAGGGAGGGGGATTGCGGACCCATGACCTCGGATCGTCGTGAAACAGTCGTCACCACTACCCGCCGACGCTGATTCCGCCGTGCTCGACGACGTGGTGGGGTATCTCAATTTCTCTTCGGGCGCCCGCGACTCGAGATTCCTGCGAAATATCAACGAGTTGTTCTGGTCGATCGAAAGCCGCGCGGGGCGTGAGTCGGCGGTTGACGTGCTGCGTCAGTGGCTCCTGGGGGCCATCGACCGATTGGAACAGGCCGGCGGAGCCTTCGCTGACGCGACGCAGGCGCGCTCCGTTGTCCAGATCGCGACCGATCCCCTGCTGAAGGCCTATCGCGAGTTCCACCGCGACCTGCTCCATCACCAGGACGAAGCCGACTTGTGGCGGCCGTTTTTCCTCGGCGAAGCCTGCGAAGCGGTGCTCGCTCAGGGTCCGCCCTGGAACGAGCCCGAGCGGATCGTCGCCGGCGCCATCGGACTCTTGAACGATTACGTCGGCTATCGGCCCACCGCCACCTTGGAATCTGGTTCTCGCAGTGAGCCGTACCCGCACGAGTATGTGCGGCCGATCTCGCTTTATGTGAAGGGCGCCGGCGTGGCGGCGGGGCGGTACGAGGCGATCATCTCGCGGGCGCTTGAAATCTTGCGCGCCGCCGAGCCCGACGTGCTGGCCCGGGCGTGGTTCGACCTCGAACGACTGGAGGAGATCGCGCTCGACCCGCGGGCGTATGACTTCGACCATCCCGTGAATCGGCGGCCTAATTACCACTTTGGACAGTGGGATCCGTACCAGATTTCGCAAGAGGGGTACTATTCGCGGTTTGTGTTGCAGCAGATCACGCTGGATGCGCTGCTCACGCGGTGCGATGCGTGTGAGTCGACCGGCTTGCACTCCCCCTCTCCTGCTCCCCCCGCATCGAAGGGAGGGGGACGGAGCAGACAAACGTGTGAGAAACTCGAAGAAGCCGCGGCAGTGCTCGCGGGGACAATTCTCATGGCCTCCGGCACCAGCGGCGACGCGCCAGGTCGGCACGACTCCACGGTGACGCTCTCGACGCTGCTCCCACAGATCGCCGCTTACCGCGACGATTTCTACCAGCACCTGCTGGCCAAAGCGACGGGGCCGCACGGCGACCGCCTCCGCGACGAGGCGCAGCGGACGCGGCAACCGTTCGGCGGCGCTCGCCAGCACCTCAACCACGAACTGGCTCGGCGGCGAGCCCTGCAGTTGCAGCACGTCCACCTGGCGCTGTTGTTCGCGCGGATGGGCCGACCGGAGTCCGCCCTGCGGCAGGCCGACGAGGTGCGGGTTGCCTCGGCGCGGATGCTGACGGCGATCTACTGTCGGCTGACCTCGGGGCACGATGCGCTGGACCGCGACGAGCTGGAGCCGGTGGTCGACGACCTGGAAAAGGTGGTCGAGTTGCTCCATCGGGCGATCGAGTGCGGGGCGCTTGTCGATCCATGGAACGTCGTGGGATTCGCCGCCAACTTCAGCCTGTTCCCTGCGCTGGAAAACACGGTCCACGACTGGCGCGTCGACGAGTTGATCGAACTGGTCGAGCAGATCCTCGACCTGGCCGCGCGGGCGTGGAGCGAGGCGGCCGCCGTCGACAACGGCGTGCTCGAAGAGCGGTTCTCGGCCATCCTCGCTCGGCTGGCGGCTTGGTGGGACCGCTTCGCTACGGCCAGCGTCGAGGGCGTCAAGCACCTGGTCGCCAAGGAGATCGAGGTCTCGGCCAACCTCGTCGCGGGGGCCCTCAACGCGTGGCACAAAGCCGGCGCTGCGGCGGGCGACGTGGCGTTCTGGCGGTTGTTCGTTGACCAGTTCGACTCCTCAAAGGCGTTCCAACTCGTGATCGAGGCGCTGCTCGACCATGGGGACACCGTGGCGGCCCGAGCCCTGATGATGCAGTGGGTCAACCAGCGCGATCGCACGCCGCTGGACGCGGGCGACATCTCGTTCCACCCGCTGGCGTTCCAGTGGCTTGCCACGGTCGAAGCCCAGCAGCACGCCTCGGGCGACGACCGGTGGCCCGAGGTGGCGATGTTCTTCGCCTACCTGGAGGCCAACGCCGAAGAGTACTGGCAGGCGCCCACGCTGCGCTTGGCCGGGACGCCGGCGGCCGGCGATGACGATGACATTCCATTTGGCGATCCCGACGACGACGACGACGAGGACGAGGACGACGACGAGTTCGATTACGACTACGAGTACGACGACGAGTTGGCCGACGACGAGTTGGCCGACGACGACTTGGATACTGGCGATGAGTCCGAATTCGAAGACGCCCCGGGCGAGGCGCTGGCGGCGGACGACGATGATGATGACGAGGACGAGGACGATCGCAAGAACGGACTGTTCGGCGCCGCCTACGAAGGCGTGAACTACCGCGACAGCACCGACGATGGCGTCGAGGGCGACCTGGCCGACGACGGCGTCGAGCCGTTGCAGTCGGAGTGGGAGGTCGAGGCCGAGCGCCTGGAGCAGCGGCTCAGCTTCTTGAATACGATCGCCCGACTCTGGAAGCACGCTGCGATCACCTGGGGCGGAGCCGTCGAGCAACCCGAGCGCCGCGAGGTGCTGGATCAGTGGCTCGCCCAGGCAGGGCGGAACTTCCGCCAGTTGCTCGAATTGCTCGACGCGGTGCACGGCTTCCGGTTCCGCCAGCCCTCGCGCTCGCACGACTCGCTCGTGGAATACGATCGGGTGCGGACCATCAAGGATACGCTCATTCAGAAAATCATCGCCACGTGCGTCGAGACGGCGACCGCTGCTCGACTGCTGATGACGACGCGCGACGACGCGGGCGACGCCGCGCGGTTTGGCGAGCCTGTCGACAACGCCAGCGTCAACCTGTTGCGATCGGTCCTGGCCGGCGATCCTCAGGGCGTGCGGGCTCAGTGGGACGGATTCTTGGAGACTCTTGCCGGCCGACCGATGCTGTACGTGCCGCACTCGCGCGGCGGCGAGCCGCGGCAGGTGGTCGTCACGCGCAGTTGGCAGCGGCTGCTCAGCGACCTGCTGGGCTGGCTGCCCAAGCTTGGCCTCATCCACGAGACTTGCGAGCTGTTGTCGCTGGCGCAACAACTGGAGACCGACAATCCCGTCGGCCAGGGGGCTGTCACCGAGTTCGACACGCTCTTCGAGAACGGCTACCAGGCGATCGTGCGGGCGGTCGTCGAGTCGGCCGAGTTGTGGAACTCGGGCGGCCGCCGCGGGGCGACCAAGGGCGACGCGGATCATCTGCTGGTCGACGTGCTGCAGCAGCTCACCGAGCATCAGCTCGACCGCTGGCTGGCCCACAGCCGCACGCTGCGGCTCAGCGTCGTCGAGCGGTTGTCCAGCGAAGACGACTGGGCGCGGTTCGTCAAATTTGTCGAGCGCTACGGCGGCGAGCTCTTCACGCAGAAATTCTTGAGCCTTGGCAACTTGCGGGGCATCCTCCACCAAACCCCCGATGCGTGGCTCAAAAACCTCGTGGACGATCCGTACGCCGAGGACCAACTGCAACTGGTCGCCGAATTGGACGACAAGTGGCCGCGCGGCGACGCGGTCGAGTTGCTGTCGATCGCCATCGAGGCCGTGGTCGAAAACTACCGGGCTTACCGCGACTACAACACCACGACCACGCAGAGCGACCACGGCGAGCTGCTCTACCAGTTCATCGACTTCCTGCGGCAACGGGCCGCGTACGATCGCGTCGCGTGGAACCTCAAGCCGGTCGTCTGGGCCCACGAAATCCTCGTGCGGCACGGCCGCGAGGCCGCCGCGGAGATGTGGCGGCAGGCGTTCGCCGAGCGAACCAGCGACGCCGCCGATCTGCACCTCAAGCGGCTGGCTGCGCTGGCCGCCGAGTACGGCATGCAGTTGCCGACGATTTCCGACCGGTTGAGCGAGCGATTCGTGCGACCGCTGGTGATCGACCGGCTGCGGGCCATGGTCGAGCCGTCGATGAACGGCGACGGCCGCAAGAGCCGCGCAGCGTTCGCAGCCCTGGAGGCGGAGATTACGGAATTGGCAGGCGAGCCGCACGGCGCGGGGCTCGACGTGCCCGACTGGCTGGCGGCGCTGGAGGACGAGGTGACTTCGGCCCGCTCGCGGCTCAACCACGTGTCGTCGACCGATCGTCTGTCGCGGCGGATCGGCCAGGTGCGGCTGTCGTGGAGCGAGATCCTGGAGCAGTTGGGGGAGGATGGCTAGAGTTTCCCGGGCTTGCCAGGAAATCGGCGCGTCCATGCCGTTCGCCAGGCTGCCAGCCGCTTGCCGGGACTGCCGACCGACCCGATACTGGTAGACGCTTGTTCATAACACGCCCGGCCCGGAGGATCGGCCATGTCGGAGGCTTTGCGCGTCGCGCCTGCACGGATGACGGATGACCTGCCGTTTGCCATCGATCTTGAGCTTTGCGTCAAAGATCGCGATGTGATCGCGGCGCTGGTGAATTACCCGGAGGGGCCGGCGAGAGACGAATACGCGATCGAGGCGCTCAAGATCGGCGTCCTGGCGCTGCGGCGGGCCTCCAGCGCGCTTGACGGCGAGTTCATCCAGCGCGAGACGACGCGGCTCCTGGACTCGTTGCGGCGAAGCCTCGACGAGTATTCCCGCACCGCGCACGACCGGCTCAATCAATCGCTCAAGGAGTACTTCGATCCGCAGGACGGGCGGTTCAGCCAGCGCGTGCAGTGCTTGACGGCCGCCGACGGCGATCTGGCGAAGCTGCTTGCTGGGCAGCTCGACGGCGACGACTCTCGCCTCGCGCGGACGCTGTTGACGCATCTGGGCGAGAACAGCCCGCTGCTTAAGTGGCTCAGCCCCGACCAGTCGCAGGGACTCATTGCCGCGCTGCGGACCAACGTCGAGACGCAGTTGCAGGGTCAGCGCGAGCGGCTCCTGCGCGAGTTCTCGCTCGACAACGCCGACGGCGCACTGTGCCGATTGGTGAAGGAGCTCACGGCCCGCCACGGCGACTTGTCGAAGGACTTGCAGACCAAGATCGACGCGGTCGTGAAGGAGTTCTCGCTCGATGAGGAGAATTCCGCGCTCAGCCGCTTGGTTCGCAACGTCGACCGCGCGCAGCGCACGATCACCAGCGAGTTCTCGCTGGACAACGAACAATCGGCCCTGCAGCGGCTCAAGAAAGAACTCACCACGATTCTTTCCGCGCACCTCGACGCCAACGAAAAGTTCCAGCAGAACGTCACCGAATCGCTCGCCAAGCTCGTCGCGCGCCGGGAAGCGGAACTGCGGTCGACAAGTCACGGCGCGACGTTCCAAAACGCGGTGTATGCGTTTATCGACGAGAACGCCCAGCGCCGCGGCGACGTGGCGGAGGATGCGAGTGATCGCACGGGGCTGATCAAGAACTGCAAGGTTGGCGACGCCGTGATCACGCTGGGGCCGGATTGTGCGGCCGCGGGCGCGAGAATCGTTATCGAGGCCAAGGAGGAAGCGCGGTTTACGCTTCGCATGGCGCAGGACGAGATCGAACAAGCGCGCAAGAACCGCGACGCCCAGCTGGGCGTATTCGTCTTCTCGCGGCGGACGGCGCCCGCGATGGAACCGCTGGCGCGCTACGGCGCCGACGTGTTCGTCGCGTGGGACGCCGAAGACCCCGCGACGGACGCTTTCCTGAAGGCGGCGCTCGAGATCAGTCGGGCCCTGTGCCTCCGCGCCCAAGCGGCCGCTGATCGCGAACGTGTCGACTTCACGCCGATCGATCGGGCGATTCTCGACATCGAGAAGCGCGTGCAGAATCTCGACGACGTGCGCAAGAGCGCCGAAACAATCAAGAGTTCTAGCGAGAAGATTCTCGATCGCGTGCGGATCGATCGCAAGGCGCTCGACGAGCAATTGGCGGTGCTCCGCGAGGCGATGAACGACGTGAGGCAGGCGCTGGGGGAGACCGAAGAGCTATGACCTGCACTTCAGGCCATAACGAGGACCCCGAAGTGCTCTCACAATTGGAGCGATTGCGGGCGTTAATCCGAGAGGGCGAGGAATCGCTAGACGCCGGGGAAGGTCGCAAGCTCGACTTGAAGTCGCTCGATTTGCGAGTTCGACAGCGGGCTCGCGCTGACCTGCGTCGGGAATCCCTCCCCTAGCCCCTCCCTTCGAGGGAGGGGGAGGCCCACGCCAGCGCATCATGGGCGGCTTCGATCACGCCCGCGTCGATCGACTCGCGGCCTTCCGCCGCCGCGGCCAGCAGGGCGTGGTCGGCCAGGCGGTTGACTTGCCGCGGCACGCCGTCGGTCAGCGCGTACAGCACCGACAGGGCCTCGTCGTCGAACGCCGGGCGGTCGCAGCCCGCTTCGATGAGCGCGTGCTGCACGTAGCCGACGGTTTCGCTCTCGCTCCACGGTTCCAGATCGATTCGCAGGTCGGTCGGATCGAGCAGCTCAGGGCCCAGCCGCCACAGCTCGCCGGGCGCCGTCGCCAGGACGAGCGACAGCCGGCCGCGGTCGCCGCCGGCGGCGAGTAGTCGCACCAGTTGCGTGCGGACGTCAGGCCCGGCCTGGTCGGCGTCGTCGACGAGAACGACGGCGGCGTCGCGCTGCCAACGCAGCGACTCGACCACCCCGGCGACGCGGCGGAACAGCGTCGCGCCGTCGTCCGTCGGCTGCGGCCCCAAGGAGAATTGGGCGGCGATCTGCCACATCAACTCGCGCACCGACAGCCCCGCCGCGCTCGTGGCCGCGACGAGCCCGCCTTCGCCACGGCGCTCGGCAGCAAACCGCTCCAACAGCCGCGATTTGCCAACGCCTCGCAGCCCGACCGCAAGCGCCAATCGCCGCCCTTGGTTCACGATGAACCGCAGCCGGGCTGCCGCCTCCGTCTGGCTCTCGCCCTCAAAATACAGCGGCGGCGCCGTCCCGGGGATAAACGGCGAACGGTCCAGGCCCCAATGTGCGTACATGCGGCGGCGCCTCGCGTGGGCGGCTCTTGAGCGCGGGACGAGCAGGCGGGCACAATGCCCGAGTCTTGCATCGACCCGACGACGCATCGGACTTTGACGGCAGCGCGCCCGATGTTCCCGTTAGTGCCAGCGGTGCTAGCATGCAATGCTAAGTCGTTCGAGATGTTCTCCGCCGCCGCCCCTCTCCCCAGCCCTCCCCACAAGGGGGAGGGAGCCGGAGGAATGCAAATCAATGAGCCACCGCTGTTTTTCCATTGAGCCGATCGTCGGCGACACGGTCACGCTCGGTGGAAGCGAATCGCATCACCTGTTGCATGTCTTACGGGCTGCGCCCGGCGAATCGTTCACGCTGTTCGATGGATCGGGCTGCGAGTTCGAGGCGGAAGTGACTGCCTGCGGGCGGTCGATGGTCGAATTCGCGGTCGTCGCCCGGCGGAAGGTCGACCGCGAGCTGCCATTTCCCCTCACCCTCGGTGTGCCGCTGCCCAAGGGCGATCGGCAGCGATGGATTGTCGAGAAGGCCGTCGAGCTCGGCGTCATGCGGCTTGTGCCGCTGCGCACCGAGCGATCGGTCGCTACGGGCGAACGGGCTGGCGAGAAACTCGACCGCTACGTGATCGAAGCCAGCAAGCAATGCGGCCGCAACCGGCTCATGGAGCTCGCTGAGCCACAGTCGTGGACGGAGTGGCTCGCGGCGCCGGCCGATGCGCGTCGCTGGATCGCTGACCCGACGGGCGAAGCAATCTCAGTGTCCGAACTCGACCAAACGGGTCCCACGTTCGCCGCAGTTGGCCCGGAAGGCGGATTGGCCGACAACGAAGTTGCGGCTGCTCGCAATGCGGGATGGAAGATCGTGAGCTTTGGCCCCCGCATCCTCCGCATAGAAACAGCGGCGGTCGCATTGGCGTCCGTGCTCGCAATTGCAGAAGGAACAGATTAGGGAACACTCATTGGCGATAATCTACGCTAATTCGGATTGGTGCTCATTAGCGGAGATGAGTGTTCCCACTCTCTCTTTTCGGAATACCAAGGCATCATTTCGCCGATTCCGTTTCCTCCTCGTCGTCGACCGCCTTCGCGCGTTCCAGCTTCCCAAACAAATGCCCGCCGTGGTCCTTGCCGGTCCAGAAGCCGGCGTAGTGATCGCGATAGATCATTACTCGGGCCGTGTACGCGCCCATGCCGGGGAACGCCATATCGTCGACGGTGATCACCGGCGTGTCGCCGGCCCAGCGAATCGGCAGCGTGAGCGGAATCGTGAGATCGTGGTCGCCGTACTTGATGCGGGCCGAAATGAGCCAGCGGTTGCCGTCCAAATGTTTGACTTCGCCCAATTCGTACCGCTCCTCGTGGGGTTTGTCCTCGTTGCGGCCGGTGACGGTGAAGTGGCCCACCAGGGCCGCGCCGCTGAGCGTTTTTTCCAGAGCGGCGATTTGCTCGGCTGTCGCGTCCGGCGCTGACTCGACAGTCGCCGGTGCGGCCTCTTGAGCGGCCGCTTCTGGAGCGCACGCCGATGCCGCGACGCCCAGCAGCACGCAGTTCGCGACGACAATCTTGCGGATCATGGAGGACAACGTGGAGGCACGCATGGCAAGTAGCTCCCAGGGCACAACGAGGCAACGGATGTCGCGATCAGTTTAGCTGATCGACGCCGCGTGAGCGCAAGGGGGCGCATCGCAGGGCGCTTGCCAGGTAGTAACCCCGGAGATCTCCCAAAGTGCCGGCGCACGTCGCGGCACGCGTTGGGCTGCCCGTAACGGGGCGCGGCGCTGCTACTTCAGCGTAGGATAGTAGCTGCCGCTGTTCATGAACTGCGAGCTATGGCCCGTCGTGGGGATGCCGCCCGAGGTGCCCCGCGGGACGATGGCCCCGGCGTTGGCCTGCCGCATTTGCTGCTGCATCCGCCGCAACTGGGCAATCTGCCGCTGGTTGGTGGCCTGCTGATCAAGTTGCGGCCGGACGTAGAGATAATAATTCGGCACGCCGAAGTCGCTTTCGCGCTGGTCGAGGGCAAGGTAGGGCGACACCGAATCGCCCTGCGGCACGTAGGTGAACGGCTTCATCGCGGCGGCGGTTTGTACCGGCATGGGCGGCGGCGGCGTCACGGTGCGAACCGGCTGGTTGTACGCGGCGAAGCGAGCTCCGCCGAAGAACTCCACGGCGGGATTGCTGCGACCACCCGTGGGTTGCGACCCGCCAGGGGAGACAAACGTGGGCGACCCCGCGGCGCCGGCGGACTGGCCGTTGGCCTGCGCGCCGTCGAGCGCCAGGACCGCGGAGCAGCCGACCGCGACAACACTCCAGAAGCAACGCCGCGCCATGATGCGCCTCCTTGCAAGCTAGCGGCGCCTGCGCGCCGGATCGAGCCATTCCGCACGGTTTCAATAATCGGCAAACTCCCCCTGACCGCTTGCGTCGAACTGGTAGAATGAGGCCTCGCTGCTAGCATCGCCCCCACGCATTCACTTACTCACTTACTTACCTACTCACTCCGAGCCCAGCCATGATCACCGTCGGCATGAACTACCGCGTCCTCCCCGGGAAGGAACACGACTTCGAGACCAAGTTCGCCGGCGTCGTCGACGCCCTCAACGCCGCACCCGGACACTCCAGCTCGACGCTTTGGAAGGATGTGGCCGACGGCGCGTCGTACCTCATCACCAGCGAGTGGAGCGACGAGGAAGCGTTCAAGAGCTTCATCACCAGCCAAGCGTTCCGCGACGTCACCAACTGGGGCAAGGAGCAGATCCTCGCGGGCAGGCCGATGCACAAGGTGTATAAGAACTAGCGTTTAGCCCCCGGTCGCGTTTCATGAAGAGGCGACCGGGGCTAAGTGAGCTTTGTGAACCGTTCCGCCGCCTCGGCCCAGCGATGATCAGGCTGCGGCTGATACTCGACCATCTCGAAGCTGTTGCGGATCACCTCGCGCGACTGAGCCACGCCGCTCACGTCTCCGGCAGCGATGGCCTGCATCATGACGTTGCCGATCGCGGTAGCCTCGACGGGCCCGGCCAGCACCGGGCGCTGGCATGCGTCGGCGGCCATCTGGCACAGCAGTTGATTCTGCGTGCCGCCGCCGACGATGTGGATTTGCTCGATCGACGCTCCGCCGAGCTGTTCGAGATATCCGAGCACCTCGCGGTATTTGAGCGCCAGGCTTTCCAGCGCGCAGCGAATCGTCGCGCCGTGGTCCGCCGGCGCCGGCTGCCCCGACTCGTGGCACAATGCGGCGAGCGTGGCCGGCATGTCCTGCGGGGCGCCCAGGCGACCATCGTCCGGGTTCACGATGCTCCGCAGCGGCTCCGCGTTGGCAGCCAGTCGCGTGAGCCCCTCCCAGGTGTAGTCCTGCCCCTGCGATTTCCAGATGCGCTGGCATTCCTGCACGAGCCACAGGCCCGAGATGTTCTTTAACAGCCGCGTCGTACCCGCCACGCCGCCTTCGTTGGTAAAGTTCCAACGCGAGCATTGGTCGTTGATCACTGGCGTCGGCGTTTCGAGGCCCATGAGCGACCACGTGCCCGAGCTGATGTAGCACCAGGAATTGCCCTGGGCCGGGACGGCGGCGACCGCGGCGGCGGTATCGTGGGTCGCCGGAGCGATCACGGGAAAGTCGTTCGCCCCGACTTCCTTGCGCAGCGCCGGAAGGAGCGGTCCCAACTTCGTCGCCGGGCGGATGATCCGCCCCAGAATGTTCTTTGGCAGTCCGAAGCGCTCGAAAAGAAGATAAGCCCAATCTTTCGCCGCCGGATCATAGAACTGGCTCGTGCTGGCGTCCGTCAACTCATTGGCCTTCGTGCCGCTGAACCAGAAGTGGAACAAATCGGGGATAAAAAGCAGGGACTCGGCGACATCCAAAAGCGGCGAGCGATCGCGCTGAAGCGCGAGAAGCTGGAAGAGGCTATTGAAGCGCATGAACTGAATCCCCGTCTGCCGGAAAATCTCTTCGCGCGGCACGCGGGCGAAGGCCTGGTCCATGATCTCTTCCGTATGGGGATCGCGGTAATGCCGGGGATTGCCCAAGAGAACGTCGCCGCGACCGAGCAAGGCGAAGTCCACGCCCCAGGTATCGACGCCGAGGCTG
>JBIOVA010000199.1:0-19668 GCA_044867485.1 Lacipirellulaceae bacterium | reverse complement strand
CGACGGTCGCCGAATTGTTATTGCGATCGATTTGGATCGGAACGGCCGACAAGAAAGCGCGAGGAGCGGTATGACGCGTGCGACGTGCAGGAGCACAAGCCGGCGGGGTTTTACCCTGGTCGAGTTGTTAGTCGTCATCGCCATCATCGGCGTGCTGGTCGCTTTGCTCCTGCCGGCCGTCCAGGCCGCCCGCGAAGCGGCCCGCCGCGCCCAGTGCCAGAACAACCTCAAGAACGTGGCGCTGGCGCTGCTCAACTACCACGACACGAAGAAGGAGTTTCCGGCCCCGGCGACTTTCTACGGCAATTCGGCGTCCGCTCCGACGATCCCTCCCATCCTTTATGGGTACGGCCGACTGCACTCGAACTGGGCCATCGAGGTGTTGCCGTTTTTGGAGCTCCAAGCGCTCTACCGCCAGTTCTCCTTTGGCGCCGCCTTCCTGACAACGACGGAAAATAATCGATTGGCGGCCAGTACGGAGATCGACTTATTCCTTTGCCCGAGCGACAACGGTCGCGGCCAAAAATACATCCTGCCCAACTCCAACCCGCCCATCACCTTCGCGCGAGGCAACTACGGACTGAATGGCTTCCAGTTGTTGCCGGACGGGGATCCCATGAACTGCGCGGCGGGCAAATCGTCCTGCTCCGCCACGAGCAAGGTCCCCCAATATCTGGACTTCAACATTGGAATGGGAAGCGTCCTGGCGCCGCAGAAAATCGAGAAGATTCAAGACGGCACAACGAATACCATCATGTTGGCGGAGATGCGCGTCGGCTTGGGAACGAGCGATGTCCGCGGCACTTGGGCTGTGGCCGCGTGCGGGGCCAGTTTTCACTGCCGGCACGCCGCAAATTATACGAACGGCCCCAATCAGTGTTACGGCGGCGAGGACGACGTCCTCAACAATGGAGCGATTGTTACCGAAGTCACGCGTAACGTCCTTGAAGCCGAGTGCATGATGCCCGCCACCTACGACGCCAACGGCCAATCCACCGTTCGCAGCGTGCATCCTGGCGGCGTGTTTGCGGCGATGGCCGACGCCAGCGTCCGGTTCATCAGCGACTTTGTCCAGAACGGGACGCTGGAAGACACGAGCGCCTGCATCGGCTGCGTCCGCGACACCGACATCGGCGAGGCCAAGTGGGGCGTCTGGCAGCGGATCAACGTCGCCTCCGAGGGCTATGTCGCCACGCTCCCCCAGTAGCCGTCGCAAACTGCCGCTGCGACAATGCCATGGCCCGCCTTCGCGTCCACCATCATGCGGTGAGGGTCTGAATGTCCATCCGTCGCGCCGCCGCCCGCCCACTGCTCATCGCCGCGCTCGTTGCCGGTCTGGCAGGCTGCGGCTCGGACCAACCGTTCGACTATATGAAGGTCCGCGGCAAGCTGACCTACGACGACGGCACGCCGCTTCCCGCCTCCGGCGTCGTGCTGATGTTCATCGCCCAGGACGCGCCGCAGGTGGCGGGGGCCTCGCCGCGACCCGCACGGGCGAGCGTCGATTCCAACGGCGAGTTCACGAGCGCCACCAGCTACAAGTCTGGCGACGGCCTGATCCCCGGCAAGCACAAGGTCTCGCTCGGTTACGCCACGGACTCGACCGGCAAGCTCCTGGTGCCGAAAGAGTATGTCGACATCGCGACGACGCCCTTGATCGTCGACACCGGCGACGGGACCATCGAAGTCAAGGTGCCGCGCCCCTGAGATTCGCTCCCTCGACTGATCGCGGCGATCTGCCTTCCAACATGTCAAAGCCGCTTTGGTTTACGCTGGCCGTCGCGTCAGCGCTTATTGCCGATCGGGGCGCAGCGCAGGTCTACCGCTTCGAGGCCGAGAACGGCGTGCGAACCGGCGTGAGCGTCGCATCCAGCTTCTTGGGGTATTCCGGCACGGGCTACGTCACGGGCTTCGACAACGACGGCGACCGCGTGTCGATCGCCGCCAACGCGCCCGACGGCCTCTACGAGCTGTGGGTCGGCTACAACTCCCGCTACGGACACAAGGGCTACGGCGTCCAGGTGGGCGGCGAGCGCGGCGACGGCTCGTTCGACGGCACGGGGCAGAGCGAGTATCGCGTCGACCGCGCCGGTTTGTTCGAGCTCAACGCCGCCAACAACACGCTGCAAATCCACAAAGGCTGGGGCTACTACGACGTCGACTACCTCGAACTGCGGCCAGCGACGATCACCGCCCCCGCGCCGGTGACTCCGACGCTCGTCGACGCGCTGGCCACGCCGCAAACGCAAGCCCTCATGAATTACCTTGCCAGCCTCTATGGCGAGAAGACGCTTGCCGGCCAGCAGGGCAACGTCGGCCAGTCCGGCGCGTTCCCCTCGTCGACGTACCTCGCGCGCTCCGGCGGGCTCGTGCCTGCGATCCGCGGCTCCGACTTCATCGACTACTCCCCGTCGCGCGTCGCCCATGGGGCCAGCGGCGGCGGCGAGACCGAACGCGTCATCAACTGGGCCCGGCAGACTGGCGGCGTCGTGTCGATGATGTGGCATTGGAATGCGCCGACCGACCTCATCAACCAGCCCGGCCAGGAATGGTGGCGCGGGTTTTACACCGACGCCACGACGTTTGACGTGGCCGCCGCGCTCGCCGCGCCGGGATCACCGAAATACAACCTGCTCATCAGCGACATCGACGTGATCGCCGGCGAGTTGCAAAAGTTCGAGGACGCCGGCGTGCCGGTCATCTGGCGACCGCTCCACGAAGCGCAAGGCGCCTGGTTCTGGTGGGGCGCCAAGGGGCCTGACGCGTTCGTCGGCCTGTGGCGGCTCATGCACGACCGGCTCACGAACCACCACCGCCTGCACAACCTCATTTGGGAGTTCACCTCCAGCCCGGCCGACGAGGGCCACCTCGACTGGTACCCCGGCGACGACGTGGTCGACATGATCGGCGCCGACGTGTACACCGACCGCACCTCGAGCATGAGCGGCCAATGGCTCGACCTGCTCGACGAGTACGACGGCCGAAAGCTGGTGGCTTTGAGCGAGACCGGCACGCTGCCCAATCCCGAACAGTTCGACGGGCGCGGCATCCGCTGGAGCTACTTCTCGCCGTGGCAAGTCGACGGCAGCCCGCTCGGCGTGACGACGAACTACACGGCCGCCGAGCTCCAGGCCGTGCTGGGACACGACGATGTCATCACGCTCGACGAATTGCCGGTCATGCCGTGGAGCCTGCTGGAAACGGGCGACGCGGACTTCAACAACGACGGGGCAGTCGATGGCGGCGACTTCCTCGTTTGGCAGCGCGAAGCAGGAGGATTCGACAGTCTTATGGCTGACGCCAACGGCGACTTCTATGTCGACGGCGCCGACCTGGCGTACTGGCGGCATCAGTTCGGCCGATCGGCCGGCGGCCCGACCAGCGGCGTTCCCGAGCCCCCGGCGGTGACGATCGTTGGGGCCGCCTCGCTCTTGCTAGCAGCGACCCAAAGCCGGCCTCGCTGAAACGGCGAGTCTTTCGCGCCGACTTCTGGCCATCTATGGTGCGAATCCCGGGGAAAACGGGCCTCGGGCCGTCACACGACTTCTGGCTATCTATGGAGGTCGACGTGGCGCCGCCCGTTCGATATTGACCGTTCCTCGCCATTCGGGGCACATTTTGCGTGACCCGCGTCTCGCGCCGGACCTGCGAGGCCCGCCCCCATCATCCAATCAATGGAGTGAAACGATGAAACGCGACGTTGACCTGGCCCGCCAACTCCTGCTCGACATCGAGGCCCGCGGCGCCGACTGCTCGGTGAGCGTCCTGCGCACCACGCAGGACCACGACGTTGAGGAGCGCATTCGTTACCACCTGCGGCTGTTGGTCGACGCGGGATACCTCAAGGAAATCGACCGCACGTCCAGCGGCGTCCCTTGCCTGCGGCTCACCGACGCCGCGCATGAGCTGATCGAGCTCTGCCGCAGCGAAGCCCGCTGGCGGGAAGCCAAATGGGCATGCCAGGAGCGCACCGGCGGCCTGGCGCTCACTGTGGTCCGCGGCATCCTGCTCGAATGGGCCCTCGCGCCGGCGCCGCGATTCCGGCGCCGCCGCTACCGGCCGGCGTTCGACTCGTTGCTGGTTGACGGTCCCTACGCGCCACGGCCGACGGCCGAGCTCGAACCGTACGCCGAAGACTGGGACGCCGCCCCCGAGGAGGATGTCCGCTACGTGCGCGTGCGACCCAAGTACCGCAATGGCTGGCGGCCGCGCGCCGCGGAATTCGACGGCAACCGGGAGGAGCTGGGACTCGAAGCCTCGCTGCCGGAGTACCTCATTTGACATGCACTCAGATGCGCCGCCAACATCGATTTTCTGGCTCTCGCTCTGGGCCGCTTGGGTCAGCTTCGCCTCCTCGTTTGAGATGCCAATGATCTAACCGTCATGAGCAATGGCAGAAGTCCGGCAACGGAAATAGCGAAGGATGACGGTTCTGGAGAGGGATAGAGGTATAACCTGGCCGTCGTCCATTCTGCGTGAATTCGTGTCCCGTCAACGATCTGGTCGAATAGGACCAATTCATTCGGTGCGTACTCCACCACGCTTGAATCGGGGCCGCCTGCTCCTTCAATCTTTGTGGTAGAAGGAAAGTTGGCTCCAGTGCGAACCACAAAGTCCTTTCTAAATGCAAACTCGTCACTTGGCGCAATGCGTTGAAAAGTCATCGAGAATGGAGTTTCCACAGTCGTCGTCGGTCCCACGACTCGGTAGATTCCTGAGAAGGCCAGTGAATCCGGCGCCTCGACCATCAGCGTCGAGCGGAATAGATAACGATCGGCAAAATACGGATTCAGCATGCCGACGCTCGACGAAACAAAGTTTGGCGGGGCATTCGGGATGGGATCGAAATTGACCGAGACATGCCATGTGGCGGTCGGCGCGGGGTTGGGAAACACCGGAGGACCGATCACAAAAGTTTCGCTGTCTGAGAAAGGCAACGGCGCGCTCAACTCATAGTTCGCTGCAATGAGCTGGGCCGTTGTTGCGGTCGTGTCGAATCTCGTCGTGAAGTTGGCCATCGACGTGCGAAAACTTCCTGCCGTCTTGCTGGTTGCTGAGCCTATCGTGTTGCGAAAGATACCAGCAGAAGTCTTGTTTCCTGGCTGAACGATATCCACGATGTCGGCCCGAGTCGCGCCCGCAAAAACTGCGATTGCCAATATGACTATTGATGCGCGAGCCATGACTGAACTCCTGTACGATGGAAATGGGTGGCATTAAGGATCGAAGACGACCGGTACGACGGGTGTGATGGCGCCATCACATGACTTGCCGCGAAGTCAAGAGCGGTTGATGATCCGCGAAGAACTAGCGGAGACGCGGAGCCGCGCTTTGCGAAGGGCAGGCACGCCTGCAGCACTGCCCAAATGGCGCGGTCAAGTTGATAGGCCAGTAGCGTCGCCAGCGGCAGAGAGATTTGTCGAATGACAACGTCTTCGGAAGCGAGTCGATCCATCTAGGTCTAAGCGCACCGGCGATTCGTGTCAACGATCCTCGCAGGCACACTCCCAGCCGCTCAGATTGAACTCTAACCGAGCGGGGCTTTAGAGCCACGCGCCGGCAATTTGAGTCGATCGATTCGCGGCCGCCTTGCCGAATTCCAGCTTCAGAAGGTTGGGCCAGAGCATTTGCGATTCAACTTCCCACCATCAATGTTGCCGCATTGTCGCTTGCCGCGTTACAACGAACTTCTTGAACAACTCAACAGGCACGGAGGAAACCCCATGAGAGGCATGCGGCGCGCGGTTCTTGCCATCGCATTGGCAGCATTGAGGGGGGCGTCGTTTTCTTCTGCCCAGGATCCTGCAGCCAGCGGCGAGCGCGAGCCGTTCGCGTCGCCGCTCACGCCCGACGAAGCGCGCTGGTTGCTCGACGCGGAAGACGCCCAGCGATTTCGTCGCCTGCCCGCGGATCGATTGCCGGACGCGGCGCCGCGTGAATTGCCGCCGCAGATTCGCGCCATCCAGGAGAGCTTGGGCGGCTCGATGTTGGAGCAGTTCGATTCGCTGCAAGGCGAAGGCCGCGTCGCGACGCCGTGGTGGAAGCGGTTCGACGCCCCGCCCGCGCCGGCCGCCGACCCGTCGCCGATTTGGCCCGACCCCGCTGCGGAAAACGAACGGGCCGGCGCGTGGCCCCGCGGGGCGTCGTCCGGCGCACCCAGGATCGTTGTGCCAACGACGGCTGAAATGCCCCTGTCCGACCCGACGGCGCCGGTTGTGGCGTTGCGCCACACCGCGGCGGAGCTTGACGACGCGGCCAACCGGCTCGAGGAGCTCGAGCTGTACCGGCAATCGGATGCGCTCCGCGAATTGGCCCAGGGCCTCCGCATCGACGCGCGGCGGATGACGGCCGGCCACGCCGAGGCGGGCCCGCAGCGCCGTTCGAGCGTCGGCCCCATCCCCGATTTGGCGCCGCCCGCTGATCCTGCCGTTCCGAACGATTCTGACGCATGGAACGACCCCTCGCCGCAACGCGCGGCACCAAACGCCGAGAACTAGCGCTGGGCGAAACCAGGTGGCGTGCCCCTCGTCTTCGTGGGCATGGTGCATTCTCGCCCCACCTTATGCCCACGTCGGCGGACCTCCGAGGGCATGTCACCCGATCGCTGTCGGCACGCCGTTCCACCGGCATTGGTTGACAGTTGAATCCGCCCCCATTAGCGTGAAGAATACTCGGGGGGACCTTGCGCAACTTGTCTCGGCGCCGACACTTCCGGCCGGCCGCCGCACGACCTTCGCGCCGAGTTCCGCACCGTCGCTCGCAACGCGATCCCGCTCGCAACGGAACAGAGTGCACCCAGCCATGGCTGATCGATTCGGCGATTTTCTCATCAAGAAGGGCGTCATCGGCCCCGAGCAGCTCCAGGAGGCCGAGACGGTCGCCAAGAGCCGCCGGCTCAAGCTGCAGGACGCCATCGTCCAGCTCGGCTACGCCACTGGCGAGCAGATCGCCAAGTCGCTCGCCAAGCTGCACGGCTACGAGTACTACGATCTGAACAACGTGCCCATCCCGCCCGCGGTGGTGGAACTGGTGCCCGAGTCGGTCGCGCGCGAGAACGCGGTCATTCCCTTCTCCGAAGAGAATGGCGCGCTCAAGGTGCTCGTGAGCGATCCCAACGATTTCGAGACCTTCGACAAACTGCAGTTCATCCTCAACCGCAAGATCGAAATCGGCGTCTCGACCAAAGAAAGCATCCTCGAGGCGATCAACCGCAACTACGGGCAGGTCGACGGCGAGTCCGCCGACTCGATGCTCCAGGAATTCACCGACACGGCCATCGACTTCACGGAGACGGAAGACGAAGCCGGCGGCGACGACGACGACGCCGTTGACGAGACCAGCGCCCCGATCGTGCGGCTGGTCCAGCTCATGATCACCGAGGCCGTGCAACTGCGGGCCTCGGACATCCATGTCGAGCCGTTCGAAGACCGGGTGCGAATTCGCTACCGCATCGACGGCATCCTGGTGGAGCGCGACAGCCCGCCGCGGCGACTGCTCGGCGCCCTGCTCAGCCGCATCAAGATTCTCGCCAAGATGGACATCGCCGAGCGCCGCCGCTGCCAGGACGGCCGCATCAAGATCACCGCCGGCGGCAAAGAGCTCGACCTTCGCGTCAGCATGCTGCCCACCAACCACGGCCAATCGTGCGTGATGCGGCTGCTGGACAAGGACAACATCAAGATTGGCGTGCGCCAGTTGGGCCTGTCCGACAAGGATTTCCGCACCTTCCGCAACCTCATCCGCCGCCCCAATGGCATTCTGCTGGTCACCGGCCCCACGGGCTCCGGCAAGACCACGACGCTCTACGCGGCGATGAACGAACTCAACCGGCCCGACCGCAAGATCATCACCGCCGAAGACCCGGTGGAGTACTACCTCCCAGGGGTCAACCAGGTCGAGGTGAAGCACACCATCGGACTGGACTTCGCCCTGATCATCCGGGCCATGCTGCGGCAGGCGCCTAACGTGATCCTCGTGGGCGAGATGCGCGACCACGAGACCGCGTCGATGGGCATTCAGGCGTCGCTCACCGGCCACTTGGTGTTCAGCACGCTCCACACCAACGACGCGCCCGGCGCCATCACCCGCATGATCAACATCGGCGTGCCGGCCTACCTCGTCGCCGGCAGCGTCATCGGCGTCCTGGCCCAGCGGTTGGTGCGCGTCGTGTGCTCGAAGTGCAAACAGCCGTTCACGCCCACCGACGCTCAATTGGAAACGGCCGGCGTGACGCCCGAGCAAGCCGCCAGCGCCACGTTCATGAAGGGCGTCGGCTGCTCGCACTGCGGCAAGAGCGGCTACCGCGGCCGCCTCGGCATCTACGAGCTGATGGTGATGTCCTCGAAGGTGCGCGAGCTGTCGTTCGCTGGGGCGTCGACCGTCGAGATCCGCAAGGCGGCCGTCAAGAACGGCATGACCACGCTCTACGAGGACGGCATCAACAAGGTCCTCGCCGGGATCACCACGTTCGAGGAAGTCTTCCGCGTCTCCAAACGCGAAATCATCGACTGACGACCGCCGCTGCGAAGGGAAGGTATAATTCGAGCATGACCGTCGACCATTTCGACCAACTTTTTGATTCGCTCTGCACGCGAACGCCTTTCCACCCCTTCACGGTGGAACTGGTTGGCGGCCACCGTTTCGAGGTCGATCATCCTCGTGCCATGGTCGTACGCGATGGAATGGCGGTTTTCCTGCGTCCTGGCGGCGTGCCGGTTTGGTTCGATCACGAAAGCGTGAACCACGTCGTGGAAGATATCGCCGAGACGCCCTCACAGAACGGCAACTCCTGAGTCGCCAGCCGTCCCGATCCCCGATTGTAGCTATTGGCCTGTGCCGGTCGCCCCGCCCCGACGGCCGCTATCCTCTTGAAACTCTTGAGTTTGCAGGCCCGTCGCGACATAATGGGAGTGCACGGGTGCGCTAGCTTTTGCAAGTCGGCGCCTCCGCAGGCGTCGCGCGTCGTCCGGAACAAACGACAGCACGCCGGGCCAAAGCGTACCCGCTAGGCTCATATTGCTCGCCGGTAGGATTGGAACAACCAGGCCGTCGCGCCGTGGGGGACGCGGCGCCGATCGCGAGCCGATCGCCTGTGAAGAGGCATCTCGGCTGTGCGTGTCGCGCAAGCGCTCCCCAGGCCAGCGCCGCCTCCGGAACGGACGAAAGCTTCCGCGAATAGGATTTTCATGGGCACGATCCTCATCGACAAACTGCTGAGCGCTCAGGTGAAGCAAGGCGCCAGCGATTTGCACATCAGCGTCGGCCAACCGCCGGTGCTGCGTTTGCACGGTCGGCTGCAGAAGCTCAAGACCAAAGTGCTCGAGCCCGCCGATACGATGGCGCTCATGAAGAGCATCACGCCCGATCGCTGCCAACAGGAATTCACCGAGACCGGCAGCGCGGACTTCGGCTTCGCCTTCGGCGATCAGGCGCGGTTCCGCGTCTCGATCTTCCGCCAGAAGGGCAACGTCTCGATGGTGCTGCGGCAGATTCCCGTGAAGATGATGTCGATGGACGACCTGGCCGTCCCCACGGTGTTCAAAGACCTCATCATGCGGCCGCGCGGGCTGATCATCGTGACCGGCCCCACCGGCTCGGGCAAGACGACCTCGTTGGCCGCGATGGTCGACTACATCAACGACACGGTCGACCACCATATCATCACGATCGAGGACCCGATCGAGTTCTATCACAACCACAAAAAGTCGACGATCAACCAGCGCGAAGTCGGCGTCGACGTCACGTCGTTCGCCGAGGCGATCCGCCGCGCCTTGCGGCAGGACCCCGACGTGATTCTCGTCGGCGAAATGCGCGACCTGGAAACCATCGAAGCGGCGATCACCGCCGCCGAAACCGGCCACGTCGTGTTCGGCACGCTGCACACCTCGAGCGCCGCCGGCACCATCAACCGCATCATCGACGTGTTCCCCACGAACCAGCAGGAGCAGATTCGCACGCAGCTCGCCACGGCGATCATCGCGATCCTGTCGCAGCAGCTCTTGCCGCGAATCGGCGGCGGGCGCGTTGCAGCGTTCGAGACGCTCGTGGTCACGCCGGGCATTGCCAACCTGATCCGTGAAAACAAGATCTTTCGCATCACCTCATCGATCCAGACGGGCTCGAAGCACGGCATGATGCTGCTGGACGACCACCTATTCCAGCACTGGCGCAAGGAGGTCGTGACCAAGGAAGACGCGCTGGCCAAGGCCAACAATCCCGAGGACCTCGCCAAACGCATCGCCGCCGCGGAGCGCGGCATTTTCGACGAATCGCCGGTGGGAGAACCCGCGGCGACGTGAGTGCAGGGCTATCGGCCGTCGGCTCCTGGCTGTCGGCCAGAGCAATGCAGAGACAACGATTTCCCAGGCAACGCAAACTTTCAAGCAACCCATTCGCCCTCTTGCCGATAGCTGACAGCCAATAGCTGACAGCCCCCATCCATGGCCCAACGCCGCATCGGACAAATCCTCGTCGACCTTGGCTACCTCTCCGACGAGCAGCTCGAGCTGCTCGTCGAAGAGCAGCAAGAGCGCCCCGGGCAGTTGCTCGGGCAGGTCGCCATGGACATGGGCCTGATCAACGACGATCAGCTGGCCCAGGCCCTGGCCGAGCAGTTGCACCTCCGCGCGGTCACCATCACCGATCTGCACATCGAACCCAAGGTGCTGCAGATGGTCACCGAGCCGATGGCCCAGATGTACCGCATCGTGCCCACGGAGTTCGACGGCGACACGCTCACCGTGGCGATGTGCGACCCGCAGAATCTCAGCGTCCAGGACGAGCTCCGCACGTTCCTGGGCTACAACATCCGCGTCGTGGTCGCCACCGAGCCCGGCATGCTCTCCGCCCTCGAGCGGTACTACGGCGAGAATACCGAGAGCGTCGAGAGCATCGTCACTGCGATGGAGGAGGACGCCGAGCTGGCCGCGGCGGCCGCTAAGGTCGCCGGCGGGTCGGTCGACCTCACCAGCGTCGAAGCCCTGGCCGATAGCGCCCCGGTTCGCAAGCTGCTCAACATGGTGCTGCTGTTGGCCATCAAGGACCACGCCAGCGACTTGCACTTCGAGCCGTTCGAGGACGAATTCCGCATCCGCATCAAGGCCGACGGCGTGCTGTACGAAATGGTCCCGCCGCCTCGCCACCTGGCGTTCGCCATCACCACCCGCATCAAGGTCATGGCCAACCTCGACATCGCCGAGCGGCGGCTCCCCCAGGACGGACGCATCGAGCTCACCGTCGGCGGCCACCCGGTCGACCTCCGCGTCAGCGTGCTGCCCACGATGTTCGGCGAGAGCGTCGTCATGCGGGTGCTCGACCGGTCGGTCGTGTCACTCGACCTGGCGAAGGTCGGCTTGAACGAAAAGACCTTGAAAATCTTCCGCGAGGTCATCGCCAAGCCCAACGGCATCGTCCTGGTCACGGGCCCCACCGGCTCGGGCAAGACGACCACGCTCTACTCGGCCCTTAACGAGCTCAATGTCATCCAAGACAAGCTGATCACGACCGAGGACCCCGTCGAGTACGACATGGAGGGCATCATCCAGGTGCCCATCGATGCGTCGATCGGCAACACCTTCGCCCACTGCCTGCGGTCGATCCTGCGGCAGGATCCCGACAAGATTCTCGTCGGCGAAATCCGCGACCTGGAGACCGCCGAGATCGCCGTGCAGGCGTCCCTCACCGGCCACATGGTGTTCAGCACGCTGCACACCAACGACGCGCCCAGCACGATCACCCGCATGAAGGACATGGGCGTGCCCACGTTCCTCATCACCGCCACGGTCGAGGCGATCCTCGCCCAACGGCTGGTTCGCAAGGTATGCATGAAGTGCCGCGAGGAGTACGTTCCCAGCCGCGAAATCCTCGACGACCTGGAGCTTACGGCCGACGACCTCAAGGGAAAGAAGTTTTATCGTGGCTCCGGCTGCGAAACGTGCAACAATACCGGGTATAAGGGCCGCGTGGGGTTGTTCGAGCTGATGATGATGAACAACGAGCTGCGCGACTTGATCATGCGGAACGCCTCGACCGACGAGCTGCGCGAGGCGGCCCGCCGCGGCGGCATGGTGTCGCTCCGCGACGCAGGCATGAAGGCCTGCTTCGACGGCACGACCAGCGCCGAAGAAGTGATTCGCGAAACAATTATGGAAGCGTGAAGTAAGGAGGCTGTCGGCTATCGGCCAGAGGGGGAGCATGACCCACCATCTGGCGTGGTTTCGGCAGCTGAAGGTCGGCGGCCGCCAGTCAGGGGCGATGCAATATCTATCTGGCCGACAGCCGATAGCCGAAAGCCGATAGCCAGTTCCGTAGGAACGACACATGCCCACTTTTCAATTCGAGGCGATGGATTCGACCGGCGCCGAGATTAAGGACGTCATCGACGCGGCCTCCGAGGAGGATGCGCAGGCCACGATCCGGCAGATGGGGTACTTCGTCACGAAGATCTCCGTCAAAAAGAGCCGGAAGAAGGCCGAGTCCGGCCCGGGCAAAAAGAAACGCGGCTTCGTCTTCGGCGGCGTCAAATCCAAGCAGTTGTGCACGTTCACCCGGCAGCTCTCGATCCTCCAGGACGCCGGACTGCCGATTCTCCGCTCACTCCGCATCCTGGCCGAGCAGGCCAAGCCCGGCCGGCTCAAATACTCGCTCGAAGACACCTGCGAGGCGATCGAAGGCGGCGACACGCTCAGCGAGGGCATGGCCAAGAGCCCCAAGTGCTTCGACCGCTTGTACGTCAACATGATCAAGGCCGGCGAGGCGGGCGGCGCCCTGGAAGTCATCCTCCAGCGGTTGGCCGACTTCAAGGAGCGGGCTGAGTCGCTCAAACGAAAAGTCAAAAGTGCGATGATCTACCCGATCGTCGTCATCATGGTGGCGGTCGGCATCTTGACGTTCATCATGATCAAGATCGTCCCCAGCTTCGAAGCCATCTTCGCCGACTTCGACCTCACGCTCCCCAAGCTCACGGTCTACCTCATCAACGTCGCCAATTGGTGCAAGGAGTACTGGTACCTCATCCCCGGCATACCGATCGCCATCTGGCTCACGGTGAAGCTGATCCGAAAATTCCGGGTGGGCCGCATGGGCTGGGACCAGTTCGTCGTCAAGGTGCCGATCTTCGGCAACCTCATCGAAAAGAACATCATGGCCCGCACCTCGCGCACGCTGGGCACGCTCATCGCCTCGGGCGTGCCGATCCTCGAGGCCCTCAACATCACCCGCGAGACGGCCGGCAACGCCGTCTTCGAGCGGATGTACGGCAAGGTCAGCGAGCGCATCCGCGAGGGCGACGCCATCGCGGCGCCCATGAAGGAGTACTCCCGGCTGAGCTTCCACCCCGTCTCGGCGTTTTTCTGGTTCGCATTCGTCGGCGGCCCGATCGGGCTCCTCATCTACATGCTCAAGTACCGCCAGCGGGTGGTGGACGACATCGTGGTCAACATGGTCGACGTCGGCGAGGAGACCGGCGAGCTCGACACGATGCTGTACAAGGTGGCCGACACCTACGACGAAGAGGTCGCCGTGCTCACCGACGGCCTCACCAAGCTCATGGAGCCGCTGCTCATCCTGTTCCTCGGCGGGGCGGTCGGCTTCATCGTGATCGCACTGTTCGTCCCGCTGGTCGACCTGATCAACAACCTGTCGGGATAGGGGGACTTACCACAGAGGGCACAGAGTACACAGAGACCGATCGGCGAGGATTGGGGAATGTTGCAGTGGCGCGCCCCCCTAGGTTGTTCCTCCGGAAGCTTCATGCCTTTTCCTCTGTGCTCTCTGTGCTCTCCGTGCCCTCTGTGGTGAATTCCGTATCCCGGCACGAGGTTTGCCTATTTTGACCGGCGGGGGATTGCGCGCTCGAAAAACACGGGAAATATCGCATGGGAGCCCTCGGGGCCGTGCGATTCTACCGTGGCGAAATCACGCACGCCGGCTCATTTTGCGACGTTGGTCGCCTTAGCCACCAGACGCTCAGTTCCCGGAGTTTTTCGTATGGAAAGCACGATGCCGTACCAATTTGAGACCGCCAGCGCCAGCCATCCCGGCGCCTGTCACCCCGAGCGCACCGGTCACCCCGAGCGCCCCGGTCACTCCGAGGTCCGCCGAGGGGTCCGGCCCGCGTCAAGCCGCTCCGGTTTCACCCTCACCGAGCTGCTGGTCGTCATCGCCATCATCGGGGTGCTCGCCTCGCTGATCGCCGTGGCCGCCAAGGCCGCCTTGGACGCGAGCAACCGCGCCGCGGTGGTTCTCGAAATCAAGAACATGGGCGGCGCCATCGAAGACCTCAAGAACGACTACGGCGCCTATCCGCCCAACGTCATGAGCAATGGCTCGAACCAGGCCGTCGCGCAGGTCACTCAAGACGCGCTCCGCATGTTCAAGAAGGCCTACCCGCGCGCTGATGCCCAGGAACTTGAGATCGTCAAATCCCTGTGCGGAATGAACCACAATAGCTCGATCGTCACGATCTCGACCGACCCGATTGACGGTGGCATGACCGCCGCCGAGGCGCTCGTGTTCTGGGTGGGCGGCTTCAGCTCCGACGAGCGGTTCCCGCTCTCTGGTCCCGGCGGCCCGTCGCATGACAATGACCCCGACGCCGGGGGCGAGCTCCTCGACAACCGCACCTGGCGCTGGCAATTCGACATTGGGCGGTTGACGCCGCGCGACGACGACGGCTTCTTTGACGAGGACAATGGTCGCTACGTCGAGTATCAGATTGACATGAACGGCAACGGCAACATCGAGTCAAATGCCGGCGAAGAACGGCGGATCAACCTGTGGTACTACGCGCCCAAGGGCTCCGAAGAGTCGTATCGCTATTTCGACGTGTCGCGCTACCGCCCGTCGCAGTACGACCCCTGGGCGTTTGACCCCGCGATCAATTCCGACGCCACGCGCATCTGCGCGATCAAGCAGCGTCGTCCGGGTTCGACGAGCACAAACCCGGCCCGCCGCGTCCAGTTCGTCGACCAGGGCAAGTTCCAAATCCTCCACGCAGGTCTCGACGACGTGTGGGGCGACTTCAACTTCATGAAAGTGACCGGACCAAACGGCCAGGTCCGTTCGGACATCGACATACCAGATGACATGATCCTGTTACCTGAAGGCCCCTTCACCGGCGAGCTGGCCGACACGCTCACCAGCTTCACCGACGGCACGCTCGAGGATGCGCAGGAGGAATGATGGGACGGACAAGCAAGTGGGCAGTGGGCAGTATGCAGTGGGCAGTAAGTCCACAGACGTCGTCCTGCGCCCATTCCCCCATTGCCCACCGCCCACTGCCCACCGCCCACTCCTCACTGCCCACTGCCCACCTCCGCGGTGGCATGACCCTCGTCGAGCTGCTGATCACGATGGCGATCATCGCGATCCTCTCGGCCGCGATCCTCGGCACGGCCTCGGCCGCCATGGAAGCCGGCCGCCGCAGCCGCACGCAAGGCGTGATCACGCGGCTCAACGGCCTGCTCATGGAACGCTGGGATTCGTACGCCAACCGCAAGGTCGTAATCAATCCAAATATCACGACAAATGTGAATGACCAAGGCAGCATCGAATACAAGTTTCGGAGCGGGCAGATCAACGCTACGCAGCGCGGGCAGATGCTGGCCGACGCGCGGCTCTTGGCGCTCCGCGAGCTGATGAAGATGGAGATGCCCGACCGTTGGAGTGACATTGTCAACCAGCCGCTGGATAACGACCCGACCAGCACGCTGCTCAACGATCCCACGATCCTGGCCACCGTGCCGCCGGTGACGCAGACTTACTATCGCCGGCTCAGGGGCCTGGAGACCGATGATCGCGACGTCGCGTTGTCGAACCAGGGCGCCGAGTGCCTCTACATGACGATCATGTTCCACACCGGCGACGGCGAGGCCCGCACGTTGTTCTCCGCCCAGGACATCGGCGACACGGACGGCGACGGCGCCCAGGAGTTCCTCGACGGCTGGGGCAACCCGATCCAGTTCATCCGCTGGCCCGCGGGCTTCGTCCACGAGTCGGTGCTGATGACGGGCGACGCCGATGCCGACCACGACCCGTTCGACGTCTTCCGCCGCGATTCGCCGGGCGTCAAGACGCCGCCGAATCCCGACCCCAGCAGGTACCCGTCCTTCATGCAAGATCCGGTCAACCAGATGCGCCAGCGCAACGTCCGGGCCAACGCCACGGCGGGACAATTCCGCGGCGACATCGAACTCGGCGCATTCCGCCTGGTGCCGCTCATCTACTCGATCGGCCCCGACGAGGATTCGGATTTGATGGCGTCCCCGCTGGCGACGACGGAGCTCGACCCCTACGCCGACCGCTTCGGCGACGACAACGACGTGCAGCTTGGCTTCCCCTCCGACCAGGAAGACGACGGCGAAGGTTGGCAGGACAACATTCACAATCAGTTGAACGAGTATTGATACGCCGCTTGGGCCCAATTGGCGGGCGGAATGGGTAACGCGATGAAACGCAAATGGGGAATGGCGAATGGGGAATGGGGACAAACGTCCTCGCGCCCCCGCTGCGCCCCGCGCTTGACCCTTCCCCCTTCCCCATTCCCCATTCCCCCTTCCGCATTCCAGCCCCCCCATTCCGCGTCCTCGCGGCAAGCCCTCACCCTCATCGAGCTGCTGGTCACCATCGTCATCCTCGTCACCGTGTTGGGCGCGGTGCTGCCGCTGGTGTCGCCGAACAACGACGCCAGGAAAATCCGCGAGGCGTCCCGCCAGCTCACCTCGCTATTCGCCCAGGCCCAGGCCCAAGCCGCCCGCGACGGCCGCCCCGTGGGCGTCGGCTTCGTCGACACGTGGACCGACAACGACGACGACGGGAACCACGACCCCGGCGAGCAAACCGGCATGGCGCTCGAGGCGTTCCTCATCGCCGAGCCGCCGCCGTTCGCGGGGTTCAATAGCGACGCCGCCGTCTACATACCTAGGGACCCCTCCTACCACCCGCCGCAACCCACCGACCCCAACGAGCCGCCGCTGCTCAATGTTCAGTTTGGCCACGGCGTGGGCGGCGAGGGCTTCCAGTTCAGCGACGACCCGGGCGACCTGTCCGACGCGATTCCGCCGCAGATGTTCCGCGGCCGGAAGGTCGACGAGAACAATCCCAACCGCGTGCTGGTCCACGGCGACTTTCTCGAAATCGGCCAGGAGTTGTTCGAGATCGTCCAGGATGACTACGACGACGAACAAAACGATGACGTTCAAAATATCAACGGCGTCGACTACATGGCGGCGCAGAAGGTTCTCACCGTGCGGTGGCTCACGTGGCGATACCGCGACATTCAGCTCGCCCCCCAGGGCGGCAAGTCCTATCGCTTGCGTCGCCGGCCGATGGCCGAAGAGACGCCCAGCCGCACCTCGGCCGAGGCGATCCAGTTCCCCCGCGGCGTGGGCGTCGACTTCGACCCCACGGACGGCAACACTTCGCTGTCCGTGTTGTTCTCGCCCACCGGGGCAATCGACTCGGTGTACGTTGACGGCCGCAAGGACGACGACCGCGAGATGGTGTTCATCATGCTCGGCCTCACCGAGAACGCCAACCCGCCGACCGGCGATCCGCCTCCCGACGACATCGACTATACGCGGTACGACTTCAGCGACGTGCCGGACGACGAGGATGGCAACGACGTGCTGCGGCAGCGCCGCCAGGAGGTCAACCTGCTGAACCTCGACAGCCGCTGGATCGCCGTGGCGCCGTCGGGCCGGGTCGTGGGCGCCGAGAATCAGATATTCGACCCGCGCGAAGAACGATTCACGGTTGGCGACCCCGACAATCCCATCCGGGACTTGAACGGCAATCCGATCGAGGGAACCGATCCCGACGACCAGCGCGACCGCCAGCGGCGCGTCGCTCAAGAGTTCGCCGAGCAACTCCGCAGCGACAGCGCACCGTAAAATACAAGTTGGGGCATGTGGCGCGACTAGCGCCGGAGCGATTGAACGATGAAAACGAAGTTACAAGGAGCGAGGAGCGAGGCGCGAGCGATCGGTATTCCGGGTGCCACTGCTGGCTCGTCCAGCAGTGCGAAGCGGGTACTCGGCGCCCACTGCTGGACAAGCCAGCAGTGGCGCCCTCCGCGCCTCCAGCCTACAGCCTACAGCCTACAGCCTTCTCGCCGCGGCATCTCCCTCCTCGAGGTGCTGATCTCGATGTTCGTCCTGCTGTTCGGCCTGATGGGCGTGGCCGCGATCTTCCCGGTCGGCAACCACTACGCCGCCAAGGGCGACCGCATGGACCGCGGCGCCGCCCTGGCCAACGTCGCCTTCACCGAGCTCAAAGCCCGCGGCATGCTCGACCCCAACAACTGGGTCTACGCCGACGGCCGGCCGGTAATTGATGCCTCCACGGGAAACTTCACGAAAGGCTCCAAGAATCCGCTCGGTGCTCCAGACAACCAGGGCCATGTCTTCATCATCGACCCCATTGGCTCGGTCGACGCCGTGACGGCGGTCATCCCAACTGGCGACCCCATGGGGAACTTCTTCCCGTACGGCGGCGAGAATGGGGGCGGCAATCCCTGGCGAACGGGTTCGCTGGGGCAGGTCGTCTCTGGCTTTGGCTGGCCCGTCCGCCGCTGCAGCATGCTGAAGCAGATCGGTCTCAGCGTCGTCAACGCACCCAACCTCAACAACCGGCTCTCGCAAACCGCCGCCGAAAGCATCTTCCGCCTGCGGGACGACGCCACGGTCGACGTCCCCCGCGACGCCGACTCGCCCGGCGTCCAGCGGTGGCGGCTCAACGACAGCGGCACGCCGAACAACTCGAGCGACGACTTCCCCATGAGTCGCTCCTACGCCGGCAACTACTCCTGGATGGCGATGATCCTCCCAGTGTCTGACGACTCCAAAGGCGGAACGACCGGCCAGTCAGTCGACAGGCAGAACCCCAACACGACAAACGCCTTGCTCGGCCTCCAGCCGAGCAGTCGCTATTTTGGCACGTTCCTCTACGAAGCCTCGGTGATCGTCTTCCACAAGCGCGAGCCGCTGCCGGTCGTCGATCGCTCGCAGGAAGTTCAGTCGACCTCGCCCGAGCGCGTCCTGCCCGCCCAGATCAAGGCGGGCGGCGAGCTCATCATGTACTCCACGCAAACGCAGGGCGGCGGCGGCGTAGCGTCAGAGCCCGCCGATTTCGTCGACCTGGCCCTCGACGGCATCGGCGCCGGCCAGTGGGTCGCCGTCGCCGGCGTTAACCCCAACAACGGCCGCTTCCTCGTCCGCTGGTATCGCCTGCTGTCGGTCGACGACGAAACGGACGAGAACCCCCCGCAAGGCACGCTCGACACGCGCGGCCTCAACGGCAAGCCGGCGGTGCGGCGAGCGATGCTCGCCGGTCCGGAGTGGCCGCAACCGTCAGTCGCCACGCCCGCCGCCGCGCTACCGCTCCGCGTGATCCTCGTCCCCGGCATCGTCAGCGTCACCACGCAAACCTTGAAGCTCGACGCGGGCCTCCCCGCGACCACCAACCTCACCGGCGGGAAAGGCCCGCAGTATTAGCAGAAGGGGTCGGAGGTCAGGATTCGCAACTGACCTCCGACCTCTGACCTCGACACACTCAACTTGGGGCAAACAAGCGACTCAGCAGAGAGAAGAGAGAATCGGCCATGTTCGGACGGAACAAAAAGACAGGCGCGAGTTACGAGGCGCGAGGCGCGAGCCATTCGCGCGCTCGTCA
>JBIOVA010000198.1:0-4353 GCA_044867485.1 Lacipirellulaceae bacterium | reverse complement strand
ATCAACCGCGGCGAGATGACGCCCATCGGCGTGCCTTCAAGCATCGCCCCCAACAGCGCCAGCGGAAAAATCAGCAGCACCACGCCCGCTGCCAATGCCGCCCGTGCCGGCTCCGAGAACGCCGCCGCGGCCCGCCACGCCCCCAGCGCCGGCAACCCCGCCGCGGCCGCCGCTGTGATGAAATAGAACGACTCGACAAACCAGTCGAACGCCGTCCACTGCGGCGGCTCTTGCAGCCGATCCTGCCCGTCGGTGCTCTCTGCCACGATCGCCAGGAATAACGGTCCCGCCACGGTCAGCCATAGCACGGTCACGCCCACGGCCATGAGCATGAGAAAAATGGCGCCGATCGCCGTCACGCCCCCGATCGGCGTGTTGATCGAATCGTGGAACAGCCACCCCGCGGCGCCGAATAGAATCGAAAGCAGCACCCACCGCGCAATGATCTCCTCGGTCACGAGCATCCGCCACGCGCCTTGCACCAGCGGCACGGCCGGCCGCACGGGCCGTCGCTGGTGCTCCGGCAGTTTCTGTACGATGAGCCGCCCGTCCGGGCCCACCGTCGTCGCCCGCGCCGAGGTGTGCAGCTCGGCGTCGCGAACGGAGATCGGCATCGCGAACGGCCGCGCCTCCGGCGGCGCCGTCTCGTCGACTTGATATTCCTCGCCGTCCGCCACCAGTGCCGGCCCGGTGGGTTTCGCCGATCGCCGCGGAAGGACCTTCGTCATCGCGCCGCAATCCGGGCACTTGATTTCGCGGCCGACGCGATCCGCGGGGGCATACATCAGCGTCTGGCACACGCGGCAATCGACGGGGATCAACTTCGCAGCGGTCGGAAACTGGCGCGGCGCCTCGTCGACGCCCCACACCTCGTATTGTTCCCCCTGCATCGCCGGCGGCGCGACCGGCGCTTTCGCCTTCTGGGGCGGCGGGACCACGTTCTTCCGCCCGCAGTCGGGGCACGCCGCGATGCGGCCCATGTCGACCGTTCGCGCGGTGATTCGCGTCTGGCACAGCGAGCATTCGAAGGTGATCAACTCGGGCGCGGGCGCCAGCGCCATAGCCACGGCGCCCGCCGTGGCGACGGCGCGCTCGGATTCCGCCGCGGCGTCCGGCAATTCCACGGCGAACACCTGCCCGCAATTGCCGCACCGCGCTCGGCGCCCGGCATCCTGGGCGCGCACCCGCAGCCGCTCCCCGCATTGCGGGCAGCGGACAAATCGCTGCGGCGTCGGTGATTTCGACTCGGTCACGCCCGCCTGCTTTCGATGGTGTTAGCCGGCAGCGCGAGCGCTGCCGCGCCCTTCTGTGACCCCTCGCCCCACCCTCATTCTATTCCCGCCCCAATCGCCAATTCGCGCCGGAGCTTGCCAGCGATAGGATCATGGATCGACGCTCACGCGCCGCTCCTCATGGAGGAGCACGATTCACCGCGATTTCGTCTCACAAACCACGCCCGCAGCCCCGCCATGTGGCAAGGCCTTCACGGTCACGATGCCGTCGTCGAGCAGTTCCGCCGCAGCATTGCGGCGGGCCGCTTGGCGTCCGCCTACCTGCTGGTGGGCCCCGAAGGCGTCGGCAAGCGCGCCTTCGCTCTCCAGCTCGCCAAGTCGCTACTCTGCGAACGGGCCAACGACGCGGCGCTCGCCCCGTGCGGAGCCTGTCAGTCGTGCATCATGTGCGACGCGGCAAGCCACCCCGACGTGCACGTTGTCGCGCGCCGCCCTGGTAAAAAATTCCTGCAAATCGACCAGTTCATCGGCGACGAAAATCACCGCCATCGCGAAGGCTTTTGCCACGAACTCGCCCTGCGGCCGCTGATGGGCCGCCGCCGTGTGGGCATTATCGATGACGCGGATTGGTTCAACGTCGAGAGCGCCAACTCACTCCTCAAGTTGATCGAAGAACCGCCCCCCGCCGCGCTGTTGATCCTCATCGGCACGAGCCGCAGCCGCCAACTGCCCACCATCCTCTCCCGCGTGCAAGTGGTCCGCTTCCACGGCCTGCCGTCCGACAGCGTCCGCGAGTTGGCGCTCGCTCAGCAATTGGCGCCCGACGCCGCCTCGGCCGCGCAGCTCGCCGAGCGCAGCAGCGGCAGCCTCGCCCGCGCGCGGGACCTGGCCGACCCGCTGCTCTGGCCGCTGCGGGACCGCTTCGCCGCGCTGTGGCGCCATGGCGACTTCGACCCCGGCCCGTTGGCCCGCGAGTTCGACGACTTCATCGCCGCCGCCGGCAAAGAGGCCGACGCCCGGCGCCAACGATTCCGCCTCCTCATCCTGCTGGCGGCGGAGGTGTTGCGCAACTCGATTCGCGAGGCGGTCGACCGCGGCGAAGGGGCCGACGCCGCCCTCGCGGCGCTCGACCGCACGTTGGAGGCCGAAGCAGAGCTCGACCGTAACGCCAACCAGGCCACGCTCGTGGAATGCTGGCTGGATGATTTAACGGCAATTTCCGCGTGAGCCGTAGTTAACTTCGCTGTTGACGCCTCGCCATTCCCACTGGCTTCAATTGCATCCCTGTATGCTGAAGTTGCGATTTGCGACCGCATCATCGAGATTATTAGTTAGAATCAGTTTGTCGGTTCATTGATGCCTTGTGCGCGGTCACGTTCGCGCAGGGGAACGCTCGGTGGCTAATCGTCGCTTCGATATCAGACGAACTCCCATTGCACTTCCAAATGAGTCTCAAACGAATATTACAGGCGTTGAGGGCCGGCGTGTGCCCTTTCACCCTGATGGCATCGTCGCCCGCTCACGCCGGCATCTCGGTTGTAGCGATTGACGGCGTCGCATCGCCCAAGGGTGGATCCCTTGCCTTCTTCTCTGGAGCGACCCCCGTAATAAATGACTCCGGCGACGTCGCTTTTTATGCTTCACTGCGCGGTTCAAATAGCGGTCGGCGGAATAACCAAGCCGTATTTCGTGCGCGCGGGATAAACCTTGTCGAACTGGCGCGAGCGGGTCAATCAATCGAGGGCAGCACGCATAAGATCGATACAATCGGGCACGATGTCATCCTCAATGACGCAGGATATGCCGTCATGCAAGGCACGACCTTCGTCACGCTGGGCGGCGAGTTCGAAGGGTATGGCATTTGGAACATGGGCGACGGGCTCATCACACAACTTGCGCGAGACGGACAGTCAACGGGAGAGGTAGGTCTTGAGTTCGCCGAATTTGGCTATCAGCCCACGTTCAATGACGCTGGACAATTCGCGTTCCAAGCGAGCGTGAACAAGCCGCCTGAGGACGGGTTCGCCATCGGCGTATTCCTTGCTGACGGGACGACCCTCAAGCAAATTGCGCGAAGTCGACAGCCCGCGCCTGACGGCAACGGACAATTGTGGAACTTGTATAACGTCTCGTTGAACAACGTGGGGCATGTCGCCTTTGCTGGAACATTTGCCAATCCGACTGGAGACCCTTTAGGCTCGGGGGTCTTTCGTAGCGATGGCGCGACGCTCACCCAAGTTGTTCGAACGGGGCAAGCGACGCCGGACGGGTTGGGCGTGTTCCAAAACTTTGGCAGCGACATCGCCCTTAATGACATCGGTCAGCTGACTTTTCTTGCCGGCGTGCGCGGCGAGAGCGATACGTCGAATCGACCGGCGATATATAGGCAAAACGGGGCGATGTTGAGTCCGGTCATCCGTTACGGGGAAAGCGTCGCGGGTGCGCCAGGGCGATTCTCTAGATTCTCAAGCCCTTCACAAAATGCTGTGGGAGACCTCGCCTTACTTGCCGATGTGACGGAGACTGGCAGCGCAGGGGACAAGGAAGCGATACTTTACATCGACCAGAGCGGCTTGCATCAGGTAGCCCGCGCCGGAGACCCTGTTCCGGGCGGCAGCGGCGAATTCAGCAAGTTCTCCGACGGTCGATTCTTCGATCCGCCAATCTCACTGAGTAATTCCGGCCAAATGGCCTTCCTTGCGGAATTAGTGGATACGCCGGGCGGAGCGGCTGATAATGCAGCAATCTTTTTGTTTGATCCGTCGGCGGGAGTAAAGGAGATACTCCAAAAAGGCGCGCCGTTCTTGGGGAGTACGATTGCCGACTTAGAGCTGTCATCCGACATCGGGGCCATGGGGGAAGTGGCAAACTCGATCAATTCGATATCACAAATCGCGTTCGGGTTTGGATTGGCGGATGGTCGTCGGGGAATTGCCGTCTGGTCGATCCCCGAACCATCCACCTTCGTCTTGAGCGCCGTTCTCGCCCTGTTCGTTCGGCGAGCGCGCCGCTTGTATGGATAGACCCTCGGCGAGCAAAATTGGACACCGCCGGTGAATCTGAGTGTTCTACCATCCCTGCCGAACGACCTTGCGAACTGACTTCAACTGCCTAGAATCGT
>JBIOVA010000197.1:0-8882 GCA_044867485.1 Lacipirellulaceae bacterium | reverse complement strand
CCTGCGGCGGACCTTGGGCGTGCCACTCGAATTCCCGGATTGAATCGATGCCATGTTTCGCCGTGCAGCCAACCCGGGATTGTCCCGCAAGATCGTCGCGTTCTATCTGTGCTTTAGCCTGGCGGCGGTCTGCTGGTTGGCGGCTGGCGCCGCGATCACCTCGCACACCGTGGTGAACGACCGGGTGGCCGACGCGGTGCTGTCGCGGTTGGATAGCGCCGCCGCGGCGCTGCAGATTCACTTGTTGCGTCATCGCGCCGAGGGGCTCGACGCCGTTCTGGAAGGAATTCGCGCCGACTGTCAGGCGGACTTCTGCGCGGTCATTGGGGATGACGGGAAGGTCGTCGCCCACACGACCGCAGGTCGGACGGGCGACGCCGCCGACGAGCCGGTTGGTGCGCGCGGCGTCGTGGACGGCGTTTTGCGCGTCGACTATGTCGACGGCCACGGCCGGCCTATGCAGGAGTACCGCACCCCGCTCGAGGCGGGCGGCAAACGGCTGGGCGAGCTGCGACTCGCCGTCGTGAAGCAAACGCTCCTGGCCAGCGCGCGGGCCACCGCGCGGCGTGCGCCGTTGGTGCTGCTCGCGCCGCTAGCGCTCGTGGCCGTCGGCGCTTGGCTGCTGCGGCGACTGGTTCGACCGCTCGCCCAGGTGGAGACGTCCTTGAGCGGCGCGGCGCGACTTCCGTTGGGCGAAGAAGTCGCCCTCCAGCCGGTTCGCGCTCGCGACGCGGTCTCGCTGGGGTGGAATCGCGTCGTCGATCGCATCACGGCCCTCGAGAATCAAACCGTCCCGAGCAACATTGCGACCGTGCTCGACGACACGGCAGAGGAGCGCAACGACGCCCGGTTCGAGGACGTGCTCCAGCGGCTCTCCGACGGCGTGGCGGTGACCGACGCCAGCGGCCGCATCGAATTCGCCAACGAGGCGGTCGCCGCGCTGTTGGGACAGGCCGACGCGGCCACGGCGCTCCACGGCAGCTCGCTGGAAGATCGGTTGCTTCCCATGGCCAACGAAGCCAGCCGCAACGAATTGCTGGCCCCCAGCGGCCAGCGTCGCACCGCGGTGTGCGAGGTGGCCGACGCGGATCGCGTACTGCGCGTGGCCCGCCTGCCGCTGGGCGGCGATGCCGGCCGGAAATTCGTGTGGTCGCTCCGCGACGTCACGCAGCAGAAGCTGGCGGAGCAGACCCGCGACCGGTTTATCGACACGGCGACGCACGAGCTGCGCACGCCGCTGGCGAACATCAAGGCCTACGCCGAAACGCTTGCCACGGCTGAGTGCATCAACGTCGACCTGCAGCGCGAGTTCTGCAACATCATCAACAGCGAGACGACGCGGCTGGCTCGGTTCATCGACGACCTGTTGAGCATCAGCAGCATGGAAGTCGGCGCCATTATGATCGACCGCCAGAAGGTCGAAACGGAGCGGATGTTCGCCGAGGTGCTGTCGAAGGTCGAGACGCTCATGCAGAAGAAGTCGATCGAATTCGACGTCTCGCTGCCGCCGAAGATGCCCGAGTTGCAGCTCGACAAGGACAAGATCGTCGCGGTCGTGGTCAACGTGCTGGGGAACGCCGCCAAGTACACGCCGGAAGGCGGGCGCGTGTCGCTCAAAGTCAAAGTTGAGGACGGTAAGCTCCGCATTGCGGTCCAGGACACTGGCGTGGGCATCGCACCCGAGGAGCTGCACAAGGTGTTCGACAAATTCTTCCGCAGCGACGACCCGCGGGTGCAGGCGGAGACGGGCTCCGGCCTGGGCCTGTCGCTGGCCCGCGAGGTGGTGCGGATGCACGGCGGCGAGATCATCGTGGAAAGCGAGTTTAACCAAGGCAGCACGTTCACGGTGAGCTTGCCACTCTAGAGGGAGGCGCCGCGACATGGTTCCCGTCGAGAAGCAAGGCGCAGTGCGCGTCGTGCGGCCGCAGGCGCCGCTCGCCGGGGAGCAGTGCGCCCAGGTGCGTTCGGCGGCGCTGAACGGGCTGGGCGCCGGTCGGCCGATGCTCGTGATCGACCTGCAGGAGACGCCGCTGATCGATGGGGCCGGGCTGGAGATGCTCATCGACTTGCGCGAACGGATCGAATCGCGCGGCGGCGGCGTCAAGCTGGCCGCGGTCAACTCGCTGTGCGGCGACATCCTGCGCATCACGGGCGTGGGCGACAAGTTCGAGCAGTACGAGGTCGTCAAATCCGCCGTGGGCAGCTTCGCCGAATGACCGCCGTGGCCGAACCATCCGCCGATCGCGCCGTCGCCAGTCGCCCCGCGACGGGCGGGGCGATTGCGCGCAGTCCGCTCGGCCAGCGGCTGATCAACGCCAAACTCATCGGCGAGAACGAACTGGAAACGGCTCTCTCGCGCCAGGCCGAGAGCGGGCAGCGGCTCGGCGAAACCCTGCTCGACATGGGCATGGTCACCGAGGACGAGCTGCTGCCTTTCATCGAGGCGCAGTTGGGCGTGCCCGCGGTGCGGCTGCGCGAGGGGTTGCTCGACCCGCACGCCGTGCACCTCCTGCCTCGGCAGTTTGCCGAGCGATTGGGCGTGATCGCCCTGTTCCGCGTGCGCAACGAGTTGACGGTCGTCAGCGACGATCCGCTCGACCTCGAGAAGGTTGACCGCATCGAGCGCACCACGGGGCTGACCGTGCGACCCGTGTTCGGCTTCAAGATTGCCATCGAACGAATGATGCGGCGGGCCTACGAGGACGACTTCCACGTCGACGCCGTGACCGCCGACCTCGACGACGCCGCCATCGAGCTGCGGGCCGACGCGGCCGACGTCGACGTGGCGTCGGTCCACCAGCTCGTCGAAGGCAGCCCGGTCATCAACCTGGTGAACTACCTCGTGCTGCAGGCGGTGCGGAAGAACGCCAGCGACATCCACATCGAGCCGGGCCGCAAGTTTGCCACAGTGCGCTATCGCGTCGACGGGCAGTTGGTCGAGGTGCTGCGGCCCCGGCGGGACATTTATCCGGCGATTGTGTCGCGCATCAAGGTGATGGCAAAGATGGACATCGCCGAGCACCGCATCCCGCAGGACGGTCGCTGCCAGGTGGTGGCCGACGGCAAGGAAGTCGACCTGCGCATCTCGACGTTGCCTACGGTGCTGGGCGAGAAGGTCGTGCTCCGCGTGCTCGACAAGCAGCGGCTCACGTTCAACCTCGACGAACTTGGCATGCCGCCGGCGGTGCTCGACGTCGTGAAGAAACTGCTGCGTAAGCCGTACGGCCTGATGCTTGTGACCGGTCCCACCGGCAGCGGCAAGACGACGACGCTCTACTCGGCGCTCGAGCTGATCAAGAGCGTCCACCGCAACATCGTCACCGTCGAAGACCCGGTCGAGTATCAGATTGAACTGGTCAATCAGGTGCAGATCGAATCCGTGCGCGGCGTGACCTTCGCCGGCGCCCTGCGGTCGATCCTGCGGCAAGATCCCGACGTGATCATGGTCGGCGAAATCCGAGACGCCGAAACGGCGCAGGTGGCCGTCCAGGCCGCGCTGACAGGCCATCTCGTGCTTAGCACGCTGCACACCAACGACAGCGCCGGCGCCGTGCTGCGGATGATGGACATGGGAGTCGAGAGTTACAAACTTGCCGCGGCGCTGGTGGGCGTCGTGGCGCAGCGGCTGGTCCGCACGATCTGCCCGCATTGCCGGACGACATTTTATCCCACGGCGGAGTATCTCGAAGCAATACACTTCCACGGCGACAAGCGCCGCAGCTTCTCGCGCGGCGAAGGCTGCCGGGAGTGCTTCGACACCGGCTTTCACGGCCGCAAAGGCATTTACGAAGTCCTGCCCTGCGAAGGCGAGCTACGGGGCATCGTGGCCCGCGATCCGTCGCTCGACCTGATTCGCAAATGGCAGACGGAGCAGGGCCACAAGTCGCTCCTGGATAGCGGCCTGCGGCTCGCGGAATTGGAAGAAACCAGCCTGGAAGAAGTCGCCCGAGTGGCGTTCTTCGAGTAGGAATCGCGTTGACGATGCAAGCCGCAACATTTGACATGACAACGTCGCGTCCGCCGGGCATGCCGAATGCTGCCGTCGGGGGCGATCGGCACGCGCTCGACGTGCCCGAGATGGAGGACGCGGAGCGGGCCGAATTCACTCGCAAGGGCCGTGTTCGCAAGCAAGACGTCGCGGACATGACCGCCCAACTGGCGATCATGACCAAGAGCGGCGTCGACCTCGCTTCGGCCTTGTCGTCGTTGGTCTCGCAGTGCGAACGTCCGTTTCTGGCCGAGGTGCTCGCCGACGTACACCAACTGGTGATGAGCGGCAATACGCTCTCCGAGTCGCTCAAGCAGCATTCGGACGTCTTCGACGGCGCCTACATTGCGACCGTCGCCGCGGCCGAGGCGTCCGGCCGAATGGCCGAGGTGCTCCAACAGCTTGCCGAAATGCAGCGCAGCGAAATCCGATTGCGGCAGTCGCTCAAGTCGTTGGCCACTTATCCGATCCTACTCACGGTGATCTCCACGTCGGTGATCGCCACGCTCGTGATGGTTGTGTTGCCGAAGTTTGCCGACATCTTCGCGCAGTATGAGACGCCGCTGCCCGCGGTCACCAGAATGCTGCTCGGCGTAGCCGCGGAGTTGCAAACGCGCTGGTGGCTGTGGTGTCCGGCGGTCGGCGGCGGCTTGGCCGCGGCCTACGCCTGGAGATGCACCGAACAGGGCCGGCGCGTTGTGGACACGGTTCTGTTGCGTGGCATCGTGATCTGCCATGTCACACGTCCGCTGCTTATCGGCCGCATGTGCCGGATGATGGGCCTCTTGTTGCAGAGCGGCGTCCCGCTGCTGGAATGCCTGCGGCTGTGCCGTCAGGCCAGCGCGAACTCCGTCTACAAGGACCTGCTCGACGACCTGGCGAACTCGGTCATCAACGGCCGCGGCATGGAGGGACCGTTGTCCGAAGCGGATATTGTGCCGGTCTCGGCCCGCGAGATGCTCCTCACGGCCGAACGCACCGGCAACTTGGCGGACGTGTCGCACATGCTCGGCAGCTACTACGTGGAAGAAGCCGAGACGCGCATGCGGTCGGCCGTGAAGCTGCTGGAGCCCATGATCACGGTGATCATGGGCGCCGTCGTGGCCGTCGTCGTCTTGGCGGTGATGCTGCCGATTTTTGACCTGTCGACGTTCACGCAAGCGGACGTCCATTGATCGGGCGAGGCGATCGCATGTTGGGAAAGCGAACCACCGGCTGGGTTGGCATCGACGTGGGCGGCGCCTGCGTGAAGACCGCGCAGGCGGTACGCCGCGGCGGGGCCTACTCGATTCGCGCCGCCGCCATCGTGCCGCGACGCCAGCGGTGGAACGCCGAAGCATTCGCCGCTCTGAAACCGCAATCGTCGGCCGACGAAATCCAAGCCGCGGCGTCGCTCTGCGATCGCCTCAGCGGCGCCTCGGCGGCCGCCGTGCTGCCGATGGCGTTGTGTGAAACTGTGCAGGTTGAGAAACCCGTTGCGTCCCGCCGCGGCGGCGACAATCTCGCCGCGGTCGTCGAGGCCGAGATGCATCAGTCGCTCGCCGGGCGGGTCATGGGTTCTTGGCCGGCCAGCTTGCAGGCCGGCAAACTCAACGTGGTGACTGCCCCGACGGCGTGGTCCGACAGAATCGCCGCCGACGTCGCCTCCAGTCGTTGGAACTGTCGTGCGGTCGACTCGCTGCCCTGGGCCCTGGCCCGCGCGGCGACGATGGCCGACGCTCCGCATCCGCTGCGAACGGTCGCGGCTCTTGACTGGGGTTACGCTCGCGCCACGATGTGCCTGGTCCACGAAGGAAAACCCGCTATCGTGCGGTGTCTCAAGGACTGCGGTTTCGCGGCATTCGTTGCGGCCGCCGAGGAAGCCCTCCGCGTTACCGCGGGCGATGCCGAGTTGCTTCTGCAGAGACACGGGTTGTCGAACGCCGACGCCGAAGGGGCCGGAGACGGCGCCGTCGGCGAGGCGCTGGCTGATCCGCTCCACGCTCTGGAACGCGAGCTGCGGCGCACGCTTGGCTACTGGCAAAGCCAAACCCGCGGCGCCCGGCCCGAGCGGCTCTACCTGTTCGGCGCCGGCGCCTCGCTGGCGGGCATCGATCGGCAACTCGCGTCGACGCTGGACCTCGACGTGCAGCCGTGGCGGCTGCCCGCGGAGCGTCCCGCCGAGGCCGATCGCCTGCCGCCGGCCCATTTGCTCGGTCCGGCGCTGGCCGCCTCGGCCCTGGCCTGGGAGGACGCATGGCCCACTGCGTGAATCTCCTGTCGCCGCGCGCCGAGTTTCGCTCCCAAGCGATTCGGCTCATTCGCCTGTGGGCGGTGGCGGTGGGCGCCGTGGTCATTGTCATCGTGCCGCTGGGCGGCTGGGCATGGACGCTCCGCCGCGACGCGATCCACGTCCACGAGGCCTTGGCGGCGCGTTACGAGCCGATCCGCCGGCAGGCCGAGGCCAATCGTCGGCTGAGCGTCGAAGCGGCCCGGCTCGTGCGCGACCAACAGACGACGCTTGAACTCTCGCGACAGCGCCCCATCGCGGCGCTGCTCGCCGTCGTCGGCGAGGCGGTGGCGGCCACCGACGGCAACGTGTTCGTCGAGCGCATGAACTTTGCGCCCGACGGGGCGGTCAAGCCCGACGCGGTCGACCCCGAGAGTCGCCTCGTGCTCGACGTGGCGACGACGGAAGGATACGACATCTCGCAGTTTGCGAAAGCGCTTCAAAACGCGCCGTTCACGTCGGCCAAGATCGTGACGTCCGAGGCGGTTACCAGCGGCGAAGTCGCCCACAACAAACACACGATTGAATGCGTCTTTTGACGTTCCGCGGAGGACTGTCCGAATCATGAACAGCCTACTTCCCCAAGGCGTCGCGCCCAAATCGTGGATGGTGCACGCTGCCGGCGCCGCCGTCGCGGTCGGCATTGCCGCCTTGTTCTACGAAGGACTGTACGCGCCGATGCAGCAGGAGGCGGCGGAGCGCGCCGAAAGCAGCGAACAGATCCGCAAACTCTCCACAGCCGGCGACAAGATCGCCGCCGACCACCGCCAACTCACCGAGCGACTCGCAGCGCTCAAGCAGGCAGCCGCCCGCACGCAGCGCCGCATGCCGACCAAGGTTGCGCCGTCGTCGTTCGTCGAGCAGGCCGCCCGCCTGGCCGGCGACTTCGATTTGGAGATCAGGCAGTCCCAAACGGGCGTGCCGCAGCACCACGCGACGCACTCGACGGTCGAAGTGTCGTACGTGCTATCTGGCAGCTACGCCAGCATCTGCCGCTATCTTGCCGCGATTGACCACCTTACGCAGCTCACGAGAGTGGCGCGGTTGGACGCAGCGCGGTCCGCCGATTCCGCCGCGTATCCCCTGCAAGTCACATTTCAACTGTATTACCAATCCGATTCACACGATAAAGACGAACAGCGGGGGGCTCTATGAAGCGAGCGCAACGCGATCGCGTCGGCGCCACCCGCGGCAAGCTCGCACTTGTGGGAGTGTTGGCGGCGGCGTTGGTCTGCGTGCTGGCGGTGAACTTTGGAGGTCAGGGCGACGGCGACGACGCTTCGCAAGCTGCTGAAGCGGCCGCGCCGGCGACAGGCGAACTGGCGGTGGACGAGCTCGCGGCCTCGGCGACGGAGCCGGGCGCGAATCCGTTCGGCAAGTTTGCCCAGGACGACGACTGGCCGAAGCCGGCGCTCGACAAACTTGTTGGTTTCGACCCGATGGCGGCGCCGGCTTGGATCGCCCCGGTCGAGCGAGCCGCGATTGCCGAGACGGGAGAGGCAGGAGCCACGTCGCTGGAGGAGCTGCGCAATGCAGCGAGCGCCATCATCTTCATCGCCGACGGCCAGCGCGTGGCCCGCATTGGAACGCAAGACTACCACGTAGGCGACTTCGTGGGACCTTATCGAATCACCGAAATCTCATCCGCGGGAATCGTGCTGAGCGAATCGACGTTGGATCGCTGACGATCGACTGACAGCCGCGCGGCTTGCTCGGAGGGGGGCATGCACGCAGGTCGGGCAACTTGTCTAGGAATGATGCGCATCGCCAGGACGGCGGCGTGGGTTGCGGCGTGCTGCGCGCTCACGCTGACATCGCCCGCGGCGCCGGCCCAGCAATCCATCAACGACCTGCCAGTGCTCACCGTTCCCACGGGCGTGCCCCCCGCGCCAGCCGCCGCGGCTCAGGCGCCCGTCGACATCGAGAGCGCCGTGTCGGCCTACCTCAAGGCGGCGGGCATTGGCGCGACCACCGACGCCGGAGCGACGGGGTCCGTGGCAGCGCCTCCCGAAACGCTGCCGCGGCCAAATCCGTTCGCAGCGCCCGTCGCGGCCGCACCGGCGGGCGTCGTTCCAGCCGCGCCGACCCCGACGGGCGACGGTCAATCCAGTCTCCTGCTCCCGTTTCCAGGAACGCAGCCGGCGGATCACGTTGCGGTCAACGACGAACAGAACGGTCTCGTCTCGCTCATGGTTCGCGAGGGTTCCTTGCGGCAAGTAATCGCGATGATCGCGCAGACGCAGAAGCTGAACATCGTATTCGCCGGTTCCTCCGACACGGTCGTCACCGCCGCGTTCGAGCGACAGCCGTGGCAAAAGGTGCTCGACTCGTTGCTGTCGGCCTCAGGGCACGTGTGGACGATGCGCGACAACGTGATTTTCGTGTCAAGCGTCGAAGCCGCGGGCTTTCTGCCGCCCGACGCCGGGGGCCTGCAAGTGGAGGTGTACGATCTCGATTTCGCCTCCGCGATTGACCTCGACCAGGCGGTCAAGGGCATGCTCTCGCCGGCCGGCCAGAGTTGGGTCAACGAAAGCTTGCCGACCGACAACCGCCGGACGAGAGAGTCGATCGCGGTTGTCGACTATCCGGCATACGTCGCGCGGATCAGCGATTATATCTGCCAGG
>JBIOVA010000196.1:0-6482 GCA_044867485.1 Lacipirellulaceae bacterium | reverse complement strand
AACGACTCAACTGCCGACCCTCACTTCGTCGCAATCGTGCACGACATCGCGAATCCGCGGCACAAGAGTCGCGCCGTTTTCAGCGGCAGCCGCTCGATCGCCGGCTCGATGAGCTGCTTCACGAGCCGCCCGCCGCCGCCGAACAACACCACGCGCGTCCGCGTCGTCCCCAGCGGCGTCGCCACGCGGCGGAAGCCCGCACGCCTCAGCATCCGCGCGACTTCCGCCAATCGGTACTCCTTGAGGTGCAACCCCCGCGCCTCGGTGCGCGGCGGGCAGAAATCTGCCGTCACGTCGCTGGGACGCAAGATCCAGTTCGGCGTAATCGTCACCAACTGCCCCCGCGGCGCGAGCAAGCGATGAGCCTGCGCGAGATACTCCGCCGCCTCGTCCACTGGCACGTGCTCCAACACATCGTTCCAGTAGATCAGCGTCGGCCGCCCCGGCAAATCCTCGGGGGAAATCTGCCGGAAGTCGCCGAGCATGAGGCCGTCAGCGTATCGTTCGCCCATGAGCGCCGCGGCCCGCTGGCGCATCGCGGCCGATACCTCGATGCCGCCCACCTCGTACCCGTAGTCGCGCACCGCCCGCAGCAGCAAGCCCGAGCCGTAGCCAATCTCAAACAGCCGCGGCCGCCCAATCCCGCGGGCCACCTGAAGTTCCAAAAGTTTCAACGCAAACTGGGCGTACTTCTGGTGGTACCCCATCACTAACGGCCCGCCGCCCGCCTCGCCCCGCTCGGCGGCCAGCGCCGCATCTTGCCGCGCGATAATCGTCGAGATCGTGTCGTACGCCTGTCCGAGGATCAGCGCCCGCTGCGGCGACCCCGCCGGGAACGCGACGATCGCCCGGGCGAACTTTTGCTCCTGCTCCCACTGCAGCAGGTGCAGATGCTCCCGGCCGAGCCCGTCGAGCACCGCCAGTTCGCCGCTGGCCAGCATGACCGTCTCGGGCGCCGCAGCGCACGCCGGAGCCGGCTCGTCCGTCGGGCGTGGATAGATCGCAAGCATGGCCGCGTCGCTGGTGAACCTCATCGGTGAAAATCGCCTCTCAAAACTACGTCGTCCTCGAACCGCCGGGGCGCTATGTCTCCCAGTCTGTCGCCGCCGCCCGCCGCGCCAACGCCCCGCTGGGAAGGATCGGCCCCATCCCGGCCGCGCGACGGCGGCGCCGCCAATGACGCTCATGCCGACCGCAACGATTGACGCACCTTCCCGCCCCTCCGTAGGATCGCATAATCCAATTCGAGCGCTGCGTCAGCGCTCCGCTGCGGCGGACCTCCGCGTCGCGGCTAACCCCATGACGCGGCGCCACCCCGGGCTGAACCCCGAACCCCGAACCCTGAACCCTGCCCCCCATGGCCCTCGCCATCCGCCTTGCCGACGCCGCCGACTTCGGCGCGATCACCGACATCTACAACCACTACGTGGCCGTCTCGACGACCACGTACGACGACGAGCCGGTGACCGCCGACGAGCGCCGGCGGCAATACGAGAGCCGCCCGGCCATTCATCCGGTGACCGTGGCCGTGCGCGACGGCGAGATCATCGGATTCGGCGCCCTCAATCCCTTTCGCGCCAGAAACGGATACCGCTTCACCGTCGAGAATTCGGTCTACGTGCGATCCGACTGCCATCGCCAAGGCGTCGGCTCCGCGATTCTGACCGACCAGATCGAGCGCGCCCGCACACTGGGGCTGCACGTCATCGTCGCCGTCATCGACTCCGAACAGACGGCTAGCGTCGCCCTGCACGCGCGCCACGGCTTCACCGAAGTCGGCCGTATGCCGCAAATCGGAACCAAGTTCGGACGCTGGCTCGATGTCGTTTTTATGGAACTGGTTCTTTGAGGCTGTAGGCTATAGACCGTAGGCTGTAGGGTTGCAATTCCACCTTTAGTCCGGAGGTCTACAGCTATGAGAGATCACACTCGACTCCGAGCATTCGAACTTGCCGACAACCTGGCCATCGAGACTTACCGCGTGACTCAGGCATTTCCTCGCGAAGAACAGTTCGGGCTAACGTCGCAAATGCGTCGCGCTGCGGTATCAACAGCCTCAAACATCGTCGAAGGCTGTGCACGGCACACCGAATCGGAATATTTGCGGTTCCTCGACATCGCCTTCGGATCCGCACGCGAATTGGAATATCAGATCTCACTCGCAACACGTCTCGGCTATTTGTCGCAGACGTTCTGCGAAGGTGTCACCCGCATCGCCGAAGAAACCTCCAAAGTCCTGGGGGCTCTGATCCGTTCACTGCGAAATTGAGTTCTCTCTTCTTCCTAAAGCCTAAAGCCTACAGCCTCTCCCAATGCTCAACAAATTCTCCTCCCACATCACGCAGCCCAAATCCCAAGGCGCCAGCCAGGCGATGCTCTTCGGCACGGGCCTGACCGAAGAGGACATGCAGAAGCCGCAGGTCGGCATCGCCGCCATGTGGTACGACGGCAACACCTGCAACATGCACCTCGGGGACCTCGCTTCGCGTGTGAAGGCCGGCGTCCAGGCCGCCGGCATGGTCGGCATGCGGTTCAACACCATCGGCGTCAGCGACGGCATCTCGATGGGCACCAGCGGCATGAGCTACTCGCTCCAAAGCCGCGACCTCATCGCCGATTCGATTGAAACCGTCATGCAGGCCCAGTGGTACGACGCGCTGGTCGCCCTCCCGGGGTGCGACAAAAACATGCCCGGCTGCCTCATCGCCATGGGCCGCCTCAACCGCCCCGCCCTCATGGTGTACGGCGGCACGATCAAACCGGGATTTACGACGCCTGCCGCCTCCCCTTCTGGCCGACAGCCGACAGCCGACAGCCGACAGCCTCAAAAGCGCGACATCGTCTCCGCCTTCCAATGCTACGGCGAATTCCTCGCCGGCCGCATCTCCGAAGAGGAGCGCGAGCAGATCGTCCGCCGCTCCTGTCCCGGCGCCGGCGCCTGCGGCGGCATGTACACTGCCAACACCATGGCCTGCGCCATCGAAGCCCTCGGCATGAGCCTTCCCTATTCGAGTAGCATTCCCGCCGAGCATCCCGACAAGCTCAAGGAGTGCCAGGCCGCCGGCGCCGCGGTGCTCAATCTGCTCGGGCTCGACCTCAAGCCCCGCGATGTCATGACCCGCGCCGCGTTCGAGAACGCCATCGTCCTCGTGATGGCCCTCGGCGGCAGCACCAACGCGGTGCTCCACCTCATCGCCATGGCCCGCAGCGTGAACGTGCCGCTCACGATCGACGACTTCCAAACTGTTAGCGACCACGTTCCCTACCTCGCCGACCTCAAGCCGTCAGGAAAATTCGTCCAGGAGGATCTCCACGAAGTCGGCGGCACGCCCGCCGTCATGAAGATGCTGCTGGAGGCCGGCCACCTCGATGGCTCCTGCATGACCGTCACCGGCAAGACGGTCGCCGAAAACTTGAAGCCGCTCCCCGGCCTCAAGCCGGGTCAGACGATCATCCACCCCCTCGGCAAGCCGCTCAAAGCCACCGGCCACATCCGCATCATGCGCGGCAACCTGTGCCCCGACGGCGCCGTCGCCAAGATCACCGGCAAGGAGGGCCTCGTCTTCACCGGCACGGCCAACTGCTTCGACAGCGAAGAAGACATGCTCGCCGCGCTGGAGCAAAAGAGGATCAACAAGGGCGACGTGGTGATTATCCGCTACGAAGGCCCGCAAGGCGGCCCCGGCATGCCCGAGATGCTCACGCCCACCAGCGCCATCATGGGCGCGGGCCTGGGCGCCGACGTCGCCCTGCTCACCGACGGCCGCTTCAGCGGCGGCAGCCACGGCTTCATCGTCGGCCACGTCACGCCCGAAGCCCAAGTCGGCGGGCCGATCGCGCTGGTGAAGAACGGCGACAAGATCACGCTCGACGCGGAGCGCAATCTCATCACCGTCGCGCTGACCGACGAAGAGTTCGCCAAACGCCGCAAGGCCTGGCAAGCCCCGCCGTTCAAAGCAACCCGCGGCACGCTCTACAAGTACATCAAAAGCGTCAAAAGCGCCAGCGAAGGCTGCGTGACGGATGAGTAGGCAATATCACCGAAGAGGAATTCGGTCAAGGAAACGGCGATATCCCTCAATTTCAGTGACCGAGCCGGCAGGCGTTACTCTCGCTAACAACGGCGGCGAGTATTTTCTGACGAGTCGAAGCATATGCGGCAGGGCGTTGACGAAGGCTTTTCCGATTGCTTCCCCGGTCAGCTCTCGATTGCGCGACTGTGTCAAAACGAACGCATGAGTGTTCGCCCGCAAAAGTGCGATCACTTCCGGCGCGCGCGTGAGTATGTGCCGGTCCTTCGTAAGCAAGACCCATCGCCGTCGACCGATCGCGTCAAGCCACTCGGGATCCTTGGTTGTCGTCTTGAAATGCTCATCATGGACCTCGACGCGCGCACCGGCGCCTCGCAAAGCATTAGCCACGTCGTACCGACCTAGGTCGCGATCCAGAAAAAAGATCGGCCCTGCGTCAGGCGGCAATGGCGCTCGGAGCTTCGCAACGGATGGCTTCGTCGATTTCCTCGTCCGTTGCGCCATACTCCTTGGCGAGTCGTTGTCGAGAATCGCCAGCCTGGTATCGCTCGAAGATTACGTTCGTCGTGACGCCTAACCGAGTTACGACAGGTCGGCCAAACGAGCGGAGCGGGTCGATCACGACTGATCGGGGAGCGGACGCTTCCACCTGCGTGCGCGTAAACGGATAGAGACGAGCGGCCAATTCGTCTTCCCAGTCGATGCGCTTTAAGTACGTTTCCATCACTCCCGGCAGCAATGCCTGTTGGGGATCAACGACGTCGACAAGTCGACCGAGGTGCTTGATGAAGAGTCGCACGCCGTCGGTGCGAAAATTCTTCTGAATCAACAGGTGTTCCCAGCCCAATTCGGTCCGTACATTTTCTAACGCACGTCGAATGTATTCCAGCTTGACCTTGTAGCGGTCTCGCAATGAACGCAAGACGAGGATTTCGGCAAGATTGAAAAAAGAGAGTTGAGTCAATCCCTTGACTGGCAAGTCGAGGACGTGGCGAAAAACCCGGCGCTGGCCTCGACCAGTGGTTGTGCCCACGACCCAGGCGCGCACCGTTGCCGCTGGAATCCTCAGATAGTGCGCCGCCTCGGCGATGGAATACGCGGGCATCTCCCGCGGATCGCTGAATTGCACCACTCGCTGAAGATCGAACTTAAGCTTCGGCACGTAAACGCCTCAACGATAGAGAAGGTTGCTGCCGGGAATGCTAACTGGAGTACGAGATTGCGTCAACGGATTCGCCCAACTGCCCGCGGTACTCCTGGGTGACACAGGCGCGACAACTGAGGCGGCCACGAGAGGGTATAGCTCCCTCCGCCCGCCCAATTTTCCTTGCTGAAATTGGCCGCGCAACCTGCTAGGTTGAACCTCGCCCGACGACGGCGCCCGCGCTTTCCCTAAGCGTTTTCCAACAATTGACGCGAGCCCGCGCATCTGGCGTACAGGGACGCTATGGAAGCGCCCCGGAACGTTGACGACCGTGGCGCCTTCCACCAAGGACTATAAGCGGACAAGATCGGACACAACTCCCATGACATTTGTCGCTCGTCGACGACCGACGACCCGCATGTTCGCGGCGCCTCGCCGCCATCGGGCGGTCACAAATCATGACTTGAGTCCGCGCAAACGTGTTATTCTTCCAAAGCCGAGCTCTGCCCGCAGTTTTTCTAAATGGCGGTGCGGAGTGGCGGGAGCCCTCGCCGTGCCCTTGGCCTTCGCCGCCCTCACCGCCCTCGCGCAAAACCCGCCCGCTCCAGCTCCCCAACCCTCCAGTCTCCAGCCTCCAGCCTCCAGCCTGGAGAACCTCCGCCAACTCTCTTCAAACCTCTACTCCGGCGGCGAGCCCCACGGCGAGGCCGCGTACAAGCAAATCGCCGAGCTCGGCGTCCGCACGATTGTCAGCGTCGATGGCGCCCGGCCCGACATCGCCGCGGCCAAGGCCCACGGCCTTCGCTACATCCACATCCCCATCGGCTACGATGGCGTTGACGCCGAGGCCCAAGCCGCCCTCGCGCGCGTCGTTCGCGAAATCGAGGGCCCCGTGTTCCTCCACTGCCATCACGGCAAGCACCGCGGCCCCGCCGCTGCGGCGATCATGTGCCTGGTCGCCGGCGACATGGACCAGGCCAAAGCGCTCGATTTCATGAAAGGCGTCGGCACGTCGCCCGACTACGCCGGCCTGTGGCGCGACGTGCGAGAGTTCAAGCCGCTTCCCGCCGACGCCAAGCTCCCCGAGCTCGTCGAGGCGGCCGAAGTCGACTCGCTCGCCGCCGCGATGGCGCAGCTCGACCGCGCTTGGGACGGACTAAAACTCTGCCAGGCCGCGAGCTGGAAGACGCCTCCGAACCACGCCGACCTTGCCCCGCCGCACCAGGCCGTCCTCGTCTGGGAGGGCCTCCGCGAATCCAAGCGCGCCGCATTTGCCGACTTGGGCGACGGCTCCGACGAAGCGCTCG
>JBIOVA010000195.1:0-69005 GCA_044867485.1 Lacipirellulaceae bacterium | reverse complement strand
CGCGGACGCCGTTTGCAAATTCCGGGGTCATGAGGCCCCCAACTCGCCGGAGGGATCCGAGCGGGGCGCTGGCCGGGATCGGCCAGAAGCTATTCGTCGCCGGGGCGCTTCGCCGCTGGGGTGGGAGTGGGCCGCGGATCGCCGGCCCCGTCTTGCGGCTTGGGCCGCGGGCCGCGGCGATTCCCTTGAACGTACGGGAACGGAGTTTTCGGCCAATCGACCTGCGCAGCCGGGGACAGCGGCAGCGCCTTAAGGAACCATGTGACCATGAAGAGCGCACTTGCATCTCGTTTCGCCGTCGTCGCCCTGTTCGCCACAACGCTTGTCGCCGCGCTGCCTGCGCCGGCGAAGGCCCAAGTCGTGACGCTGACGCCGTACACGTGGGACTTCACGAAGACTGGCGCCCAGACCTGGCAGAACGCCGCCAACTGGACGCCCGCCGGCTTTCCCAACGCCAACAATCACTCGGCGAATCTGTCGGGACCGTTGGGAGCGAACTTGAATGTCAGCGTCGGAACGGGGGTGACCGTGGCCGGCGTGACGCTCGGCGCGACGACGGCCGCGCGGACCACCGAAATCTCGGGGACAATGCTGACGTTTCGCAACAACGTGACGGCGCCCTCGGCCGACTTTAACCGCGACTCGATCGTCGACGGCGGCGACTTCCTGGTGTGGCAGCGCAACCTGGGGCTTGTCAACCAGACGGACAACACCAATGGCGACGCCGACGCCGATACACAGGTCGACGGCGCGGACCTGCCGCTGTGGCGCGAGCAATACGGCACGGGCGCCGATCTGGCCGGGTTCAACTATTACGCGGGATCCATCAACAGCTTCGGCGTCGCGGGATCAACGCACACGGTCAGCGCTAACGTCCACCTGGACAACGAGCAACTGGAAATCGCGGGGACGACGCCGTTGGTGATCAATGGCAATCTTTCCTACATCGGCGATCCCAACAATGCGAACATTAGCAACGCGGCGCTGCGGGTCGTCACGGAGAACGCCAACGTGACGCTCAACGGCAACCTCGTATTCGCCGACAACGACGCGGCGGAGGGAATTGATTTTGCCATCAACGACGTCGGCCGCAGCCAGGGCACGCTGACGATCAACGGCATCCTCAGCGGCGAAGGCGACATTCTCATCGGCCCGCAAGCGACCGGCCTCCCGCGGCCGCTCAGCCGGGTGGTGCTGAACGGCAACAACACGTTTTTCGGCAGCATCCGCGCGGGGCGCGGCGTCCTGGTGCTGGGCCACGACAATGCCCTGGGGCTCAACGACGGCGGCACGCCCGACCCCGCCGACGACCAATACGCCGCGTATCGGCAAACGGGGCCCACGACCGTCTTCGGTTACATCATCGAATCCACTGACGATGCGCGGGTGATTCGAAATCCGATGGTCATCGGCCAGTGGCAAACGTTCGGCGGCCAGAACTCCATCGAATGGGCCGGCGAAATCAGCCAGACGAACAATCGCGGCGTCACGAATCTGCTGCCCGCGGGCGAAGAGCTCAAGCTCAGCGGGCGGATCAATATCTTCGAGGAAGCAGAAGTTGGCGTGGTGCGGCGGTTTGAGATTCACGGCACGGGGACGACGCGAATCACCGGCAGCGTTCGCAACTTGCCGGACGACGCGATGAACACGGCGGAGGATCATCAGTTGGTGCAGCATGGCCAGGGCGTGTTGATCGTCGACGTGGCCGCCGGCGACAACAATCATATCGGCGACGACGTGATCTACCTGGGCAACTGGCACTATGCGGACAACGACTCGCTGAACGTCGGCGGCGGGCAGATTCGCGCCTTCGGCGGGGCGATTGGCGTCGATACGGGCGTGGCCAACAACGCGACCTTCGCGGGCATGATTCGATCGACCAGCGTCGGCGGCCTGCAACTGGCGGCCAGCGACGCTGCGGCCACGCTGGACTTCACGAGCACGTTGGCCAACGCGGCGAATATGACCGTCGCGGCGCCGGAAACGGGGCTGACCTTCACCGGCACGATTGTTCCGGCGACCAACCGCTATCAACTCGGCGGCGGCACGGGCAAGTTGACTCTGCCCAGCGCGCAGCTCACCGGGGCGAACAACCTGGAAGTCCGCAACGGCGGCACGGTCGAGCTGCTGGGAGACAACACCTACACGGGGACGACGAAGATTCTGACGAAGTTCACGTCGACCAACGATGCGGTGGCCGCGGACAGCGGGCCAGCCACCTACTTCAGCCAAGTGGCGCCGACGCTGGTCGTCGATAAGCTCGCCAATGGCGGCGTGGCCAGCAGCATCGGCGCTGCGACGAGCGACGCGGCCAACATCCTGATTCACGGCAGCACGCTGAAGTACGTCGGCGCGGGCGACTCGACCAACCGCCTCTTCACGATCGGCACCGGCGGCGCGACGATCGACGCCTCGGGCACAGGCGCGGTGTCGTTCACCAACACCGGCGCTCTTGGCCGCGACGAGGCGGAAGACCGCTTGGGCACGCTTGACGACTTCACCGGCACTCGCGCCGCGAATGCGATCTACGACATGACCGATACGAGCGACATCATGCCCGGTATGACCGCGACCGATCCGGATCCAGGCGGTCTCGGCGCGCCGGGCCCGATGGGCCAGCCTGTGGCCACGAATCCTCCGGTGATCGCCGGGCCGACTTCGGTCCTGAGTCCTTCGGCCACTCAAACGACGGTCACCGGGGTGAGCGACGATGGGACCACGGCGGGACTCAGCCAGGAGTACGGCTTTCGCTTGAAGGCGAACACGCGGATCGTCTTCGGCACGGTGCCGCGGACGTTGACTCTCGCCGGCACAAGCACGGGCGAGAACGCGCTCGCCTCCGCGATTACCAACTCGGATAAGGGCGGCGTGGTCAACGTGGCGAAGACCGGGGCCGGCAAGTGGGTGCTGACCGGCGCCAACACCTACACAGGCACGACGACCGTGACCGCCGGCACGTTACTAGTCAACGGCACGAACAGCGGCGGCGGCGCCGTGACGGTCGCCACGGGCGCTACGCTGGGCGGCACGGGGGCGATCACGGGCAACGTCACAGTCACCGGCACGCTGGCGCCTGGGGCCAGCGCAGGAGCGCTCACCGTTACGGGAAACGCCACCTTCAACACCGGTTCGACGCTGCTCGTGGAGCTTGGCGGCGCGGGCGCCGGGCAGTTCGATGAACTGAACCTGAGCGGCATGCTGACGGCGGGCGGCGTGTTCGACGTCGACTTGATCAATGGCTTCGTGCCGGCGGTTGGCAACTCGTTTGACGTGTTGGACTTCGCCTCCGCGACGGGCGCCTTCTCGCTGAGTTTGCCGAACCTGGGCGCCGGCAAGGCGTGGAACACGGCGAGTCTGCTGACCACGGGAACGATCAGCGTGGCCGCTGCCATTGGGGCCGTGCCGGAGCCAGCCTCAGCGGCGCTGATGCTGGGCGCAGCGTTGATGCTACGAACGCGGCGCGGGCGACGGCGGTAAGCCGTCGGTTCACGCGGCGTCACGGTCCTCGGGTTTGGCGTCCTTGGCGTCGGCGGCGTCCTTTTGCCGCGCCTTGAGCTTCGCGCGGTGCGCGTCGAGGTTGTCCTTTCGCACCGTCTCGACGCTGACGCTATACGTCGCGGCGCCGATCGGCTGCTCGGTCTCGCTGCCGCGGCAAAACTTGGCGAGCATCCGCACGGCTTCATAGCCGAACAAGTAGGGATCCTGGGCGACTGTGGCGTACACGTCGCCAGACTCGATGCCGGCGAGCGTTTCCGCGGCCTCGTCGAACGCAACAATCTTGATCTTGCCGAGCTGGCCTTCCGCTTCAAGCACGTCCATGAGCACCGGGCCGTGGCGGGCGTTCATCCCTACGAAGCAGGCCAGGTCGGGATGATCGGCGATGGCCTGGCGGATGAGTGTGGCGCACTTCTCATCATCGCCGTCGTCGACGAAGAAGTCGACGATCTCGATCCGTTGCTTCATGTCGTCGCCCGCGGCGGCCGCAGCGTCCTGGGCGACGGCGAGCTGGTTGACGATTTCTTGAAAGCCGCCCATACGGTCGAGCAGGTTGTCCTTGGTGCGATTGGCGACGAGCACGGCGACCTTGCCGCCGCCCGGCAACGCCTCGGCGACCAGCCGGGCGCACACCCGACCAGCGGCGAAGTTGCTTGTGCCGACGTAGCCAGTGCGCTGCGAGTCGGGCGCATCCGAGTCGAACGTAACGACGTGCATCTTCTTCGCGGCCAGCTCGTCAATGAGCTTCGTCTGTGCCGCGGCGTCAACGGGGCTGACCGCCACGCCGCGCACCCCGCTAACGGCGACCTTTTCCAACAGCTCGGTTTGTGCGGGGAGGCTCTCGGCGCCGGGCGGCGTCATGACGTCGAGGTCGACGGCGAATTCCTCCGCCGCGGCCTGGGCGCCGTTGATCGCAATTTGCCAGTACGGTCCCGAGCCGCCGGTGACGAAGGCCACGGCGACGGGCTCCAGCGGCGCGGGCGCCTCGGCCTGCTTAACGCTGGAGCTGTACCACGCCGCCGCGACGAGGGCCGCCGCGGCCACGATCCACCACCACGCGCGTTGACCGTTCATGGCCCAGAGTTCCTGACGAGAGGAGTTCACACCGAGCGCGGAAACTTCGCGACGAGCGCCCGCGCGGACCCATCATTCAGGGATCGTCGCGAACGGGCGCCTGCCGACGCCGGGAGCGCATTCTAAAGTGCGCGGCAGACGCTGGCAAATCGCCGCGTCCCTTGGCGGCAATTCAGTGAGTGGTCATACCGATTGTCCGCGGTCTCCTCGTGTCATTCCGAGGTCCTCCGAGGAATCAAGCCGGACCCCTCGGGGGACCTCGGGGTGACATGGTCAACGGCGCGGCGTCGCGCGGGTGCGGCCTTTCGCGGGGGTTGCGCGGGGAGTATTATGGGCCCTGCGGCGCGCGCGTGAGGGAGTCGCCCCGCAATCGTGCGTCGCCGGACATTCGGGCCGTAGCGCAGCCTGGTAGCGCGTTTGACTGGGGGCAAATTGTTGAGATTGCTCCCCTCTTAGCTATCTAGCTAACTCTCAACGGGTTGCGTCGTTTCTCTTCTAGCGACCCTTTGCACTAAGTGCATACGGTTGACGCTCACAGAATGGGATACGTGACCGGTTACGTGACACCCGTTTCGCGGGAAAAGGCGGTGGCCGGTCGCGTTTCGATGCTCTGCCGGAAGATACGTTGCCGCACCGCCGTCTCCTGCCTAGCACGCGGCGGTCAGAAGCGCAATCAGAAACGACAAAGGACCGCCCCTTGCGGAGCGGCCCCATCCATAATCCAGCCTTGCGGCCCAGTGCTGACGACCGCCAGCACATTCGAACTGTGCCAGCGCCATACGTTCAAGTCAACGACGAAATCACAGTGTCGCCGTCTTGATGTTGACACCGAAGCTGGACCGAAACTTCTTCTTGAACCGCTTTCGTAGACCGTTGTACTTAGGGTCTGCGTTCAACAGATCAGCAATGTAGGCATCGAAGAACTTTTTCAGCTCGTCAAAGATGACTTGCGGGTCCATCCGCACGGTCGGGCAGTTCGTCCCGTCGCGATATATCGTTGACGGGTCCGAATCGATGTCCGCAAGGGCTGTCCCAATCGAGGCAACACCGCCGCAGACTGCAATATGGGCCTCGTGGAGAATTCCGCATCGGAATGCCACGTAAAGGGCATCAGCAAACGTATTCAGTTCGCGCTTCTTAACCGCCTTTAACGGCTGGTTCAGATTCTTCCTCCGCTTGCGACGTTCAGGCCTCATTTTTATCAAAGCGGGGAGTTTGTCCTTCATGCCTGGCAGCTTTCGCCTGGCGAACTTCTTAAACGTGGTCTGCGTCGACTGAAGTTCTCCGTAGTAATACTGGCTGAGTGCATCAATCAGCAGGCAATCGATCGCCATCACAGCGAATGCGTTGTCCCACTTCGCATTGCGAAGCTCGTCCGCCGGCTTGATGTACCAGTCCTCTATACGTGTCTTGAATTTTTGGACAACGTCCTTCAGGTCAGTCCATTTCACTTCCTTGTAAAGGACGTTCGGCAAGAAGAATCGATACTCTTGCACCGGTTGATGGAACATTGCGAAGCTGCTCTCTCAATGGGGAAAACACGCTATTGACACGATTGATCGAACGCCCATCCAATACGGGCCTGATTGTACCGCTCTGGCACCGTTCGGCATGCTCCACGTCCTTCTCGACACCACCGCGCTTCGCCAAGACTACGCCCGCCGGTCTCCCGCCTGGCGGGTGCTGCTGCGCCTTGCCGCTTCCCAAAGCGTCAAGTTCCACACGTCCGAAGTAAGCCGGCGGGAGTTGATCACCCATCGTGAGCTCGAATTCGACAAGGAGATTTCTGAGACGAAAAGCGCTATCAAGAAGCTCGATAAAACGTGCCCAACTACGGCAAACGGTCAGCGGCTTCTCGCCGCCCTCGCCATAGTGAGCGAGACCCGCAGCCAGATCGCAATGGACTGCGAAGATTGGCTGTCGGAGGCGAGGTTCGATGTCGTTGCAGTCGGCCCCACCCACGGCGCTGAGGTACTTGAGGCCTATTTCAGCGGCGGCCCGCCGTTCTCGAAAGCGAAGGAGCGAGAGGACTTTCCCGACGGATACATCTATCACGCAATCCGCGACCTAGCCCCAACTCTGCCGCACCTCCATGTCATCACTGGTGACAAGAACCTCGGCAAACACGTCGCGGCATTGGGAAACACGACCGTCTATTCATCTCTCGAAGATTTCCTTGAATCGAGCGAAGTAAGCGCCCTCGCACGGCCAATCCAGAACATCGACTCACTCCGGCAATACGTTCGCACAGCAGACGCGCGGCTCCCCAATACCCCCATCGTTCGTGAGATTGAGGCCCAATTAGGAGGTCAGACCGTCGAAGATTTTGAAGAACATCGAGAAGCAACAGTCGAAGGATTCGGATACATCCAGAACCTTGAATTGGCCGACGATGCTGAAGATTTTGGCGAGGGCGTCTTCGCCCTATCATTTACCGCCACATCCGAATGCTCGGTCGAATTCTATTTGGACAAAGGGGAATACCACAGCCTAGAGCCTGAGGACACACCACACACTTGCGAGGATTGGAACGATCACGTCTACCGAGTCGTCGACGACTACAACCTCAGAATCAATGGGCGTGTTATCTTCGAGACCGAAGAGGACGTTCTAAGCAGAAAAATCAGCAAGCCCGAAGAGTGGGCACCGATTCTTCAGGGCGCGTCGGTCACCGTCGAGATCGAGTCGGTAAATATCGCCGACGATGATGAGAGAGAGTCGCTCCAATTCTGACCGCCTGAAACGAAAAAAGACCCGCCACCTTGCGGCAGCGGGTTCAACCTTGGCAGTAATCTTTAATCAGAGGCCGCCGGCAATTTTGCCGTGGCGCTCGTACTTCGTCAGCTTCGGATAATCCTTCGTGCTCGTGTTGCCAGCGAGCATCGTCCATCCGCAGTCTCGTCGGAACATGCGGCGCTCGCTATCGAACGAGTCCATCCGCGCCTTCAGAAGGATGCCCATGTCAGGGTCGCGGACGAAGAACGAGAGCTAAACCTAATGGAGTCGTTCAATGCCATTCGAGTTGTTGGCTTGGGCAATTGGTTATACGGCGAAGAAGGGCGCGGACTACAGTCTAGACGCTTTATCCCGTGGAGGGCTTGGCGCAAAAATGCAGAAGGCCGCGGAGGACTGGAACGCGGCATTGCCCGAGGAGCTTCGTCTGAATAATCCTGCGGGGCTGTTTCAGGGACCTCTGAAGAAAATTGAGCAGGGTGAACGAGTGGCCTTGGACGAGTTGCGAGGGCTGCTTGATGCTGGACACATTCCAGAGCCAGAAGTTTGGGTGATGGCCTTTCAAGAGCAGGTGCGTGGCGTGCGGAAGCTTTTGGGTGATGGGGCGGTTGCTTTTGTCTGCGCCGATGATGCGACGACACTTCCGCACCTGATGGACCTAGCTAACCGGCTGACGCGAGTCATGAAGACGGATTCGGATACAGTACTTCCGGCGATGTACGATTTGCTGCAAGCGATGACTAAGAGGGTATCGGAAATGGAATTGCAAATCGCGAACAGGGCTTAGTTAAGGCACTTCTGAGTAGTTGAGCAATGGGGTTAGTTAGAAGGCTCATCGCTAACTAATAGGCATGGTGAAAGAAATGAAGCTTCTTCTCACGTCGTTTGGTGCGAATCTGCAAATGTTCGGTTCCTTCCCGCACGATGGGCTGCCCGAGGGTCGGCCGCAATGGTCAGAGGAGCAAGGACTTGCTGAATACTTTCTCTGCATGCCGCCAGTGTCGATGGCGACGGTCGGCCCACGATTTGTACCCGACATTACTACGTTCCTGCTGTTTGACCGTTTCATCATTGACGCGAAGAGTCTCGATCGGATGCACCGCATTCGGCGCGACTCTTATTTCGCCGATATGTCAATGCTCTTTCGAGAGCTGGAGCAAATGGGACGCTTGGATGTAGTCGATTACAGCGCCGCATTGAGTGACCATAAATCCACGATAGAGGCTGCGGTTGACTATGACCTGCGGCACATAGAGATGTGGACCGACGCATTCTGCGAGTTGACGCAGCGATGGGCAGCGTTCACGGAGAAAGGGAATGCCCACATTAGTCACATTGAGACGAGCCGCAAGTTGACCTCGGAAGAAGAGGACTTGAAGAAAATATTCGATGGCTGGGTGATGGGAATGTTTCCCATATCTGAAGGCATTCTGCAGATAATGCGTAATTGGAAGAGGCAGTGTGCCGATCACATGCGCGCACGTACACGAGCTGCAGTGCGGATGTATTTGGAGTACGTCAGCTGCAACATGTGCCTAGCCAACGTGTTGGACGCCGCGATTTATGATTGGCACGACATCGAACCGCTCTATCAGAAGAAGTTCAACTTGTGCTTGAAGACCGACGACAGCGCATACGTAGACAAAGGTCGGAAACTATTCGAGCTGCTCTGCCCGTCGTTTGAAAAAATGGATGCGAAGGCGTTACTTGCATTCATAAGCGATAAGCGGATTGAATCGCTCAGAGAGCTGCTGGCAGCCGCTGTATCTTCGGGTGAACACCTTGATGAGGATTTCGTTAACCGAACCTTCCGCGAAGTCGTTAAGGCACAAGTGAGGCAAGACAGGCAGAGAAGACTGATTGGGTGGCTGTCTTTACCCCTCGATTTCATTCCGATTGTGGGTACGCCAGTCCAGAAGGTGGTTGAAGAGTCCGCGATGAAGCTACTCAGCAGAAACTTCGAGAGACAATATCGTTGGTTTTTCTTATTGCACGATATTGAGTCTGCGGATGGCCGAATGAGCAATCCCTGGTCGAAGAAGTGGTGGGCATGACGGCAGGGATGACCAGCAGCTTTATCGTTGGCCTCGCTACGGATGTCATTTGGTGTCGCAGCGTGAGGACGCCGTGGCACTGCGGTAATGCGTCTGTCATGGGGGAAGTTATGAGTCTCCCCTTCTTCTCTCGCGAGGTAGGAGCGAAGCGTTGGAACGGCCACGGCGCATCGGGGCAGTGCTTCGCTCGCATTCAACGCAATGACGTGCACTCACTATGGCAACGCAGCTGAGTCTTGAGGTAGAGCTCGAACGACGCTCGAAGAAGTGCGAGCATGCGTCGAAGATGCTGCGGACCTATCAGGTGATGAAGGATCACCTGGAGGAGACTCCCTGTTGAATGTAGTCGCGTCCACCGTGACCGACTTCATCGTTGGGACAACCTCCTTATTCAGCCCGATACACTCCTTTAGGGCTTGGAGCTGAACCGATGCCTCAAACAAAGATCCTTCGGCCACACTCACCTCACGCGATCGTCGCGCGGTTATGGACTATGTCCCACCCCATGCCACGCTCGATCTAAAGACCTTCGCGAATTTCCGATCTAAGCCGAGCCGGAGCCGGCCTTCTCCGGCATTTCCGCCATCATGGCGTGGTACCGCCTCAAGGCTTCCGCTTTATCCGATCCAAGGTTATGCTGTTTTCCGTCGATGCAGACGTACCAGAGGTTACGTGACGGTCGAAACCAAGGCTTTCGAGGTCGCATACGTGACACCATTCCGTGACAGAGGTAACTCTTCCCCCGCCGGAGTGATAGAAAACGTCGGCAAAAAGACAAGTTCGGGCCGTAGCGCAGCCTGGTAGCGCGTTTGACTGGGGGTCAAAAGGTCGCAGGTTCGAATCCTGTCGGCCCGACTGAAAAGCCGTAGCTCCGCAAGGGGTTACGGCTTTCTTGTGCGCCGGCGTGAAATTGCGACGGCTCGCCGAGCTGCGCGCGACGTGGGCGGCAGCATCAAGGGGCCGGAATCGCGCCTCCAGCGAGATCAACGTCATTGATTTCAGCGTATGCGATTGCGAAAACTGCAAGCAGCGTCGCGCAGCACACGCACTGCATTTTGAATGCCTCAAGGGGCGCCTTCTGGAGTTGCTTGACACAGAAAGTCCAGCAATAGCCAGTTGATCCTGCTCAGTTTGCCGCGCCGGATAAGACGGTATCCAACTCGAACAGCATTTCCCTCAGGGAGTCTGAACGGCTTCTGCACGCGACGGCACGCCGCAAATGGACTTCGGCAACTTCCGGATCGTCATGGAGCATCGCGATCCAAGCCAAGCCGGCCTGAGCCTCCGCCATTTCCATAAGCCCGGCGGCGGCGGCGCGCTCGAGATGCCATTGCGCTTCGTGAATCACTTGTTGATGCTTCGAACTTAGCTGCGAAGCCCGGACCGCTCCGAAGAGTAGTTCCTCCCATGTCACAGAGATCTGACTGAGGCATCGGCGCCCTTCGTAACTATGGAATTGAACATACGCACTATGGACGACAAAGCCAAACCAGGAGATTAGTAGCGCCGCGATGCACCATCCGCGATTCGTCAAACGGCCCTGCCGTCGAAGGGTCAGGTGTTGCAGGCGCACGTCCCGCCGCCGATGCAACCTAAGAAAAAAGACCGCCAAATAACCCGTTGCCGCGCCTAGAGCGACAGATAACAGCAACGGCGGTCCGCCATACAGACCGCGCAACGCAAACGTCGCGACGCCGGCTACCAATAGTGCGAGAGCGTCCTCATACAGCGTCAAGTCAAATTGCCGTCGCGGCGAGGGTGGGACGGACTCCCCGGGGGAGGTGGGTGGCGCCGACTGGAAGCCATAGTAGAGGGCGTTGTTCGGACAAACAGCAACGCAGTCGAGGCACTTCATGCAACCTGAATCAACGACCATGCCGAAGCGTTGAACTTCTTCGTGAACGCGCACGTTGGACGTGCAATTCGCTGTGCATTGGCCGCACTGGTGGCAAGCGTCGGTCACGCGAATGCGCCCCCAGGCCATGCGATCGGCTATGGAAAACAGCGCCCCATAGGGGCATGCGTAGGTGCAAAATCCCTTATTGCCCAGCAGGTACACCATCATCCCGCCACATACGACGAACGTCAGCGCCGCGAAGACGGGGCCCGGGAACGTTGCCCAGAAATCCCCGGTCCAGAGGTGATTCGTGAATCCCGGATGACGGCGCCCCTGGCACAGCCGCTCGACGGACGGCCAGACGAACATGTAACACGCCAAGAGATACGGGATCAGCCCTAACGCCCGCGAGCGGATGGGTGCAGGTCGAACCTTGAGCTTGGCGAGGAAATATCCGCTCAAATCCTGCAGAGCTACGAGGTGACACCCCCAACCACAGAAGAATCGGCCAAAAATGGCAGTGGCGATAATCCCGAGCGCAAGGAGCACCGTGCCCGCGTTGATATAGCCCAGTTCGAGGGCGTACATCGCCTCCGACGGTTCAATCGGCGATAACGTGCGCCCGCGCCACAAATAGTGGGCCACGTGAATCGCAATGATCACATGCACGCCCGCCAGGACGCACGCGCGAAGGCGCCCACGGCCGCGCTTGCGCCGCCTCGGGTGGTCAGCCGTCGGCTGAATCACCGGCAGTTGCGAGAACGCTGCCTCGTTGCAGGGGCGGACCATTGCTGCTGACGCTTCGTCCCGCCAGGTGCGCGGCGCGGTGGCGCATTTATTTGACGATTTCGCCGAAGACGCGAACGCGAACCGTTTGATCCGTTGGATTGTCGGTCACAAGAGTCACAACGGATTCGAAGTACCCCTCCGGCGCCTCGACATCGGGTGTGACGGTGACGGTCCATGCCCTGCCCTTCGCACTCTCTTCGGGTTGGGCCGCTGCCTCAATCTCCTCGCCGCTCGCACTTACGGATTTGACGACGCGATCCAGACCGTATCGACAGGTGACGCCAAATGTCGCCGGATGATCGGTCGAAACGGCCCCGACATGGACGCTGTCCTCGACCAAGGCCCAGTCCGTTGTCGGGTCAAGCGCCGCAGCGTCGGGCTGCACTTGCTTGTCCAGATCCACGCCGACGGTTTCCGTCCCACCCGGGCGGAAGAGTCCCAACTGAAGCGACGTCGGCGGAGACGCGGAGTCGCACCAAAACGTGTACATGGCGCCCCATCGCAGGGCGTTGGCATTCTGGCTCGTGGTAAACGAGTCCGTCGACCACTCAATTTCGGACCCGTTCACAGCGACCGCCCAGTCGGTCCCCGAATACGGTTCATGCTGGTAGGCAATGTCGTGGAAGCCCGGGTTGGCAATGGCTCCGTCGGCAAAGCGAACGCGGAGAGATCGCGCCGACCGATGCGAATTTAGGTTCATCACCGCCAGGATCGTGTGGCCGTCGACGCTGCCGGCATTTGGCACGAAACGATAACCGACAATGAACCGCCCGTCGCCGGGCACGTCGAGATCAACGTATGACACATCGGGATGCATGTGCCGCCACGCCTTGATCGCCGGGCTCTCGCGCACGATTGGCGCCGACGCAGCGAGGTTGAGGTGCAGCTCCCCGCTGGGGGCGAGGCGGACGAAGGCCTCGCGATACGATGCATTGTTCAGTCCGTTTCCCGCTGCAGCGTCCTGAGGATGAATATATTGAGACTCGACGAAATAGCGGGCGCCGAGATTGCCGGCGGGGTCGAGATCCACGTTCGCCACCCGCAGCCGGCCGTCCAAAATGGTGCGCGGCGTCGGCAACGTTGAAAACGGCATCGAATACGCGCCCGTCGAGGCGTTGATCTCTCGACGAGGCCCCAATCCCCCCTGGAGGCCGTTCAACGACTCGGAATAGGGGTCTGAGCAGTTCACGGCAAGATAGTGGGAGGCGTGGTCGCCGCAATTGCCGCACAATGATCCGGCGGCCACCGAGAAGCCATGTTTCAACCATGACATAATTCCCAATTGCTCAATCCGTCCGTCGAGAATCCGATAGAGGTTTTGCGTAATCACCGGATGCCGCGGATCGGGGCTGGGGATCCAATCCAGCCGTGCAGTACCGATATTGCACGACGTCGTAGCCAACGAAAAGGCGGTCTCATTGCCCAGGCTGCCCCATCTTCGAATTGCAGGAATATCGCCCACAATGACATCCGGCGCCCCGCCCGCCCCGCCCGGCTGGGCTGCCAGCCGAAGTTGATCAAGCGCCGCGAATCCTAGGAAGGTGACTACGATGGCGAGAAATCCAAGTCGATATTGTCGAGGCGTGAGCATAAAGTCCTCCAATCATGGAAGGGGACGATGCGATTCAACGAACCCTCCCCGGCTTCGGGGATGCGTCAACCAAGTTTTGCCGCTTCGCCGGCGCCCAAGGCGCCGTCATTGATCCAGGCGATGATCACGTCAACGTTGTCCTGGGTCAGATACGGACCGCCCTTGGGCATTCGCCCGAGACCATCAACGCCGCTTGGGTGAGTCAAGGCGATCACGAGATTGGTCTCGTGGCCGCGGCCGTTTCCGATCATTTCGGGGGAGACCAGGACGTAGTCGTCGAAGGCAACGGCGCTCAACAGTTGTTCTCTTGTCTCCCAGCCGAACCCCGCGCCGTGCAATGCGAGATTTGGCGATCGTCCAGTTCGCGCACTCCATGCGGCGATGGCGTCGTCGAGAATCTGTTTGACTTCGGAAAAGCAGACGGGCATGGTTCGACTCCGCATAGTGATGCAGCATGAGTACTCGTCGCCGGCGCCTGCGGCGAGACGTTCATTCCATGGCCTCGAGCATTTCTGCCGAGAACTTCGCGATGCGCGATTGCTTTTCATCGACGCTGTCTGCGTCGGGGTCATAGGCGCGCAACCGCAAGAACCACACGAACTCCGTATTACTGTTCACGCGACTGAAGTGGCATCGCATGCATGACATCTGGCGTTGAAACAGCGACGTCGTTTCCATGGAGACATTGCTAATCGCGGTTGCGGCGCCGCCAGGCGCGTCGACTGGGAAAGGATTGCCGGCGCCTTGGGGATACGCTTCCAGCGATCGTTGCTTAAACTCTTGCTCCGTAGCTGCGGGCGTTTGCGGCCATTGCGTCATTACGAGCTGATAGTTCTCCCAGACGGTGCCTGCGATCGCCGCATCAGCGTGATAGAGATCATTCGTGATCTGCGTCGACTCGTGGATCTCCTTGATGCGATGAACCTGCGTCAGCGTGGGACTCGGCTTGGGTGGATGGGCTTCGTCGACGACGGCTTCTAACACATTTTGAGGGGCTGTCGTGTTCGCGGGGTCCCGATACGTTGGATGAATTCCAGCCGGGGCAACGAGGTTGTCGACATGCTCAAATGTGGACCAGATCCATTCCGGTCGGGAAGGCGTACGGTGGACGATATGCAGGCCTACCAAACCCACGGTCGCATGGCGGCAGGTCTTGTTGGGCGGATCGGTAAGGATCGTTTTGCGGACGTAGTATCGTGGCAACAGATGCGATTCCTCCGGGAGCTTGAATTCACGCCATGCCGCCTTGATCTCAATCGAGCCGAAAGGAAAGACGATGGGCTCCGCATCGGCCGCCGGCAGGTTCTCGGCTAGGTAACGAAAGGTCGCCGGATCGCCGTCGACGCCCCGTATGAACTCGAATTCCGCGCGATTAACTCGGATTTCATATCGCGTGTAGGTCTTGTTTTGGGCGATGAGCGTCCCCTTGAGATCGCCAAAGCCTGCCTGATTGAAATGATTGATCGCAGTCGCAATCACGCCAGCCGTGCCAAGCACTTTCGCGCGCCCCGCAGAATCAACGGGCAGATCTGGGCAGGGAGACGCCGTCGCGAAGGAATCCCACTCGGCTGGGCGCTGCCCCTCAGGTTGAAAGATCTCGTAGTCGGCTTTCCAGGTCTCCCAAACGACGTTGTCCGCCGCGTCGCCAAGTTTCTTTACGGAGTCTGGAACGCCTCGCGCGCCCGCTTGTGCGGGCCAATTGAGCGCAACGAATGTCCGCCACGAATAGTCGTCGAAGAATGCAATTGGATTGTCGGGAAAGCCCGCGGGAATATCGACGTCGACCGGAGGAGTTGCGCCCACCGCTGGTTGCGGATGATCTTGCCCGTGACTCGCGCCAACGGACCACGCCAGCAGTCCGGCGCTCGCCGCGGCGCCGATCGCCGAAACCCTCAGCAATTCAATCACGGCGCTATCCTTCGATGTAGTTGCTCTGTCGACCTCAATCTCCATCCCAACGTCAATCAAAACTCAAGCGGTCAACTCGGCGCGCTGAGCCGAGCTGATCCGTTCGACGTCTGGAAGTCGCGTCGAGTGGCGTCGAAGCAGTGATGCGGTAGGTCTACATGAAGTAGAATGTGTCAACCTGGCCATCATCTCGGACGCTAAAGCAAGCCTCGCCGGCTCCCTGCGCCGGAGTTGCGTTCACAAAACCCACCGCCGATTGTGGGCTGTCGAGAAGAAGGTATCGCCAGATTTTCGGTTCTCGCGCGGTTGCCGCAACGTTAGCAAGTGCACCCTTCAGGACTGCTGCGTCTTGGGCGGACACGGACATTGCTGCTCTCCTGTGACTTCAATTGAGACGGAACTAGGGACGGCGTGCCTAGCCACATATTTCAACCGCAATTGGCGGCACGAAGCCGACAAGGTCTTTGGGAGCGCCGGTAAGAATCTTGGGCCTCCAAGCCGCCCATTGCTTTTCGATAAGACGGTCGCTGATCGCCGGAGTATCATGGAAAAGTCGCCAACGGGCGGTTAAACTGGGCAAGCCAAGGGGAGCGGGAAATGGCGCTACAAGAATAAGCTTGCACCCGATATGGCATCCGCGAATTCTGTTAGTCATTGGATCGCCTCGCTCAGAGGAAAAGAGGCTGACGCTGCCAAAAAACTTTGGGACCGGTACGCCCTCCGTCTGGTCGAACTCGCGCGTCAGCAACTGGGGAGATCCCCCAAGGGGATCGCAGACGAAGAAGACATTGCACAAAGCGTCTTCCGAAGCATCTGTCGCGGCGCCGCTGAAGGCCGGTTCAACGATGTCAAAAATCGGGACGACCTTTGGTGGCTGCTCGTGGCCATCACCAAGCAAAAAGTAGTCGACCATATCCGCCGGGAATCGGCACAAAAGCGGGGCGCCGGGCGCGTGATGCCGGAAGCCGCATTGGCGTCCGAATTTCAAGACAATGCGTTTACGCTCGATTGGCTGGTTGGTGACGAACCAACACCCGATTTTTTGGTCATGCTCGAAGAGCAGAATGACCGCTTGCTAGGCCTGCTTCGCGACGACCGGCTGCGAAACGTCGCTATCTCGCGCATCGAGGGATATACTGTCCCGGAAATTGCGGCCAACCTTGCGATAAGCACAAGGTCGGTCGAGCGCAAGCTTCAGCTGATACGTAAGGCGTGGGCGAGGGATCTCTTTATTGCCGACTGACGCATCAACCGCCGGTCAGATTCTTGCGTTGGCGTCGTCAGACGACCGCATCGACTTCGTTTGCGATGCATTTGAGGAAGCTTGGCTGAGGGGCGATCGCCCTAATATTGAGACGTATCTCAAGGGTCTTCCTGACGCCGAACGCCCGAACTTATTCTTTGAGTTGCTCTTGCTTGAGGTCGACTATCGCCGCCGAAACGGAGTGAGGTCTCATGCGGCCGAGTACACGTCGCGCTTCCCGCAATTTGCCGAAGAGATTGAGACGGCGATCCTCACCGGAGGATTGGACTCGAGCGATTCAGGCGAAACTACACGTGCCATGCAGGCCGCTCCGTTCGGGACACGCCGGATAGGACATTTCGAGTTGCTCGAGAAAATCGGCGGAGGGGCGGCAGGAGAAGTCTGGAGGGCTCGGGATCTGAAGCTGCAGCGTATTGCGGCCGTCAAGATCCCCAATTCACGCGTACAGTCCGACGATGAGCTTCATCGATTCCTCCGCGAGGGCCGCGCAGCGGCTCAGCTTAGGCATCCCAACATCGTCTCGATCTACGACGCGGGGCGTGACGGCGACACGGCCTACCTCGTTGCCGATTTCATTGACGGCCCAAATCTTTGCCAGTGGCTGTCTGGTCAGCGCATGCTCGCCGGCAAGGCAGCGGAGCTCTGTGCAACGCTCGCCGAGGCATTGCACCACGCTCATGAACACGGCATCGTGCATCGCGATCTGAAGCCTGCCAACGTTATCCTTGACCGTGATGGGCAGCCGCACATTACGGATTTCGGACTGGCAAAATGGGCAGACGATTCCCGCGGGATGACGTTGCAAGGCCAACTGTTGGGCACGCCGGCTTACATGTCGCCCGAGCAGGCATGTGGCGACGCCGCGGAGGTCGACCGCCGCGCCGACGTTTTCTCGTTGGGCGTGATGCTCTACGAAATGTTGACGCAGAATCGTCCGTTCCAAGGCGATCCATCAGCGATCATCGACGCCATTATCAGGCAAGAACCAGTCGCTCCGCGCGCCCATGAGCCATCGACCCCGCGCGACCTGGAGACGATTTGCCTGAAGGCGCTCGAAAAGGACGCCGACCGCCGTTATGCGACGGCGAAGGAGATGGCCGCTGATTTGCGGCGATACTTGGGCGGCGAACCGATTCTTGCCCGGCGTGCGAGCGCGATTGAGAAAGAGTGGAAGCGTCTCAAGCGACGGCCGGCTATCGGGGCCATGATCGCGCTGGGCATGCTATCTCTAGGCTCTCTCGGCTTGGTTGGCAAGCTCTCCCGCAAGAATCGGGAGCTTCAAGGATTTCAGACCGTTTCGCTGACGACCGATCCCCTTGGCGCAAACATTGTCTTCGTTCCATTAAACACGACAACAGGCGAGCCAACGGCTGCTGGACTCGTCCGGGCCAACAGCCGAACCCCTGTCACCGAAGAATTGAAGCCGGGCGACTACCTCGTCGTCGCCGTTCTTGACGACGGACGATTTCACGAAGTGTTTCGGCATGTGCCGCAAAACGCCCGCGCCGCGCCAGGCGCGTCGAACCATCTTTTCTGGCGCGTTGCAGGTGATGGCAGCATCGTCCTTCCCGCGATTGACATACCGCTTCATTCCGTAGTCGACGAGATGGTGCAATTTCGAAGCCGTCGGCTGGCATTAGCGTCCCACGGCAGCATTGCGGCCGACGGGCGGCCGGGGCGCGATGTCCCGCCCTTCTTCATGGACGCCCATGAATTCACCTACGGCCAATACAAGGAGTTCGTCAGCGGCGGCCAATGGCCCGCTCGAATGCAAAAAAATCCTCCCAACGTCTTCGCGCCAATGCCAGTCAAATACGACCAGGCTGTTTCCTATGCGGAGTTCATGGGAAAGCGGCTACCGACTATGGACGAGTACGATTGCGCCCTACGAATCAGCGGTTTGCAGGAGTCTGAAAATGGCAAACTCACGAACGCGACGGGGGGCGACTTGACGGAAGTCAGGCGGGAAGCGGCTCAAATGCTCTTGGGGCTCGGCTCAGGCATCGCCGAGTGGACGAATTCCTGGGCGCTTTCGAATGAGCCGTTCGAAGCGGGGGGCGTGGTTAACGAGTTCCTGCCCTTGCGCCAATTCCGGCTGGTCCATGGCGCCGACTCGTCGGGAGGCAACGTGAATACTGGCGCCATTGATGGCAGCGCCGTTACGCATGTCGAGGGCGTCGTAAGTCGTTGGCATAAGTCGCCAGCGATTGGGTTTCGAGGCGCCCGCAGCGTAAGACCTCCATTTTTTGATTGAACGACGACGCCTCGCGGCCAGGACCACGACTTGTCAGGCTGACTTCACCTTTGCGTAATGAATATTCCGTAAGTCGTGACTCCTTCGACATTAACGTAGTGGAGGCAGATTGGGCGGTCATTTTCGTACTGCTTAACGTCTTTGTCGAAGACTGAGAAATTCGGACTTGTCGATGTAGGTCCTCCGTTGATCTCCTCGACCTCAAACCCGAAGGCGACGAGCGGTCCGGGTCGGCCCGGCCTATTCACATCGTCCGGCAATTTCACGATAAATACTTTGGCGCGCACCCAGTCTTCGGTGGGGCCGCTGTCGGCGTCGAACTTCAGGAAGTCCGTGTGAACGATTCCGTCGATGGGATCCGAGCTGCCGACGCGCCTCGGCAGATAGTTCCACTTCACGGGATCTTCAAGGCACGCACAGCACCGAGATACTGCTCTTACGCTGCAGTTTCCTGTTCCCTGTTCGTTGCAAACTTCCGGTTCCAAGCCGGGGTCGTCCATGAAATAGACGGTCGTCGGTCCGTTGCAATACGTCGGCTGGCATTCTTCCTCGTACCGTGCACCCTTGTAGAGAGTCTGGTCCCCCGCGCTGCTTGGAAACGTTGCGATCTCATCAGTCAGACAAACGCAATAAGGGGAGCGCGGTTCGCAATTGTAAGGGCTTGAGGCGCAACACGAAGTGGCGCAGCTGACAGATCGGCAGCGGCTAGCGCAGGCGCGTCGCGCCCCTCGCCGAAACGCATGCGATGCATGAGCACTGACAAGGATGATCGTCAGCGCCAGGCCGAGTCTGAAACAGAGCTTCATGGCAATGCAATCCTTCAGTAATTCACCGGGTTAGGACGTCGTCTGCCGGCCGATGCCGCGAGAACTTCGGCGGTTATGCAGTGACGCGCTTGCTTACAATGGGACATCCGCAAACGACGCGACATTCCCGACGCCATTTTCTCGATCTTTTCGATGGTTGTCTTGCATCGCAGGCCGGCATGGCTGTTCGCCAAGCTTGAGCTTCGCATTTGTCGCGAAACAGCTCGGAGCCAGCGCTGCAGCATTACGCTCCTAGCAACCTCAGAACTCTTTGGCAAGTTCGCCGTCATCTCGAGTGGCTATTTGTTTCAATGTCAGGACCTCCATCGCGCTTGGCAAGAATTGAATGGATCCATCCGCGAAGGCTGCATGGAGCCCGCCTGGGTGTGGGGACACGAGTGGATTGTTAGGCCCCCGGTTGTTGTAGATCCCGGGCAAGTCATAATTCCTGGTATCGATGCCGTAGCGGATCGTGGTGATATTCCAACTTGGGACAAGCGCTGCGCCGCCGTAGGCTGGCGGGGTGCCCGCCGCTTTGGTTCCCATGATCCAGCCATCGGGAAATCCGCCGTCAATGCGGTGCAGCGTGCCTTTGGCGCTGACGACGAAGTCGGATGATTCTCCCACCAGAATGACGTGGGACGTCCCGTCAAGCGTTTCCTTGAATGAGATGGAGCTATTGCTCACGAGGAGTCCGCCGCCAGAGATTTCGCCGTCGTTGATAGGCGGGCAGCAAGTATTCACGCGCTGCTCTGGGAATCCATCATGGCTTGTAGCGCCTGCGATTCCCACAAAGGAGGGCATCATTAGCTGAAACCCGCCCATTGGCCACAACGGCGGCAGCGAACTGGACGGACAAAGCATCGCGTCGATAATCACACCGTCAACGATCTGCCCATTCGCTGGGTGCAGCAACGCCCAACCGCTGCTGGGCGCGTTCGCATCAAATTGTTCGTAAAGTGCGCGGTGCTCGAGATAAGGCGTGACGTCGACCCACCACGAGACGCCATGCGACGTGGCGGTCGACCCAGGCGCAGCGTAGCTTCGCGCCCCAACGGGAAGCTCACGATGACTGCCTTCATAGTTGAGCAATCCCAGCACCACCTGACGGAGACGGTTTTGGCATGAAGAGCGCCGGGCCGCTTCGCGCGCTGCTTGAGCGGCGGGCAAAAGCAAGGCGATCAGAATTGTCACGATCGCGACTACGATGAGCAGTTCAACCAGCGTAAATGCCTGTCGTGTGTTTGTACGAGTGGCAGGGGTCGCGCTTCGCAGCCGGGCCTTCCAACAATAGGAACGCACAACGGTCCCGAGAATGGCCATCAATGCCAGTAGATGGGCTGTCGCTGGTTCGGGAACCGCGGCAGGAAGTGCGATAGCGCTTGCATTTTCGTCGCGGCCGAAATTGTCCAGCCATAATGTCACGTCCACAGCGTCGACAATGCCGTTTCGGTCGCCGTCCGCCATTAGATCTGACGAGGAGCCAAGGGTGCGCTGCCACTCGAGAAAGTCCGCTCCATCCACATCGACGTCCCAATCGAAGTCACCTGGCAAAACAGGAAACTGGTGCAAGCCGGCGACTAACGCGACGACGTCGCCGGGCTCGTCCGGTGCATCACTGAGAACTGCGACGGCGTTTTCAAAGGCAGTGCGACTAATGGTCGAGGGAGGGAGCGAGTCGCTCAACGCAGAGCCGTCGTTGTCGACAAAAAAGATGCCAAACTTCCCCACCTCATACTCAATTCCCTCCACGATGAATGGCTTTTCCAGAGGGGGAGTTAGATTGTTCGCATAAAGAATGTTTATGGCGTCTACATGATTTCCATTGATGATTAAGCGATCATTGAAGACTTCGACCAGGTAGTCGTCCGACCGCACGGCGAAGTCGCCGAACGTTGCCGAGAATCCGCCGAATATCCGCTGGCGATATCCGGTGCAATCGCAATCTCCCAGGTCATGCGTAGGCGCACTGCCTAGATTGTAGATGAATCGGCCCACGACCGGGGTTTGCAGAGCAATATCTACTCCAAGCGTTGGAGAAGTTTGGACAACAGTGCCCGTGAAGCTAAAGCCAATCTCCTCGGCGGGGGAGCGCGGTTGACGAAGCATGAATGTACTCAGAAGAGCAAACATGAAGCATCGCACGAAAATGCCCACGATGTTGCCTCACTGCAAATTAAGCTTCAGAATGTTGCTCCATTGCCATCGCCATCGCATTTGCCGCTGCGCGAGCAGCTACACGAATGCACAATCGCTGAGCCCAATTTAAGATTTCGATGACGTCAACGCAATCAATAATCGCTACACGGGCACGGGAGCGCGAATTCGAGCGGTTTGCGAGAACACGCCGCGTTCTATCACGCACTGGTAGGCGATAGTGCAACCGCTTTAAAAGTTGTTGCTTGGTTGAGGTGGGTTGCATGGTTGCCTTGGGGAGGTATCGTTTCTCGGTCTGCCGCTCTTCGTCGGTCTCCATCAGCACCGCGGCGGCCAGGCGGAGCAGGGAGGTTTCGTTGGGGGAATAGAACAAAGCGGATCAGTGCCGCCAACTGTGGGCACGCGCCGGCTTGGCCGACCCATGTTCACGATGCTTCGCGGGATTTGAGCCAGGCCTCGATGCGGCTGGCCAGGCGCGAGGCGGCCAGGCTGATGAGGACGGCGAAGGCGGGTCCTAGAGCGACTTCGGTCCAGGAGAGCGAGCCGAACAGCGGCACGGGCTCGCCGCGCTGCTCGGCGTAGACCTTCAGGCCGATGGCCGCGGTGAGGTAGAACAAGTACCACCCGGCGAGCGACACGGCGAGGCGCTTGGAGGTCGTGGCGGCTCGGTCGGCGCTCATGGAACGCTCGGCGGGATGGCGCGGCGGGAGGCTGAAAAAGGATAGCTCGTGGGGGAGGTTTGTGCGGAGGGGCTGGCGGAGCGGGGATCGGCGGCGGCGCCTCAAAATGGACCCGGTCGACGGTGCATCGAGGCGGGCGGGTTCACCGCGGCTCTTGCGGATCGCGCCGATCGGCCAAGAGGTCTTGCATTGAACTCTGATCCGCGAAATCAGCGCCATCCGCGGTCGTCGTGAAGCGCCCGCGCGGCGAGGGCGGACTCTAACCGGGGCCGCCCGCGTCAGAACTCCACGCTGTATTTCTTGGTCAACGTGCGCCGGATGTCAGCGGTGGCGTCGTCGATGAGCTGCCAACCCTGCACCCGCGTGTCGGAGGCCACGGCCATTTCTTCTTTTCGGACCTGTGAGCGGCCGGCGGCTCTCGTATAGGCGTCTTCACCATAGTTATAGCCATCGTAATACCCGCCGCCCTCGGTGGCGCGGACGCCGTAGGCGATGCCGGCTTGCCGTTTGGACAGCGACATGATGCGCAACGTCTCGGCCAGTTTGTCGCCGTAATCGAGCAACACTTCGTCCACGTGCAGGACGGGCAATTCGTCGATGCGGCGCGCATAGCGCTCCATCCAGGCGGAGGTCGCCTTGGTGTCCTTGAGCCCCTTGCGGAGGTCGTTAACCAACACTTGCGATGATTGGAAGTACGCCAGCGAGCGATCGCGGACTTCACTTTCGGACTCCTGTCCGGCGTCGCCGGGAGACGCTTCCCCGGCGCCGAGATCGGCGGCCGGCAATTCGATGACGCTGAACACGCGTCGTTGGGCGTCGGCCGACAGGACGCCTTGCATGCGGATGGAACGCGGGGCCAGCGAGACATCCCAATGGGAGAACTCGTCGTTGTTCAAACCCAGGTTGGTCATTGCTTGGAGCACGAGCGGCTTGGCCATGTCGCCGAGCGGCGCGACATCGGCGCCGAAATCGATCTGCAATTGCCCTCGGCAGTCGTCGCCCACGGCGATCCGCAGCGTCGCGCCGCGCAGCTTGCCGAGCACTTCGGCAATGGCGGGGACGTCGGCGTTCTTCGTTGCCGGCGACGTCGGCTCGGCGAGCCTGGTTTCTACGTCGCGCGGGCCAAGGACGTCGGTCAAATCGACGGCCAGCAGCATTTGCACGCGGTCGTTCACCCGCGGCAGCGCGGAGCGCAGATACTCGCTTAGCTCGGGGCGGGGGTTGTCGCGAGCGAAGGAAATCCAGCGCGACAGGAATTGCCGATCCGCCGGCCGAGCGACGGCCAAGATGTTGTTGCCGAGATCAACGAAGGCGGCGTCCCGCGGCGTGAAGGCGGTCGTTTGGCCGTTTAGCTGATCGACGTAGCCGGACTCGCTTCTGGCAATCGATCGCACCGCGACGGGCGCGGCCAACTCCATTACGGCCAGTTCCCGCGCGGCCAAAAAGTCGTCCTGGGGCTGCAAGACGGCGCCCAGCACGAGCTTCTTGGCTTCTGGGGGAAGGAAGACGGGGCGTTCCACGTAGGCGGTTTCGAGTTTGCGGGTCCAGCCTTGGTCGCGCGCCAAGGGCGTGGCCATGATCTGCTCGACGTCGATGAGCACCAGCGCGTTCACTTCGCCAGGGATTCTCGCCGCGAGACTCTCCAACGTCTCGGCGGCTGCGCAGTGAGGGACGCCGCAACACGCTAAGATCGCCGCAATGATCCATCGGACTCTGACGTACATGGCCGCCTCCCGTAGTTGATGTCGGGCGTCAATACCTCGCCGTCACCCACAAATGCAGGGTCGGTCTCGGCCCGCGCGACGCGTGGAGCGAGAGTTTGTCATTATCGCGCATGGCGATGAGTCCAGGATCATGCTGCACGATTCTCGTGCAGAGGGCGCGAGTGGAGCCAAGGGGGATCGAACCCCTAACCTCCGGCTTGCAAAGCCGGCGCTCTCCCAATTGAGCTATGGCCCCGTGCGTCGTGTGATTTTAGGAAGGCGCGGGGGATTTGGATAGGCACGCGACGACGGCGGGCTGTGCGCCAAGGCGCATCGACGTCTCAACCTTCTCCCACAGGGAGAGGAGGCGTCTATGGCAAGCCCGCAGATTTTTCGATGAGCGCAGCCCCCTTGGAACGGCGCGTGCGGCGGGCGAGGATCGGGGCGCCGACCACGGCCGCGGCGGCGAGCCCCACCAGCGTGCGCTCGCGCGTGGAGGCGAGCGGAATAGCCGCCTTGGCGTCGAGCTCCGCGAGCTCGTCATCCCAGACCCCAAAGGCCGCATCGTAAACGGGGGCGCTCGTCTTGGCGGTTTCATCGGCGGCTGGCGCCGCGCGCGATTGCTCCACGTCAGCGGGGGTCGCGTCGACGCGGCGATCGACGGAGGCTTGTTCGGCGCCGACCGGTGTTTGCGCTGGATCGACCCGCGTCGCGCGGCGCTCGGCCGGCTCGGGCCGAGGCGCCGCGGCACGAATGCGGCCAGTGCGTTCGACGCCCAGCGGTTGGTCGCCGTCATGAGCCCCGGCAGATGGATGGAGCACAGTTGCGCGATCAGCGGCAATGGCAGCCGATTCATCGACCAGCGCCACGTTGTAGACCACGGCCCGGGCGCGCAGGCTGTCCCCTTCGGCCACGGCGTAAGTCGCGGGCACGACGCCCGCCGGAGTGCGCGTCGCCGCGGCGAGTTGCACGCTTGCCCCGGGCGCGGCGGAGTTGATCGGCCCGAGCATCGCCGCGAGGTCGATCGAGCCGCCTTCGTCGTCCGACTTTGGCGCCACGATGACGATGCGCAGGAATCCTCCGCGGTCATCGGAACCTGTTGTGGCAAAAGTTTCCTGGGTTCCGGCGGCGTCGAGACTGTTGAAGGCGGAGTCGGGGACGACTTGCCAATTGGCGACTGCGAGTCCTTCGCCGCCGCTCGTCCCCACGAATTGTCGCGCCGTTTTGAAGAACGTCAGGAAGCTGCTGACAGCGCCGCCCGCTGCATCGCCGTCAAAGGCATTGTCGATCAGCGATAACGAGGATCCGTACAGCGTCAAATCCGCGGATACGTCGGAGTCGACGTAAGCGTCGAGACCGATCAGTCCGCCTTCGCCGATGGCAGGAGCGTTGAGGGCGTGCTGGGAGAGGAGCGGGGAATTCCACGGGCTGACGACGCCGGAGTATGAGTCAAGCCACTGGCTAAAATCGATCGACGGCGTGATTGTGATGAGGTCATCCAAGTCGTAGTTAACGACGCTCTGGCCAAGCTCGTCGACGGCGAAGACATGGACGCCTGACTGAATGCCGTCGTAGCTGCGCCAAATCATCACCGGCTGGCCGTAGGCGTCGGTCCAGTCCGTCTGCGTCGCGGCGGACAGCGCGATGCGCGGTTCGTAGCGCTCGAACGCCAGCGGGCGTCGCCGAGAGGTTGCGCTGCGCGCGGTGCGCCCACGGCGACGGCAGGCGCGTGCGGCGCGTTCCATCCAGTGGTTCAGGCGGCCCATGCTTGGCCTCGGCGATGCGCGGTCAGTGCGGCGGGGGAAAGGCGATTGCTGATTTCTGTTTTGCCGATCACCCGCCGGAACTAGTGATTCCCGGCCGATGACTCCTTGATCGTAGTCGAAATGGCTTGGTTGTGCAAAGTTTGGAAAATGGGGTCGGATTGCAGCGGGGTGAGGTCGGCTCCGGCGACGAGGGCGTCGCGGAGCGTGGCGGCGACTTCCGCTTCCAGGCGGTCAGCCTGGTCCGCGGCGTCGGCGAGATTCGGCTGCTGGCGGACCTCGGCGGCCGCGTGGGCCAGCTCAACGGCAACTTGTGCGAGGCGCCCGCCGTGGCCCGTCCACAGTGCGCGGCGGGCCAGCGCCGCCTCTCCTGCTAGGCCCGGCTTGCCGGCCTTGCGCAACGCCCGGCCGTAGTTGTAGTAGTGCTTGCTGAGAGCATCGCGAAACGCGGCAAATTGGGGGGCTTTCTCGAAAGCGATCCGTTGCTGCTGGACGCCTTGTTCGTAGGCCTCCAGCGCGCCGGCCAAATCGCCCGCGGCGTCGAGCCGGGCGGCGCGGTTGTTGAGCACCGCGCCCAACAGCCCGCGGAAGCGGAGCTCGTCGGGGTAATCTGCCACCAACTGCGAGACAATCTTCTCCGCCTCGTCGACCGCGGCGAGCGCGCCCTCCGCATCACCGTCGGCATCCAGCGCGTCGCCAAGATTGTTCCAACTCACGGCCAGATCGCTGCGATAGTTCACCACCGCTGGCGACTGGCGGACGAGCTGCTCCTGCAGCTTGATGGCGCGGCGGTAGGACTCGCTCGCTTCGGTCCAGGCGTCGCGACGGCCAAGCAGCGCACCAAGATTGCTGAGCCCCATCGCCAGATCGGCGCGAAAGGCGGCGCTGGCGCCTTGCTTGTCGACAAGTTGCTCCAAGATGGCGATCGCCTGCCGGCAGGCTTCCTCGGCTCGGTCCCAATCGTGCCCCCGTTCGACGAAGCTGAGGTTGTTGTAACCCAGGGCCAGGTCATGACGCAGAGCGAGGTCGTCGGGGCTGCGCTCGACGAGCCGTTCGGTCATGCCGAGCGATGTTTGCAGCGCGTTGCGGCCCGCGTCCTTGCGATCGAGCTCGGCGAGCAGCAGGCCGAGCTTGCCGTAGGTTTGGGCGAGCTCCTGCACAGCCTCGACGGGGGCGTCGCGACGAGCGGCGACGAGTTGCTGCTGTTTGATCGCTTGTTCGTAGGCGGCCAGCGCGCCGTCGGCGTCGCGGCTTCTGGCGAGCAGCAGCCCCAAGCTGCCGTGGCCCTTGGCACGACGGAGGACGAGCTCGGCGTCGTGCGGGGAGGCCTGCACGAGGGCGCCATACTCGTCGAGGGCCTGGCGACAGAACGCAATTGCTTCGCTGTGGTCGCCGAGCGAAGCAGCGATGCCCGCGGCTTTGAACAACGCGTCGGCCTGTTCGCGCTGCAGGGCGGGGTCGCCCGCGGTGAGGTCGATCAGGCGGCGGTAGTAGGCGAGCGCCTCGGCAAGCCATTGGGCGCGGAGCGGCTCGATGCCGGGCACGCCAGCCAGATCGGTGGCGACGCCGCTGCCGAGACGGTCGACGGATTCCTCCGCCAGCGCGCGAAGGCGGGTCGTCTTCGCGGTGTTCTCTTCCAGTTCAGCAAGGGCGCGATCGGTTCTCGACTTCGCCTGAGCGATGAGCACCGCGGCGGTTGCCGACACGACGGTCAGGATCAGCAGGCACGCGGCGCCGAGCGCCACGGCGCGGCGATGGCGGACGGCCCACTTCGCGGCGCGGTCCACGAGCGTCGGACGCCGGGCCACCGTTGGCTTGCCTTCCAGGAACAGCCGCAAGTCGTCGGCAAATTGCTGGGCGGTGGCGTAGCGCTCGTCGCGGCTCTTTGCCATCGCGCGGAGCGTGATGGTTTCCAGGTCGAGCGGAATCGCGGGGTTGAGCTGCCGGGGCGGCGTCGGCTCGCGCGTTTCGATATGGCGCAGGACCGCTTGGCGGTTGTCGCCGCTGTGCGCCGGCCGGAGCGTGAGCAGCTCGTACAGCGTGGCGCCGAGCGAGTACACGTCGGCCCGCGCGTCGACCAACGCCGTGGCGCCGGCGGCTTGTTCGGGGCTCATGTAGCGGAGCGTGCCCACGACATCGCCGGTCATCGTGACGCCCGAGTCCGACTGGATGCGAGCCAGGCCGAAGTCGGTGACCCACAGTTTGCCGTGGCGATCGAGCAGCAGGTTTGACGGCTTCACGTCGCGGTGGACGACGCCGTATTCGTGGGCGTGCTGCAGCGCCTCGGCAGCCTGGATCATAAGCCGGGCCACGGTGTGGCAATAACCGCGGCTGCGCGTGGAGGCTTTGGTGGAGTAGGCGCCGAAGGGGGCTGTATCCGCGAGGCGACTTGCCGCGGAATTCTGTGTGCCACTGCTGGCTTGTCCAGCAGTGGGCGCCTGGCGCCCGCTTCCCACGGCTGATCGAGCCAGTAGTGGCGCCCCATCGCCGCTGGTTGGTTCACCGTCCCCGCGCAGCTCGGCGAGGGCCGTTTCCAGCGATTGCCCCGGCACGTACTGCATCGCGAAGAAGTGGACGCCGCGTTCCTGCCCGACGGCGTGCACCGGGACGATGTTTGGGTGGTGCAGTTGGGCGGCGGCCTGGGCTTCGTTGCGAAAGCGGGCAATCTGCTTCTCGTCGAGCATCGCTGCGAACGGCAGCACCTTGAGAGCGACCTGACGGTTCAGCGACAACTGGCGGGCCTCGTAGACGATGCCCATGCCGCCGCGGCCGATCTCGCGGAGGATGTCGTAATCGCCCAGCCGCTTGGCCGGCATGTCGCCGGGAGGGGCCGGCTCGGGCCGGGTTGGCGTGACCGGCGGCCGAATCCCAGCGGTCATCTGGTGGAGCAGCTTCAAGCTGTCGACGTACGAGCGAATCTCGTCCGCCAAATCGGGGTGCTCGGCGACCAGCGTCTCCACGTCGGGCGGGATGCCGCCGGTTTCCAGCTCGCGCATGTAGCGATCCAGCGTCGCGGCGAGACGTTCCGCCCGCGCCTGATCGACGGGAACCGCGACCGTGGTCTTATCGGAAAAAGGTTGCATGGCTGGGAGGAGTGAGTACGTGAGTAAGTGAGTAGGTCGGCCCAAAGCCCGTCGGAGGGTCAATTCGACAAGCTGGAGATCGCTACCTACTCACTTACTCACCTACTCACTCCGATTGGTCAAGCAATTCCCTCGGCGTCGAGGCGGTCGCGGAGGGCTTTCACCGCGCGGAGCCACAGCATGCGAACCGCTCCGCTGGTGCGGCCCATGCGCTGGCCCACGTCTTCGAAGGGCAGGCCCTCAATGTGGCGGAGTAGGATCACCTCGCGGTAGTCCGCGGGCAAAGTGGCGAGCTGGTCGGCCAGCGCCACTTCGGCCTCGCGCTGTTGAAGGACGCGACTAGGCGAGGCGCCGGGGTCGGGGAGGATTTGCTCCAGCCGGGCGGTCGATTGCTCCAGGGCCGTGGCGAGCCGTTCGAGGGACACCTCGCGGCGGACATCGCGTTTCTCGGCCAGCAGGTGTTGCTCGACGACGCGGCACAGGTTGTTCACCAGGATGCGGCGGAGCCAGGCGAGGAACTCGGGCGTGCTCGTGCCGCGGAACTGGACGAAGTCGCGGTGGGCCTCGAAAAACGTTTCCTGGATCACGTCCGACGGGCTGACCCGAGCTCGCAGGTTGTGCTCCAGCTGGGCGAGGACGACCAGCTTCAGATAATTGGCGTAAAGCTGCAGCAAATGGCCGAGCGACTCGCCCGAGCCGGCTTTGGCTTGGGCGAGCAGGTCATCGGCGGCGGCTTGGAATTGGCTGGTCATGGCGGTACGCCTCACTCCGCAAGAGGCCGGTTCGCGGAGCGTTCGTCACGGGATTTTTTCGAAGATCGCTCGGTTTGGCGCACGCTTGGGGGGTCACCGGATACCGACGCATCCCCCGCCGAGGGGAGGGGCCGGAGGAATTCGAGTACGTGCATGATAATCTGTTGCGGACCAATTCGCGCACGGCGTGCTATCACCTGGGATTGTCCATGCAAATTACCATGACGCCTTTGTGTCCGCGAACCGCCCTGCCCTTAATCGCGGTCGTGGCGCTGCTTGCCTCTTCGCTTCCGGCGGCGGGGCAGTCAACGGCAATTCGCTTGAACACCGTCGGCTACCTGCCCGAGGCGCCGAAGCGGGCGTCGGTGGTTGGCGACCGGGCGCGGGGGTTTCGCGTGGTTCGCCTGAGCGACGGCGCGGTCGTGCATGAGGGCGAGCTGTCGGCCGCGGCGGTCGACGACGACACGGACGAGACGCTGGCGACGGCAGATTTTTCTGCGGTTCGCGAGGCGGGCGAGTATCGGTTGGAGGTTGATGGCGCGGGCGCGTCAGCGCCGCTTCACGTCGCGGCGGATGCGTACCGCGAGCCGTTTCGCACGGTTGTGCGGGGCATGTATTTGTGGAGATGCGGCACGGCGGTGCGCGGGGAGCACGGCGGTCACACGTTCGCTCACGAAGCGTGCCACTTGGAGGATGCGTACCTCGACCACGTCGGCGGCGGCCACGAGCGTCGGCCGAGCGTCGGCGGCTGGCACGATGCGGGGGACTACAACAAATACGTGGTGAACGCCGGCATTACCGTGGCGTGCATGTTCCGCGCGTGGGAGGACTTCGGTCCGGCGATCGAGCGCGTGCCGTTGGGATTGCCGGACGCAGGCGGCGCGTTGCCGGAGTATCTCGCCGAAATCAAGTGGGAAATCGATTGGCTGCTCGCCATGCAGGCCGACGACGGTTCGGTGTATCACAAGGTGAGCACCGAGCAGTTCGGCGGGATGATCCCGCCAGAAGCGGAGGACGCGGAACGGTACTTCGTACCGTCGGGCACGAGCGCGACGGCGGACTTCGTCGCGATGCTGGCGATGGCGTCCCGCCATTTCGGGCCGTACGACCGCGCGTACGCCGATCGCTGCCTGGCGGCGGCGCGCACGAGCTACGAGTATCTCATCGCCCATCCGGAGTACATTCGCGCCAACCAGCGCGGATTCAGCACCGGAGCGTACGAAACCTACGATTGGGACGATCGGTTGTGGGCAGAAGCGGAGATTTGGGAAGCGACAGGCGACGCCGAAGCGCTTGCCGCCTTCGAATCGCGTCTGCGTTCCCCAAGCGAGCCGGGCGCCGTGCGCCCCCGGCGCCAGCGCCGCGACCGCTCCGCAACGTTTGACGTCGATTGGGACTGGGGCAACGTCAAAAACCTTGGACTCTTCGCTTACTTAGCATCGCAGCGCGAAGGCCGCGATGCAAAGCTCGTCGAGCGAGTGCAGGCGAGCCTCGTGACGGCGGCGGACGAAATCGTCGCCACGTCACGCGAGCATGCCTATGCCCGGCCGCTGGGGTCGCGGTACTACTGGGGCTGCAACGGCACGGTCGCGCGGCAAACGATGACGCTGGAAGCGGCGAGCCGGTTGACGGGCAACGCGGCGTATCGCACCGCGGCGCTCGACGCCCTCAATCACCTGTTCGGCCGCAACCCATATGGGCGCTCGTACGTGACGGGGCTCGGCCACCTGCCGCCGTTGCATCCGCATGATCGGCGCTCAGCGGCGGATGACGTGGCCGATCCGTGGCCGGGTTATCTCGTTGGCGGAGCGAACCCGCGCGCGGGGAGCTGGCGCGACGAGGAAGAGGACTTCCGCACGAACGAGATCGCGATCAACTGGAACGGAGCGCTGATCTACGCGCTGGCCGCGCAGTTGCCCGAGTAGCGTCATGACCGTCGCGAGAGGTGCGACGAGGCCGTTTTGTCACGCCGAGGTCCGCCGAGGCGTCGGGCGCAAGTCGACCCACCGGACCCCCTCGACGGACTTCGGGGTGACGAGAATGTCCGACGACCGTCACGGCGCCATGGCTTGGCACGTCGCCATGCCGTCTTTCAATCCCTCGCTCGTCGTCGTGATGCGAATTTCACCCGGTTCGCCGGCCTTCGTGCGGACAATGAGCATCGCTTTGCCGTAGAACAGCTTGCGGCTGTCGGCTTGGAACGGCTCGTAGGAGAGCGGGTTGCCGTTGCCGATGCCGGCGATTTCCCCGGGGCCTTCGACGGCACACTTGATTTCGTTTTCGGCGAGCGGGCACAGGACGCCGTCGCCGTCGAGCGCTTCGACGAGCACGTAGCACAGATCGTCGCCCGTGGCGGCGAGTTCGGTGCGGTCGGGCGTCAGGCGGATCGCCGCCGGGGCGCCGGCCGTACGCATCGTCGCCTGGCCGATTTCCTTGTCGCCGCAATAGGCGATGACTTTCAGCTCGCCGGGCTCGTAGGCCACGTCGTTCCACCGCAGGCGGTAGCGGTAGATCGGGTCGTAGTACGGCGACTCGGCCCGATCCTCATGCACGCCCAACTCACGGATGCTGGCCCACGCGTCGCCGATCATGTCACGAAACTCGATCCGCACGTAACGGGCCATCGCGTCCAGCTCGAAGAGCGCGCTTCGCGGCCCGCCCCACCGGGGTTCGTCGCTCGCCCGCTGCGCGACCAAGGTTTGCCACTCGCGCAGGTTGCTGGAGACCTTCACCTCGTACCCGTAGTTCTTGGCCTCGCGTTCAAATTCGATCATCAAGAACTTGATCGGCCGCGACTCGCCGAGGTCGACCTGCAGCCACTGGTCGTCCTCGGGGCCGCTCGCGCACCAGCGCGTGTTGAGGTCACCGTCGGTGGCGCGGGCGGGCTGGTTTCCAATCTCGACGGAGCTCGTCGTCACAGGACGCCGCTGCGCGAAGTTCTTCGGCGACGGCGGCGCCTCGCCCTTGGTGCGCCGGCCTTGCGACTTGCCGTTGAGAAACAACTCGGCGGAGTCGCCGTTGGTGTAAACGAACACCGGTACGGGCTGGCCGACGCGGCCGGACCAATTCCAGTGGGGCAGGATGTGGACGGTCGTTTCGTCGGGACGCCAATAACTCCGGTAAAGCCAGTAGCGATCCTTGGGGATGCCGACCAAGTCCACGATGCCAAAGTAGGAGCTCTTCGCCTCGCGATCGAAGGGTGTCGGCTCGCCGAGGTAGTCGAAGCCGGTCCACACAAACTCGCCGGCGACGAAGCGGTCGTCCTCCATGAGCTTGAATTCGGCGTCGGCAATGTCGCTCCACGCCGCGGCGTTAAAGTCGTAAGAGTTGACTTGATGCTGCTGGGAGTAATTTGTCTTGCCGGTCGGCAGCGGCAGCTCGTAGAAGCCGCGCGTGCTGAGGGCGGAGGCCGACTCGCTGTAGATGACCGGCTTGGCAGGGTAACGATCGCGGAACGCGGCGTAGCGGCGCGTATAGTTCCAGCCGGTGAAGTCCAGCGCGTCGAACATGCCGATCCGGACCTGCTCGGGAATGTGGCAGCCGAGGCCCACGGGGCGGGTGGCGTCGTACTTGAGCACCACGTCGCGCATCATCTTGATGCGGTCGGGCGTAACGCCCTCGCGGTCGGCGGGGATTTCATTGCCGATCGACCACACGATGACCGACGGGTGATTGCGGTCTCGCATCACCAGGCTCCGCAGGTGTCGTTCGGCGTGCTGCTGGTGCGTGGGTCCGCGGCGGGTGCGGTCGGCGGTTTCGTTCCATTTGTCAAAGCACTCGTCCCACACGACGATGCCCATGCGGTCGCAAAGCTCCAGCAGCTCGGGGGCCGGGGCGTTGTGGCTGGTGCGGACGGCGTTGACGCCCATGTCGCGCATGATTTCGAGCTGCCGCTCCATAGCCCGGCGGTAGAAGGCGCCGCCGAGCGGCCCGTGATCGTGATGCAGGTTGACGCCGTAGAGCTGGACGCGGCGGCCGTTGAGGTGGAAGCCGTCGTCGGCGGTGAGCTCGCACGTGCGGATGCCGAAGGGCTCGTCGGATTGGTCGACGGCCCGGCCTCCGACGCGGACGATGGTTCGCAGCGTGTAGAGATTGCCGGCGCCGACGTCCCAGCGGACGGGCTTGTCGATGGTGAAGGCGTGACCGAGTTGCTTGTCGCCGGGTTCGACGGCGAGCTCGAAAGTACGTTTGGCTTTCTCCTGTCCATCGGGATCGAGCACGATGAACTCCACTTCCGCGTTGGCCGGGGCGTCGCCGTGGTTTTCGACGGTTGCGTCGACGGCAATGGAGGCTTTGTCCTCGGACACCTCTGGCGTTGTGACGAACACGCCCCACTCGGCGATGTGGACGGGGCTTTTGAGTTGCAGCGTGACTTTGCGGTAGATGCCGGCGCCGGGATACCAGCGCGTGCCGTGGTTGGTCGTGTCAACGCGGACGGCGATGACGTTGTCGCCGTGGAGGTTGACAAACGGCGTGGCGTCGACGCGGAACGATGTGTACCCATAGTCCCACTCGCCCGCGAGCTGGCCGTTGACGTACACCTTGGGGAAGGCCATGACGCCGTCGAAGTCGAGGTACACGCGATCGCCTTCGCGACGGTCGAGCTTGAAGCTCTTGCGGTACCAGCCGACGCCCTTCCAAGGCAGTTTGGCGGCGTAGCCGCTGCGCTCGCGGGGATTGAACGGGCCGGCAATCGCCCAGTCGTGCGGCAGACGCACCGGCGTCCAGGCGGAGTCATCGAAGTCCGTCGCCGCGGCGTCGCCGGGGTCGCCCTTGACGAACTGCCAGTCGCCCCGGAAGTCCAGCGACTCGCTCTCTGAGGCATGAGCGCCGACCGCTAGGGCAGACGCCGCAAGACAAACAATTACGGCGAATCCAAGGCGAGAGCTAAGGGGGTCGCGCAGCAGCATGAAATTGCCGTCCTGGTCGAGGAGCTGATGGGCCGCGGAGCGGCTAGGACATGCATTAAACCCTAGTTTGAGCAAAATGCACTACGGCCGGTGAAACTTGCCGGTACGCGGAGAAATGTCGCGGCCTCGGTATTCCTTTACCAGTCGCTGAGCGGCCTTGCGAGAATTCCAGGAGATTTCGCCGTCAAATGGGTCGTTAGCGACGCGCCATGAGTCGCCGGCGGGCTCAAGCGCCAGCGAGAACACGGCTGCATCGGCGGGACGGGAAACATTTGCGACAGCCGGCTGACCAGGATCGCCGAAGACGCGGAGCTCGATGTTGCTCCAATCCATTTGGTCGGTGCTTTGCGCTACGGCCAGATGCGGGATGGCGGCGCCGGCGCGGACTAGCAGAACGACGGAGATCTGGCCGGGGGCGATCGTGTGCCATTGGGCGCCGGCGTAGGTTTGGCCGGATTGATAATCGATCCACGAACCCGGCGGCAGGTAGACTGAACGCGAATCGCCCGCCGTGATCATCGGCGCCACGAGCAGGTCGCTGCCGAAGAGGTACTGGTCGTCGACAAGCCACGAGCCGGGGTCGTCGGGGTATTCGAAGAACAACGGCCTGAGCATCGGGTGGCCCGCCTCGGAGCAAAGCTTGGCCTGGGCGATGATGTACGGCATGAGGGCGTACTTCAGCTCGACGGCGCGGCGGAAGTCGTCCTCGAACTGGTCGCCGAATTCCCACGGCTCGCGCGGCGGGGCGCCGTGGCAGCGAGTGTGGCTGGTGAGCACGCCGAACGGCAGCCAGCGGCGGTAGAGGTCCACCGAAGGTCGGCCGACGAACCCCCCCACGTCGTGGCTCCAGAAGCTGAAGCCGCAGAGCCCCAGGGACAGTCCGGCGCGGAGCGTAGCGGCCATCGCCGAGTCGGTGTTCTCCGCGTCGCCGCCCCAGTGGAGCGGGTAGCGTTGGCTGCCGGCCCAGGCGCTGCGGGCCCAGATGATATTGTCGCCAGTGACGCGCCTCGTCACTTCGGCGACGGTCTTGTTGTAGCGGAGCGGGTAGAGGTTGTGCTCGTACCAACCTGTGCGGCCCGAGGCGTAGACGCCGCCAAGCGGTGCGTCCTCGCCGAAGTCGACCTTGATGGCGCTGACGCCGAGCTTGAGCAAGTCCGTGAGCAATCCTTGATACCACTCGACGGTTGCCCCGTTGCTGAAGTCGAGCACCGCGTCGAGCAGCGGCTGGAGACCAGCTTCGCTCCGTACGGCAAGACTTTTGTCGACAATCGTGCCGAACAACTCGTTCTTGCGCGTGAAATAAGGAAGCTGCCAGAGGCTGATGCGGAAACCATCGCGGCGAAGGTCGGCGATCATCTTGGCCGGGTCGATGAACCGCGACGGGGCGAACTTGTAATTGCACTGCCAGTCGGTCTCAAACCAGCCCGTGTCGAGATGGATCACGTCGCAGGGGATCCGGTGTTCGCGGAGCTTCGCGGCGACTTCTCGCACTTCAGCTTCATTTTTGTAAGTGATGCGACTCATCCACAGCCCGAACGACCATAAAGGCGGCACGGGGCTGCGACCGGTCACGGCGGTGTATTCGGTAAGGATTTCCTTGGGAGTGCCGAGAAAGACAAAGAGGTCGAGCTGCTCGTCGCCGGTGGACAGGACGGCGGCCTCGTCGAAATCGTGGCCAAAGTCGCATGTGACCGGGGCGCTGGTGTGGACGAACATCCCGTAGCCGCGGCTCGACAGAAAGAAGGGGATCGGCTTGTACATCTTGTCGGTTTGGGCGCCCATGCCGTCGCGGAGGTACAGGTGGAGCTTCTGGCCGCGTTTGTCGAGCCGGGTGAACGACTCGCCGCAGCCGAAGATCTTCTCGTCGGGCGCCAGTGCGAAGCTGGCGGCCGTGCTGTGGCCCAAGTCGCGCGCGCGACGGACGAACGAGAACGGCGTGGGGGCGGAAAACGTCGCCGGGTCGTTGAGCGTCCGGGTCCGCGTGAGCAGCTTGCCGGCGGCGTCGCGGATCTCGATTTGCCATGGGTTACACGCGATGCGCACGGTCCCGACCGCGCTGCGATACGTGATCGTGTCGCCATTGAATTCCGACCGCCATGAGTCGTCCGCCAGCACGGGCCCATCCAACATGAGCGACGCGGCGTCCGCCGCCGCGTCCCCTAGCGGCACATCGCGGGTCGCGAGCCGCAGCCGCAGCGCGCGGGGCGAAATGAACGTTATCGAGAACGGTAGCGCCGGGTCGCGATCGTACTCCGAGCCCGGGAATTCGTTCGACTCGGCTCGGGCGTAGGCCCGATCGATCTTGTTGAACGACAGGTTGGTGCGCAGTTGGTATCGATTCCACCGTAGCGCGCCTTGCCCCGTGGCCGGGTCGAATTGTTCGACCACCGCGGGCACGAACGTGACTGACGCTGGTTGCTGAAACTCGGCGCTGGCGTCGACGGCATCGCCGATGAGCTGGGCCGCTGCGGGAGCGCCGCTGAGGATCGCCAGCAGCGACAGAATATACGGGAGGCACGAATGGGGAGATTTCATGAAACAAACGCTAGATTTGATCCTGCCAGCCGACGGCGGAAGCCGCCGGGCGCCCCCCGAATGGCCCGTCCAACTTACCTGCGAAGACGCCCAAGCGCGCACAATGAGCCACGCCGCCAGTAATATTCAGCGCGCCAATCGCGAATCTCGCCGGAAAAACGCCGTGGTTCGGCGTGGCGGGGGGGAAAAGTTTGACCGGTGCGGCGTGTAGGGCTAAACTGCGAGCGGTTGCAATGACCGCCATTGCCGTCTTTTCCAGCCCTTTTCCTTAGCCCCGATGGGCGATTACGCGCTTGTTTTGGGACCGGTGTCAGCAGGCGAGGCCACGCTCGTCGAGATCAAGCGAAGCCGGCGCAACGCCGGGGAGGTTCGATGCCCGCGACCATCTACGACATTGCCCGTGTGGCGGGGGTCTCCAGCTCGACGGTCGCCCGGGTCCTGCGCGGCGAGATGAAGGAAGGCCGCAAGGACGTCGCCGAACGGGCGGCGCGCATCCGGCGAATCGCCCACCAGCTCGGCTACAGGCCCAACCTGCGGGCCCGCGCATTCTCGGAGCGTCGAACGCGGAGCGTGGGGCTGTTGTTCACCGACGATTCGTGGGTGTTCGAGGGCGTGAACGACCTGGTCGTCCGCGCGATGGTCAAAGAGCTGCGGAAGCATCACCATCACCTCATTCTCGCCCCGCTCGACGAGCACGGGGATTGGGAGGACGTGGTCTTGGGAGGGTATCTCGACGGCTGCGTCACGTTTCAGCCGCTGCCGGCGCGGGTCCGGCACGCTCTGGCCGAGGCGGAGCTGCCGTGCGTGCTGTTGGGCGACAACTCGGATCCGGCGATGCCGCACGTGGTGGTCGACGATCACGGGGGCGCCTACGCGGCGGTGCGGCACTTGATCAGCCTGGGGCACCAGCGAATCGGGCTCTACATTCACACGCGCATCAAGCCGCACTGCAGCGTCGGCGAGCGGACCCGCGGCTACGAGGCCGCGATGCGGGAGCACGACCTGGAGCCGGTCGTGTGGCATACCGGCGATGCGGAAATGATCGAGCTGCTGCTGCGAGAGGCCGACCGGCCCACGGGGCTGATCTGCTACTGCCACTATGAGGCGACGCTGATTATGAACGCCATGTGGCACTACGGAATTCGCATTCCGAGCGACCTCAGCGTCGTGGCGTTCAACGACGTGTTCGCCACCGAATACATGACGCCGCCGCTGACGACGGTGGGCTTCGATGCACAACACATCGGCGTGCTGGGCGCCGAAATGATTGTCCACAGTCTGGCAGGCGACGCGTTGGATGCGTCGGCGACCAAAAGCCATCACATCAAGACGCGGCTGATCGTGCGGGGATCGACGGCGCCGCCGGGAACGCGGCGTGGCAGAGTCGATCAAGCCGCCAGCGTCGCGCTGAGCGCTTCGGGGAGCGCGCACCAGTTCGATAACGGCAGTTTGGCGGTCGGAACACGGTCGGTCTCCGGCGGCGGGGGAAATCTCGGTGAAAGGGGCCAGAGCGGCTCGACCGGCTTGTAACGGGGCAGGAGTATCAACATTGATTCAGCGGGTCCAACTGTTCTAAAGAGGAGGAAGGCGATGCGTTGCAAATCTTTCACAACGGCTGCCGTGTGGGCGTGCTGTTTCGTCGCCTGGCAAGCCGCCAGCCACGCGCAGACGACTATTCAGGCCGACTTTGACACAACGTTTCCCGTGTTCGGCTATGCCTATGACTTTTCCGGCTATGGCAATCCGCCCGATTACACGGCGATCGACACTAGCGACCAGGTCACGTCGAGTTCCAGCGTGTTGTCGCCTGCGGCGACGGCCCAACTGGATACGACCGCGTGGGCGCCCCAGAACATGGAGGGGGGGTATACCTATGCCGGCTGGGGGCTGGGGATCGGGTTCGGCCTTCCGGAAGACCAGCGTGCGACCTCCGGCGACTTGTCCCAATACAGCGCGACCTTCGACGTCTCGGTGGCGGGTTATGACCCGCTTGACGACGGACTGACGACGGATATCGTCGTCATCTTCCAAGCTCCAGACGCGGACATGGACGGCGACACGGAAGAAGTGCGCATCGGCGTGCCTGAAGCCGAGCGTCCGATCGTGACCACGACGCCTCAAACGATCACCGTCAACTTTGGCAATTTAACCGTGGCCAACAGCGAATTTGATTTCACCACCAACTTCGCCGACGCCTTTCAAGTGCTCCTGCAACTGCAACCAAACACGAACGCGACGGAGATCGGCTTTGACGCCGACAACGTGATCACGCTCGACAATGTCGTCATTTCGGGCCCGTTTGCGACTGGTGGCGGAGGCGATGGGGATTTTGATGGAAATCAGGTCGTCGACGGCAACGATTTTCTCGTCTGGCAGCGCGGTGAAACGCCCAACGCGTTGAGCCCCGACGAATTAGCGCAGTGGCAGGCCAACTACGGCACGGGCGGCGGCGCCGCCGCGTCCGCGGCTGCGGCGATTCCTGAGCCGGCCGCCGCCGCTCTCGCGGCGCTGGGCCTCGGCGGCTTGGCTCTGCGAACCGGCCGGGGCCGTGCGAAACGGTAGCCGCCGGGCGCGAATCTTGTGCGGAGCAGTGGGGAGGCAACTCTGATGGATGGAATTACGGCTATTCGTCGGCGGTTGATTGGCATCGCCTGGTTGGCGGCGTTCTGTGCGTCGTCGGCGTGGGCGCAGCCAATCACGCCCGACGATCCGGGGCCCGGCGACCTGCGGTTCACGATCAACTCGGCGGCAGCCGCGCCGAAGCCGATCTCGCCGTACATCTACGGCGTGAACTTTTACCAGAGCGCGGGTTTCAGCAACCCGGTGACGCTCGACCGCTTGGGCGGCAATCGCTGGACCGGCTACAACTGGGAAACGAATTTCTCGAACGCCGGCGCGGACTACTACCATCACAACGACAACTATCTTGTCGGCGGCGCGAGTAACACGCCGCCAGGCGAAGCGGTGCGGCCGGCGCTTGTCGCTGCGAACAGCGGAAACCGCGGGCTGATCGTTACCGTCCCGATCGCGGGTTACGTGTCCTCCGACGCCAATGGCACGGTCGACGAGTCGCAGGTGGCCCCGTCGTCTCGGTGGCGCGAGCTGCGCGCCAAGAAAGATTCCGTATATCCAGGACAGCCGCTGTCGACCACCCCGAATGAGACGGACGGTTACGTTTTTACCGACGAGTTTGTCAACTGGGTCGAAACGACGCGCAATCCGAACCAGCAGGTGTTCTACAGCCTGGACAACGAGCCAGGCATTTGGGGGGCGCCGATCCCGCCCGGTTGGGACTCGGGAAACCCGAACACCGGCACTCAGCCAACGAGTCGGATTGCCACGCATCCCCTCATCCATCCCTATAAGGCGACATTCGCTGAGATGCGCGACAAGACGGTCGCCCACGCCGGCGCTATCAAGGATGTCAATCCCAACGCCGTCGTGTTCGGCGCTGTGAGCTACGGCTATGCAGAGTTCACGAGCTTGCAGGGCGCACCCGATGCGACGAGTTCCCCTTCGCACCCGGGCGGAAATCAAGGGGGCGAATTGAACTACCTCGAATGGCTCCTTCGCGAAGTTAAGACGGCTGAAACCGCCCAGGGGCGCAAACTGATGGACGTCCTCGACGTCCACTGGTATCCGGAGGTGTACGCGAACAACTCCGGCGGCCAGAGCGTTCGCGTCAATGACGAGAACTCGACGAATCCCTCGCAGGCGATCATTGATGCGCGCGTTCAAATGCCGCGCTCGCTCTGGGATACGACGTACACGGAACCCAATAGCTGGATCACGGGCTGTTGCAGCGGCGGGCCAATCAAGCTGCTGAAGCACTTGCAGCGCGACGTCGCCGACTTTAATCCGGGCACAAAGATCGCGATTACCGAATACAACTACGGCGGCGGCCGGCACATTTCAGGCGGCGTCGCCCAGGCCGACGTGCTTGGCATTCTGGGCGAGGAGGGCGTGTTCGCCGCGACGTTGTGGCCGCTCGACAGCGGGAACAACTCGCGGTTCACCGCCGGCGGATTCAAGATGTACGTCGATTACGACGGCGCCGCCGGCGACGGCCAATACGGCGACCTGGCGATTGACGCCGGGACGGACAACATCTCGCAGTCGGCGATCTACGCGAGCCTCGACTCCGACGATCCGCTGCGGATGGTCCTCGTGGCGATCAATCGCACAACAACCGCCAAAGACGTCGCGCTGCAGGTGACGCACGACCGGCGGTTCGAGTTTGCTGAGGCGTACCAACTCACGAGCGCAAGCTCGAACCCAGTACGAGTCGGGGACGTCCCAATCGATTTGGTGAACGCCTTCCACTACTCGATGCCGGCCCTCAGCGTCTCGACGCTCGTGCTGCGGGCGTTTTACGACGGGGATTTCAACCGGGACGGCATGGTGGACGGCGGCGACCTGGCCGTGTGGTCGACGAACTTCGGCCTGACCGAGGGCGCGGAGTTCGACGACGGCGACAACGACCAGGACGGAGACGTCGACGGCGAGGACTTTCTGGCATGGCAGCGGAATCTCGGCGCGGGCGTCGCAGCGACAACGAACTCGACAAGCGTCCCCGAGCCGACCGGCGTCGCCATGGCGAGCGTCTTCTTGCTCTCGGCGCGCCAGCTTCGCCGGAGATTTGGCCGCGAATCGCGCGAATCCGCGCGAATGTTTCAGGGCCGTTGAACCACGAAAAGGACGAAAAACACGAAACCAGAGCCCTCCATTTTCGTCGTTTGCGTGCCTTTCGTGGTTCTTTCCTCCTGATTGCCTTTTCGCGTCGTTCGCGGACGTGATTGTCGAAGCGGCGACCCGCAGGGTGCGCGGGGTGGTTGTTTTGTTAGGGTGATCGCCCTATCACGTTCGACCGGCTCTGCGTAATTCCCACATGCTCGGCCGATTTTTGGCCGCGGGCGGTACAACGTCGTTAGCAGCCGGGATATTCTACAAGTGCAGTGAGCTCGTCGAACTCGCATGGGGCGCATGATGCAAGCGCCGCGGGTATGGGGGATCGTTCCCACACACTTGGCGCCGTGCTGCTGATCGTCGCGCTGGCAGCGCTGGCGGCCAGCAGGTTCGGCGGCGCCGCGCCCGTGCCGGCAAGCGCCGCTGTGGAGGCGTCGACGACTTCCACGAAAGAAACGGGCGACTCCACCGCGAACAGGCACGACCGACGGCATTTGGAGCCGCTGCTGGACTACTTGGACGTGATGGCGCCGGACGAGGCCGCCGACGATTCGTTGCTGGACGACCTGGCGGAGAGAATTTACAGCGACGCGGCCAGTCGCGAACTCCATTTCACCGCCGACTTTCTGATCGCGACTGTTCCCGATCCGCAATTGGCGGGTTCGGACTTTCTGACCGACGCAATGATCGAGACGCTGCGGCGGGCGATCGAGGCGCCGTTCCAGATCACGGATAAGGACGGCGAGGTGCGGCTGGCGCGGGGGCCGATCCTCGATCGCTACTGGCTCCCGTGGGCCAAGGGCGCCGAGCGCAATAGTAACGACGGCGCCGGCGTTCCTGGAATGCTGGTCTTTCGGCAAACGCGCAACGCGGGATTCGTGGCTGTGTTGGTCGTGGGCGAGCACCCGGCCCTCGGCGTCGATCGCGCCGCGCTGGCCAAGGCCCTCCACGTCGTCAATCGCCTGCAAGTCCCTGAGAAACGGACGATCCGGATTGTCGGGCCGACATTTACTGGCTCGCAGGCGTCGCTGGCGGGGGCGCTCAGCACATTCCATTCCAGCAAACCGCCACCGAAGCGCGAGTATTGGATTGCCAACGGCAGCGCGTCGGCGCTGGACCTGGAGGGTTTCATGGAGGCCGCGTTGCCGGCAAAGCCGAGATTCGATTCGACCGTGTGGCCTGAAGACGTGCTCCATGATTACCTCTTCCGCACGCTGGCCCGGCCTTGGCCGGGGAAGTCGCCGGCCACCCGGGAGCGGGTCGTCGTGCTGGTGGAGTCGGGCACCGGCTACGGCCAAAAAACCGCGACGATGTTCAAGAAGTTTGAGGACGATCTCGACATTGCGATGATTCCGTTCCCAATGCACATCTCAGGCGTGCTGTCGGCTTACCAGTCGGACCAACAGCAGTTGACGCAAAAGCTGCCGAAATTGCAGTCGTCGGGCGTGAAAATTGGCTTGCCGCTGAAGACCGAAGACATGCAGTACCGCAGACTGCAGCCATACGAGCCCCAACTGGCGGCGGTCCGCGTCGACCTGCTCCTTCGCGAAATCACGCGGGTCGTCAACGAACGCCGCGTGCGGCGCGTGGGCGTGGTCGCCACGAGCAGTTTGGACAAGTTGTTTCTCGCGTCGCTCGTGCGGCGCTCGTGTCCCGACGTGCGGCTGTACACGACGATTGGCGACGTGCTGCTCACGCACCCCGACGTGTCGGTCGATCTGACGGGGATGGTCGTGGCGTCGACGTATCCGCTGTACCGGGCCAACGAGGACTGGTCGGCGGACGAGGTTCCCCGATTGCGGATGGCGTTTGGGCACCAGTCGGAACAAGGCGTGTTCAACGCGGTGCAGCTTCTGTTGGGCCATCCGGAGTCGCTGCTGGAATATGGTCCGCCGTTGGGCGAGGCGGACCAGCCGATGCGGCGTCCGCCCGTGTGGGTGAGCGTCGTGGGCCGAGACGCGATCTACCCGGTGCGAAGCTACGACGTCGCCGTTGAACCGCCGTGCGTTCAGGTGGCGACGCCCGCTGGCCAGGCGTGCTGGCCGACGCCCATTTCCGCGCCTGCTTCGGCCGACGTGCCAGTCCGATTTCGCAGCCAGTACGAGGCGGATCTCGCGGAGATTCGCGCCGACCGGAGCGATCCCGGGCCGGATTTGTGGTGGCTCGGCGCCTGCACCGCGATGTTCGTGGGGTCGCTGTACGCGGCATACCACGCGTGCTTTCGCGTGGTGCGGGGTCCGCGCGTGGTCGCATGGTTCGCGCCGCTGGCGATGGCGGCGCTCGCCGGGTTCTGGTTCGTTGCAGCGCGGTTGTTTCGCGGGGTGGCTGTTCGCTGGACCTACAGCGGCTTCACGAAGGTCGAGATTTGGGTGGCGCTGGTGACCACAGGGGCCGCGCTGGCCGTGCTGGTCGATCGCGCGGCGTTTCATCGCCGCGGGAAATCGATCACGCGGGATCGCACCCGCACGGCCGCGGGGATAGGGGCGCTGGTCGCGACCGTGGCCTATGCGCTGGCGCTGCACGAGAGCGACGCTCTGGCCGTGTTCGATGCGACGCGAACCGTCAATTTGCAAGGGGGCGTGTCGCCTCTGTTGACGCTGGCGCTGTTGACCTTCGCGCTGGTAATGCTGTGCTCCGCCGAGTGGCGGCTGGCCCAGGCGTTCAGCGTCCAGAGGCGGAAGATCGGCGGCTTGAGCTGGGCGCTCGTCGGGCGGCTCGAGGACTTGCGCCGCGCGATGGTGATGCTCGAGCGGCGGGTGCGGAGCCCGTGGCGGCTCGATCGCGACGACGTGCGGATCGTCGACGCCGCGCCGTTTCTGGCCGTGCTCGTGCTGTTGGCGATTCCCACCGCGTTCGATTTGTTCAACGCCTCCAGCGTCGAGCGGCCGTGGCACCCGCGGCTCGTGGCCGTGCTGTACCTGGCCGTGGTCGTGCTGTTGTCGTGGCAGGTCATCTGGCTGCGGCTCTTGTGGCGGCGGTTGCACGGCGTGCTGCTGCAACTGGGCGACCTGCCGGCGCTCCAGGCGTTTAACCGTCTACCGCGGCATTTTGGCAGCGTCGAAGCCGGCTCGTTGTTCTCGTGGATTCGCTCGAACTACGGGCGGTTGCTGACGATGTTGGAGCAGCAACTGTCGCACGTCGTCGGCGCCAAAGCGATCGAGACGCACGGCCTGAGCGACGCCCAGCGCTGGCGTCGACTGAGAAGCCACATGAAAGCCCCGATTGCGGAGCTGGCCGACAAGGTCTGGCCGAACCAGTCGATCGAGGCGGCGTACGGCCGGCCAGCCGCGGCGGCTCCCGCCGGCAAGGAGAACGCTCCGGAGACGCGGCGGCGCGAACTGGAAGTGTTCGTCGCAGCGATGTTGTTCAGCTATCTGCTGCCGTTTTTGGTGCAACTCCGGCAACTGGCGTGGGCAGTGCTGCTGGCCGTGTGCGCGCTCGTGCTTGCGACATGGAGCTATCCGTTCGTCCCCCAGACGAATTTGCAGCGATCGGCGTGGCTCTTGGCGCTGCTCGTGGGTTTCCGCTTCTGGCGGATCGCCACGCAGCTCAATCGCGACGAGGTCATGAGCCGGGTGACCAATACCGAGCCAAATCGGCTCACGTGGAGCCCCGAGTTCACGCAGGCGATGCTGACGTACTTGGGGCCGCTGGTGGCGCTCGTGCTGTACAGCTTCTTTGGCCTGCCGCAGGGCGTGTTAGAATGGCTCGGCGGTTTGGCGGGTCGGTAGTCGCCTTGCGCCCGCACGCGATTACCATGGGCAACCGTTCGGACCTGCGCACCTTACGCAACTGGCCCGTACGGATAGCCGGTTGGCTGGCTGATAATCGCATTCTGAGCCCGGATTGACCGCGTTTGCGCGGCTCGCGCCGGGGGGCGTTGGTGTTATATTGAGAGCTTGGCCCGCTGAACGCCAACCGCGACCTTCCGGGGGCAGCAATCCGTGGCCGCGACGGGTGCATCGAAACTGTGTCGGACTCTGGCTCAGGCCGTTTGCCTGGTCGCCGGGATGGCGGTCCCCATCTGCGCGGCTGGTCCCGATGCGGCCGAAGAGTTCCACAGCGACGTCGAGCCGATCCTGGCGCGCCTTTGCTACGACTGCCACGGCAATGGTAGCCAGGAAGGCAGCGTGACTCTCGACGAGTTCGCCTCCGACGAGGCGGTGCTCGCCGATCGCGACCTATGGTGGCGGGCACTGCGAATGCTGCGGGCCGGGATGATGCCGCCCGTCGAGGCCGAGCGGCCCACGGACGAGCAGATCGCGACAATCGAACGGTGGATCAAATTGCGCGTGTTCGCGATCGATCCCGCGAACCCCGACCCCGGTCGGGTCACTGTGCGGCGGCTCAACCGCGTTGAATATCGCAACACGATTCGCGACTTGGTGGGCGTCGACTACGACGTGACCACTGAATTCCCGCCCGACGACACGGGGCACGGGTTCGACAACATGGGCGACGTGCTGACGCTGTCGCCGTTGCTGTTGGAAAAATACATCGCGGCGGCGGAAGCGATTGTCGGCGAAGCCGTGCCGGTCACGTCGGCCGTGATCGACGAGCGGCGGATCGCCGGGCGGCAGTTCCGCAAGTCGGATGAAGAGGGCGAGGGTTCCAGCGGCGGACTCACGCTGTCGTACTACGAGCCGGCGACGGCGACGACCTCGGTGCGCATCCGCCACGCAGGGAAGTATGAAATGGACCTCATCGTGCGGGCCGGAGAAACGTGGGTCAACGACGAGTTCGACCTGAATCGTTGCCGGCTCACGCTGCTGATCGACGGCGAGGAGGCGGCCAGCCAGGAGTTCGCCCGCACCGACGGCAAGCGGTTCCACCTCAGGGGCGAGCGGGACCTAGATCGAGGCGAGCATCAGGTTGTGATCGAGCTGGAGCCGCTCACGCCCGGCGAGAAGCAGGTGCGCTCGCTCACGCTGCGGATCGATGCACTCGTCTTCCGCGGGCCGGTGGACGAAGAGCACCGCGTGCCGCCGCCGAATTATAAGAAGTTCTTCCCGCGGCTGCCGCCCGACGACGCCGACGAACGGCGCGCATACGCCCAGGAGCTGCTCGAGCAGTTCGCCACGCGGGCGTTCCGTCGCCCCTGCGGCGAAGAGACGGCCGAGCGGCTCGCGGCTCTGGCCGAGAACATTTACGCACAGCCAGAAGCGACGTTTGAAAGCGGCGTCGCGCAAGCGATGGCGGCGGTGCTCGCCTCGCCGCGGTTTCTGTTCCGCGAGGAAGGGTGCGAGCCCAGCGGCGACGACGCGTTCCCGTTGGTTGACGAGTACGCCCTGGCGTCGCGGTTGTCCTACCTCCTCTGGTCGTCGATGCCGGACGAGGAGCTGTTCCGCCTTGCCGGCGAGCACAAGCTGCGCGCGGAGCTGCCGGGGCAGGTCGAGCGAATGCTGGCGGACAAAAAATCGGAGCAGTTCATCCGGCAATTTGCCGGGCAGTGGCTGCGGGCTCGCGATGTGGAGACCTGGCTGGTCGACGCACGGGCCGTGCTGTCCCGCGAGAACCCCGATCCCGAGCGGGACCGGCTGCGGAATCGCTTCCGAAGGCTCGCCCGCCGCGATCCCGAGAAGATGACGGAGAAACAGAAAGAAGAGTTCCGCCGCATCCGGGAGGAGTTCTTCAAGAAATTCGGCGAGTTCCGGCGGGCCGAGCTGGACGGCGACGTCCGCCGGGCGATGCGCCGCGAGACGGAGATAACCTTCGAGTACATTGTGCGGGAAGATCGGAGTTTGCTGGAGCTGCTCGACGCGGATTACACATTCCTCAACGAGCGATTGGCGAAACACTACGGCATCGAGGGCGTCGATGGCGATGACATGCGGCGGGTAGACCTGCCCAAGGAGAGCGTCCGGGGCGGGGTGCTGACGCAAGGCACGACGCTGGTCGTGACCTCGAACCCCGACCGCAATTCGCCGGCCAAGCGCGGGCTGTACGTGCTGGAGAACATCCTGGGCACGCCGCCGCCGCCGCCGCCGCCGAACATCCCGTCGCTGGAGCAGACCGAGGCCGAGTTGACTGGCCAGACGCCTACGGTGCGGGAGCTGCTGGAGCGGCACCGGACTGACCCGTTGTGCAGTTCGTGCCACAATCGGATGGACCCGCTAGGGCTGGCGCTGGAGAATTTCAATCCGTTGGGTTTGTATCGCGAGGAAGAGCGGAAGCAGAAGATCGACGCCGCGGGCGAGCTGATCACCGGCGAGTCGTTCGAGGGGATTGAACAATTGAAACGCATCCTGGCGACAGAGCATGCCCGCGATTTTTACCGCTGCGCCACGGAGAAGTTGCTAACCTACGCCCTGGGGCGCGGGTTGGAGTATTATGACGTCGAAGCGGTGGACCGGATTCTGGAGCGGATTGAAGCGGAGGATGGGCGCGCATCGGCGTGGCTCGTCGGTGTGATCGAGTCGGCGCCGTTCCAACGAACGCGCACGCCGGAGCAGGAAGCGGAGTTGGCGACGGTGGCGAGTGCCGGCGAGCATTAGCCGGCGATTGATTTCCATCCGTATCAAGCGACTGACCGAGGCACGTTATGTCGATGACGTACGATCCCCGTGAGCGCGCCGCCCAGCGATTGGCCAGCCTCAGCCGGCGGCATTTCTTGCGCGGGCTGGGCGCGTGCGTGGCGCTGCCGGCGATGGAGTCGTTGCGGCCGGCAAGAGCGCTTGCCGCGGAAGCCGCCGGCGGGATCGCCACGACGGCCACCGGGGCGCCGCTGCGCACCGCCTTCATGTACTTCCCCAACGGAGCGATCCCGCGGTCGTTCTGGCCCAAGCAGGAAGGCAAGAGCTTCGAGCTCACGCCGACCCTGGAGCCGCTGGCCGACCTGCGCGACTCGATCCAGGTACTCGGCGGGCTCGACCATGTGAACGCCGAGGCGGGCCCCGACGGCGCCGGCGACCACGCCCGGGCCAATGGCACGTTCCTCACCGGCGTGCGGGTCCGCAAGACGGCGACCGACATCTTCGCCGGCAAGTCGATCGATCAGGAGATTGCCGCCCGCGTCGGGCATGTCACGCGCATGCCGTCGCTGGAGCTGAGCTGCGAGCCAGGCCGGCGCACCGGCTCGTGCGACTCGGGGTACTCGTGCGCGTACCAGTTCAACCTCTCGTGGAGCTCGCCGACGACGCCGATGACCCCGGAGGCCAACCCGCGGCTCGTGTTCGAGCGGTTGTTCGGCGCCGGCGCCCCGGGCGAGCGGGCCGCCAGCCTCGCGCGGCGCCGGCGGCAACAGCGGTCGGTGCTCGATTTCGTGCTCGACGACGCCCGCTCGATGCAAAGCCGCCTCGCGGCCCGCGACGCGGCGAAGCTCGACCAGTACCTCACCGGCGTGCGCGGGATCGAGACGCGAATCGAGCAGGCCGAAAAGTTCGGCGACGTGAAGGATCCCGGCGTCGATGCGCCCGACGGCATTCCCGACAGCTACGAAGAGCACATGACGCTGATGTACGACATGCTGGCGCTGGCGCTGCAGACCGACTCGACCCGCGTGGCCACGCTACTCTTGGCCCACGACGGCAGCAATCGGTCGTTCGACAATATTGGCATCTTCGAGGGCCACCACGACTTGACCCACCACCAGGACCGTGAGGACTGGATCGTCAAGGTCGAGGAAATCGACCTGTGGTACGTGCGGCAGTTCGCGAAGTTCCTGGCCAAGCTGCGCGACATGGAAGACGTCGATGGCCAGTCGGTGTTGCACAACTCGATGATCGTGTACGGCGGCGGCAATTCGGACGCCAACCGGCACACGCACACGAATCTGCCGTTGGTGTTGGCGGGCGGCGGCGGCGGGACGCTCACGCCGGGACGCTATGTACAATACGGCGGCGTGCCGGCGTCGAATTTGTTCCTCAGCCTCGCAGATCGGCTGGGAGTGGCGGATCTCCCCACGTTCGGCGACGCCTCAGGGCGCCTCGAAGACGTCTGATCAACGCGAGAGCATCCGCCCCCACGGCTATTGACCCTCGCCCCGTTGGGGCTGAGCGGATGCCGCTGTGGCGGGTAATGGGGGCGCTGTCACATGCGTCTGAGTTGCCACGGGTGTCGCGGCCGGAGTCGCCGAATTTGCCAGCAACTCGTCCACCACTTCCGCGGTGATGTCGGCCGTGGAAACGTAATCGAACACGACCGACTCGTTCTTGGTGACGATCACCGACAGCCCGCGCCGCTGGGCGACCCGGCGGGCGACCGGCTTCACGTGCTCGCGGAACTCAGACAGCAGCCGCTGGCGGTGGTTTCTCAGGTCCAGCTCCGCCTGCTGCTTGGCCTGATTGAAGTTGGCGTTGGCTTGTTGTTCCCACGAGGCGAGCGTCACGTCGCTTTGCTCGGCGGGCTCGGCGGGGAGCGTCTTCTGCTGCTCGGCAATCTGCTGGCGGTAGGCGTTGGCCAGGTCGGCGAGCTGCTGGCGTAGGGCGGACTGCCGCTGGGTAAGCGACTCGGCAATCTGCTTGTCGCCGCCGACGCGACGGGCGACCTCGTCGAGATCGATGATCGCGACGGCTCCTGTGCTAGCGGCACTGCCGCCGCCTGATTGCATTCCGCAGCCCGCAACTCCAGCCATTGCCAGCAAAGCGGCGAGCGTCAATTTCCATTGCAATCGCATCGTTACGCTCCTTCGTATCGCGTAGCGCGGAACAACGCTCCGCGGCCTGATGATGTGCGGCGTCGTGCGCCGGGGAGAATAGTCGGAAGTCCCGCGCCGCGTTAGAGCAACTTTTTGGTCCTATGTAGCAGGCACACTCCGTGTGCCGTCGCCTGGGGCTGCGCCGAGTCTGTCGTACTTCAAGCGGACGGCGCACGGAGTGCGCCTGCTACTTTCGCTAGCAACCTGGCCGGCGTGGCAAAATTTGCGGGTCGGGCAACCAGTTCGGCTCAAATGGCTGCATCAGGACGCCGATACATGTCGCTGTAAGCTGCATCGACTTTGCGGGTCGTAGGGGTATTGCCGGCGCACTACGCGCCCAAAAGGCGGCTATGTCTGGGTACAAGGAGTCCACCGTGTCGACTCGTTTCCGCACCGCTCTTGTCGCGTCGCGCCTCGTCGGCGGCGCTCTCCTCGTGGCAACGCTGGTGCCCGCGACGGTCCGCGCTCAAGGGTCCGACGGCATGCCGTTCGAATCCGTGGTCGACCAAAGCTCCTACCTGGGACAGACCCCCCTGCGCGTGTGGCACCGCACCCGCGGCTTTGGCGAAGAAACGGCGGAAACAGCCTTCGGTACGCACTGGGCCATGCCGCTCACCAGCGGCCTCGCGTTCATGGACGGCCAGTTCCGCGTCGGCAACTCCGACCAGGACTTCAGCGGAAACTTCGGCGGCGGCGTTCGCCTGCGGCAAGACGACTACTTCACCGGCAGTCCCCGCATCTTCGGCTTTAGCTTTTGGTACGACGGCGAGGATACGCAGCTCGACAACTGGTTCAATCAGCTCGGCGTGAGCTTCGAGCGCCTCGGGCCGCTGGTCGACCTGCGGCTCAACGCGAACATCCCGCTGGAAGACGTGAAAGCCGGCGACGACGTACAGGTCTCCGGCGAAGCCACGTTCCAGGGCAACAATCTCGCGCAAACGACGATCGCCGACGCCGACGCGGCGCTGCGGGTGGTCGACTTCGAGATTGCTCCCCGCCTGTTCAACCTGAATGCCTGGTTCTACGCCGGCGGCTACCAGATGGACGGCCAGGACGTGAGCGAGTTTGGCGAAAAGGGCGGCGTCCGCGGCTACATCATGAACGATCTGGCGCTCGACGTGGGCGTCCACGACGACGACCTTTTCGGCACGACCACCGTGGTGCAGATCATTTGGACGCCGGGCCGGGTGTCGGCCGACCCGTCGTACTGGGCCCACACGATCGACGACCGGATGCGCGAGCACGTGTACCGCAACACGTATGTGGCGGTGTCTCGCACCCAGGTCGTGGGCAGCGAGATCGTGACCGACGAAGACGGCGACCCGTTCAACATCGTGCACGTCGACAGCACCGCGGCCGAGGGCGGCGACGGCACATTTGAGAATCCGTTCAACGACCTCGACGAGATCACGAACAATACCGCGATTGCCGACATCATCTTGGCGCACGGCGGCAGCGTGTTCTCCAACCAGTCGGTCACGCTTAAGGACGCCCAACGGTTCCTGGGCGAAGGCAACAACGTGACGCACACCGTCGTCTCGCAACAGCTCGGCGAGATCACGCTGCCCGAAACGGCGCCGGGCGCGCTCACCGGACCGAAGCCAATCATCGAAGACTCCACCGGCACGGCCGCCGTCATCCTGGCCGGCGGCAACATGGAAGTCGAGGACCTCGCCGAGATCGAGGTCTCGAACTTCACGATCGACGGCGGCACGCGCGGCGTCTTCTCGCCCAACGGCGTCGCGGACGTGAACATCAACAACATGATGATCATGAACACCACGCAAGACGGCATCGAGCTGACCGAACTCCTGGAAACGCTCGAAGCCGGCACCACGCGGCTCCGCTTCACGCCGACCATCGACGACGTGATGTTCACCAGCGTCGGCGGAGACGACATCGACCTCAACGCGACCAACGCCGAACCGGCGACCGTCCCGATCACCGAGACAATCGTCATCTCCGACATCACGAGCACCAATGGCGGCGAAGTCGGCATCCGGCTCACCGAGCACAAGCGCGCTGCCACAATCACCGACTTCATGTGGAACGGCGGCACGACCGGCGACGGCGCGTTGCTCATCGACAACACCGTGACCCAAGGCACGGTCACGATGAACGGCGTGAACCGCCTCGAAGCCGGCACGGTCGGCTCGGCGTTCGCCATCCGGCTCGAAGGCGGCGCCGCTACGCACACCGTCACCGGAACCACGATTGACGACATGGGCGGCGACGCGATCGTCGCCGTCGGCCCCGGCACGGCGGGCCTCAATTTCACAGGCCGCATCACGCAAGAAACGAACAACGCCTCGATCCTCAGCGTCAGCGGCGGCCACGACGGCAACATGACGTTCACCGAGCTGACGGCCGGCCAAGGCGTCGTCTTTGCCACCATGGGCGACGGCATCCAGTTCGACGACGCCGACGGCGTGTACACGTTCAACGACCGTGTGGAAATCGACGGGGCCGTTCAGGCCGTCAACGTCGTCAACTCGACCGCCGTCCTGACGCTCACGGACGCGTTGTTCACCGACACGACCGGCACGACGATCGCGTTCGACGGCGGCACCGCGAATATGACGCTCACCGGCCGCGTCGAGCAACTGACCAACGCCCAGACGCTCTTGAGCGTCACCAACGGCCACGATGGCACGCTGGCGTTTAACGAGCTCACCGCCGGCGCCGGCGTGATCAGCGCCGACATCGGCAACGGCCTGCAGTTCGACAACGCCGACGGCGCCTACAACTTCAATCACGAGGTCGCGCTCAACGGCGCCATCTCGCAAGCCGTCAACATCGACGGAACGGCCGACGAATCCGAAGGCACGTTCTCCTTCGCCGATGTCAACATCGCCTTCGCCGATGCCGCCAACAGCGCCGTGCGGATCGCCAACAGCGCCCCGCAGACGTTCAGCATGGCTGGTGAAATCACGTCGACCGCCGGCCGACCGGTCGAGTTGTTTAACAATTCGGGCGGCAGCATTGTGTTCTCGGCGGCCATAACCGCCAACATGGCCAGCAACGGCATCCTGATCAACGGCAATGAGGGCGGCGCCAACAGCTTCACCGGCGCCGTGTCGCTCACCACGGGCATCAACGCCGGCGTGACGATTAGCGACAACTCAGGCGGCAGCACGAGCTTCAACAATCTCGACATCACGACCACGTCCGGCGACGGCTTCGCCGTGACCAACAGCGCCGGCCACGCAGTGAGCGTCACCGGCACGGACAACACGATCGACACGACGATCGGCGTCGCCCTCCGCATGGATACGGCCAACGTCGGCACGGGCGGCGTGAACTTCCGCACGGTCAACGTCGACGGCGGCGCCGGCTCCTCGAACGCTATTTCCCTCGACACTGTCACGGGCAGCGCGATTGCCATCGGCGCCGGCACGACCAACGCCGGCGACGGCGGCGTCATTCAGAACACGTTGCAAAGCGCCGTGGTCCTCAACGACGTCGCCAGCTTCTCGATGAACCGCGTCAACATCACCAACACGCAGGCGGGCGATGCGATTTCGGTCATCGACGCCACGTCGCTCACGCTCAATAACCTCAACATTACGGAAGTCGACGCGGGCGACGGCATCTCCATCGAGGATTCGGCGACGGCCAATCTCTCGAACATTGCCATCACCGACACCGTAGGCGGCAACGCCCTGGCCATCGTCGAGACCACGACTTCCACTGTCACCAACCTCGACGTCGAAGACGTCAACGGCGGCAACGGCGTCGTGGTGACCGACGTGACGAACATCTCCATGGCAAATCTCGATATCAACGACACCGAGGTCGGCTTCGACGGCATTCAGATCAATCACACGAACACGGCGGCGGGAACGTCGACCGTGTCGGTGACCAATTCGGAGATCACCAACGTCGGCGGCCAGGGTATCGACTATATCCGGGCTGCGACAAACACCTCGCGTCTAACGTTGACCAACAACACCATCAACGTGGGCGCCACCGGCGCCGAGGGCATCGCCATTGACATCAGCGGCTCCAGCGACGCCAACATCACCATCAACGGCACGAACGACGTCGATGCGGGTCCGAACCAAGAAGCCTTGTTCGTGACCACCTCGGGCGGCGCGTTGAAGACGGTGCGCATCCTTGTCAACGACAACTCGTTCGACAACAACGACGCGACTGCGCCGGCGGCCGACTTCCAGATCGGCGGCGCCGTGGTGTTCAACGCCAACATCACGGACAATAGCTTCACGAACGCCAGCGGCACGACTGGCCGTGCGTTCGAGATGGAGTCGACCAGCGGCGGCGCCACCGTTCGCTTGAATCTCAACGGAAATGACGGCGACTCGCCCGATGCCAATGACTTCCTACTCACCGAAACGCTGGGCGACTTCGAGGTCGTGGACTTGACCGACCTCAACACGAACAACACCGGCGGCGTGCAGACCGTCGGCACGTTCGACGACATCGCCGGCCCGGTGCCGACGCCGCAATGAGCGGCGTGAGCACACAACTCGACCAGCGAATAGCAGCAAGGGGGCGATGGTCAATAGCCAGGGCGCAAGCCCTTGGTTGACTGTCGTGTAGAACCGGAGAGCCCCAACGGGGCGATGGTAGCGCACCATCGCCCCGTTGGGCCCCCCCAAGCTTCTGGACGACTGCCAGGGGCTTGACGCCTTGGATGTTCCCCAACGTGCCCTCTGTGAGTCCAATGAGCAAAATGAGCAAGTCAATGCGGCGGCTGGGCAGCGCGCCGCGTCGCAGCCGGCGGCAGTTGGCGTCTCGACGAGCTCTTTGTTGGTGGGCTGGTGGATAATATTCGACCTGCTCGGCTCTGTCGGGATGGGTCCTTCGTGCCGTTGTGGAGCGTGCTGGAGAATCGATCCCAGACCATGTGGCGTATCGTTACACCTCGGCGACTCACGAAACGGTTTACATCCTCGCTTCTTTCGCGGCTTTGGCGGTGGCCGTCGGCGTGACGCGCTGCCAGGAACGTCGGGCGGCCGTGATTTCTCGGCGACTGGCCCCACCGCGGGCAATCTGCTACATTAACCCGCGGTAGGTTTGCCGAACCGCGATCGCGTCGCAGCCTCTTCCCGCGAAGGGCCCTCGCACCGCCTTCGTCCTTCCCGCCGACGGGGCTCGCGCCGAGCCCCCTACCGAACGACGCCCGGGACGTACGCATTGCGGCGTCGACTCTCTCGCATGGTGGAGATGCAATCGTGGGTAAGAAGCTGTACTGCGGCAATCTCAGTTACAACGTGTCCAGCGCCGACCTGGAGACCCTGTTCATGCAATTCGGCGCGGTCCGCAGCGCCGACGTGATCACCGATCGCGACACGGGACAAAGCAAAGGCTTCGGCTTCGTCGAGTTCGAGCGCGAGGAGGACGCCCAGGCCGCCATCCAAGGGCTTAACGATGTGCAGCACGAAGGCCGCGCCTTGCAAGTCAACGAGGCTCGGCCGCGCGAAGAACGTCGACCCGGCGGCGGCGGTGGCGGCGGCCGCGGCGGCTATGGCGGCGGAGGCGGCGGTGGACGCGGCGGGGGTGGCGGCGGCGGTCGACGCTGGTAGGAATGTCTGCTCCGTTAGCCCATCGGCAACCGAGCGCGCACTCTTTGGTGCGCATGGCGATGCCGTGCGTTGCGCGGCCGTTCGCCCATCGGTCCCGGGGCCACTCACCGTTTCGACGCTTGCCTTGCCAGAGGAACTGCGATGCTCTCCGCCGCCGAACAATCCGCGTTGGCCGTCTTCCGCGTTTTCATGGTCAGCCCCGGAGAAATGCTCTGCTTCCACGGGCCGCAGCTCGCCAAGCATGGCGCCACGCTGCGACGCCTGGCTGATAAAAACCTCGTGGTGCAGGAGCAGTTCGCCGGCGGATACTCGCTGACGCGGGCCGGCTTCGAGGCGATGGCCGCGAGCCGTCACTCGGAGGTCGCACCGCCATCCGTGGCGCGCGCATCCGTCGCCCGGGCGCCGGCGAGCAGTCCTTCGGCGGCGAGCCATTCGTCCAGGCGGCGCTGAGCGGCCGCCGGGCGTCGCACCAACAACACGCGATGCTCGGCGTCGTAGAATGCCGCGCCGGCGTCGGCGTCCGAGTCCGCGTCGGTCAGGCGTGAGACTTGGGCCAAGAGTGCGGAATCGTCGGCCGGAGTGATGTCCGACAATCGGTACAAGACGAGCTGCGGCTCCGTAAGGATCTTATCGAGCGACGTGACCTCGATCGTCCGCCCGTCGACAGGCCGCCAGCCGAGACCCAGCGGCGCCAGCGCCGCGGCGAGGGCCTCGCCCCACGGCCGATTCGTCGCGCTGGCAGTGATCCGCGACTGCGGCCAGCAGCGCTGATCCGTCAGAGCCGGCCAATCCACGAGGATCGCCGTGTCGGTTTCCTCCTGCCACCAGCGGATGGCCGACCGCAGCGAGGTGGGTTGCGAGAACGTGAACGTCGCCGGAGCTTGCATCCGCGCCGCGAGAGCAGCCCCCGCGTCGCCTGGGGTCAGCAATGCGGCGGGGTATTTGCTCCTTGGCTTTAAGCCGCGGGCCGCGCGGTAACGCTCCAGAAACAGGATCGTTTCGTAGCCCACGCGCTCGTCGTGATCGATCCGCAGCGACGAGCCGTCGACCGTGAGCGTTCCGCCGCCGCCGTGGGGCTTCCAGGTCTCTGGCGCCACGAGGTCCTGCACCCAGCCGGCCAGCCGCGTCATATCCGCCGGCGTCGCGGCGAGATCGTCGACGGGGTAGGACAGCTCGCGGCGTCGCTCGGTCACGATCCGCCGCAGCACGATTTGTGAACCCGCAACCTGCGGCGCCAGCCGCAGGGGCTTCAGGGCCGTGGCGAGCAAGTCGACGATCGTCGCGTCCTGGGCGTCGACTGACGCCGGCGTCGCCGCGCTGATTGCGGCCAGCCGCAGCTCATCGGGGCTCACGCTGACCGGCAGCCCGGAGAATTCGACGGCGAAATCCAGAAACCGGCATAACGGCATGGCTTCGATTGTTAAAGCTGGCACACGGCGGGCTAACAGCGAGGCGACATTGGTCGGCGGACCAACTGGCTCGAACCGCGGATGCTCCGCCGGAGGAGCCTCGTCCGGCGGTGCGCCGTCGGCCGGCTTGGCGGGCACGGCGCTGTCGACCACGGGAGCCGGCGTCGCGTCGAGGTCGCTCGCCGCCAGCGGATCGGCGGCAACGCGACCGGCCAACAGCGTTGACAAGTCGAGCCCCTCGGGATCGAGATCGAGCGGATCGATGCGCAGCCGAGGCTCGTCGTTGCCGGAAGGCGCGGCGACAGGCGCGGCGGGCTCGACCGTCGCGGTTGCCTCGGGCTTCGCGCCAGGCGGCGCCGGAAGCGGGGGCGGCGACGAACTGCTCGCGGCGTCGCCGGCGACAGTCGGCGTTGGATTAGCGTCCGCGGCCGGCGGCAATTCAAATGGGTTGTCGTCGACCCAACCTTGGGGCGGCTCGGTTGCGGTCGGCGACGCCTCGTCGGCGATCGATTCAGGCGAGTCCGCCAACTCTGCAGGTGGAATCGTCGGGGCGGCGGCCTGCGACGCCGCGATCGGCTTTGCCGGCTGCACGACGGCGACTGCGGCGGGAGGCGGCGCGTCCGGCGCGTCCCGCAGTAGGGCAACCACCGTCGCCACCAGCGCCGAGCCAATCGCCGCGCTGAGCCCAGCAAGTACGGCCAGCTTCATCGTGCTCCACGTGGCCGCCTTCGGCGGAGGCATTGGTATGAACGGCGTCGGCTCGGCAACCGCGCCGGCGTCGATCGCGGCGCTCGCTGCGGCAAAGTCGTCGAACGTCGGTGCGGGCGTTGTCGGGGCCGCTGCGATGGCCAGCGTGATGCCACTGATCGAGCTATTGGAAGAGGACGAGTCGGTCGCCGCGTCCGCAGCGGGTCGCGCTACCTGGACCATGCTGCCGCACTTTGGGCAGGCGATGATCTGCCCAATGAGCGACTCGTTGCGCACCGCCAGCCGGGCGCGGCACGTGACGCAGGTGATCTTGAAAGGGTCCACGGCGATGCGGGCTGTCGGCTATCGGCTGTTGGCTATCGGCCAGAAGGGGCGACGAGACGCCTCGCGTGACGATGCCCAAGGCTTGCACTGGCGGACAGCCGACGGCCGACAGCCCCCCTCTGCTCTTCCCCAAGTATAACCAATCACTCCGCCCAACCGCCAAAAGCGGCCGGAAGCTCCCAGCCGCGACGCTCCGCTGCGGCGCGCGTGGTGACGATAATCCGGGCTCCGGGGGCGCCCTCCGTGCGCACGACATAGACCAGCTTTTGCCGAACATCGGCGGGGCTTTCGGCCGTGCGGTCGGGGTTGGCCAGCCGCAGGATTTCCACGAGGATTTCGCCTGCCGGGCGGCCTCGGAGGTCGATCTCCAGAGTCTGATTTTGCGTGATGCCCTCGGTTCGCAGCTCGTTGCCCTCGATCTCGATCGGCATGCCAAGGTCCTCGGCCAGCAGCTCCAAGGCCCGCTGGAGCGTGTCTTTGGTGAACGACAGCGAGGTGACGGCCGCGAGGCGCTCGTCGACTGTTTGCGGACTGCGTGCCATGCCCACGTCCGCGTGGTCATGTTCTCCGCTGGCGGCGTCCCGCTGCGACAGCAGCAGCTCGGCGCCCATTAGCAGATTGTGTCCCGCAATGGCCGGGAGGTACGCGCGCAGCACCGCGTGCTTGTCCGCTTCGCCGCGGCGCGTGGTGGCGGCGAGTTGCCGGAGCATGCCGGGAAGCCGGGCGATCACCCGTCGCCCGTAGGGCGGCCAGGCTTGCGCGAGGATCATGTCGTCCATCGCGGCGGGGAGCGCGTCGACGCGCCGGTGCAATTGGGCCGCCAGGCCGCGCGGCGACACGTTGAGCGCTGGTGCGGCTCGCAGCTCGACGAAGAAGTTGTTGTCCCAATGGGCACTGACCGCCACCGCGGCGGCGCCGCCGTCGACGAACTCGGTGAGCGCCGCTTCAAGCGGCGCAGCAGCACCCGTCAGCAGGCCGCTGCCGCCGGCGTCAAGGAAGTGCGGAACGACGAGGAGCGTCGCGGCGCGATCGGCGTCGGTCGTCGCCACGAGGCTTTCAAGATGACGCGACAAGAACGGCGGCTTGCCGGCCGAGTCGAGCAACTCCTCGACCAGCGCGGCGGGGCACGCCACGAGCGTGCGACCGCGTTGCGCATCGGCGTCGGGCGGCAAAAAGACGGCGCGCTCCCCGGCAACGTGGTACGCCTGCTCGCCGTGTTGGCGCATTGCCGCGTCGGGCCAGCGTCGGGCAAGCTCGGCGTCGTCCCAGGGCTCGAAGAGTTGCGCCCGAACGCTTGTCGTCAGCTCGCCGCGATCGTCGACAAGAATGGCGACGAGCGCCGTATCAAGCTCGGCGAACTCCGCGCCGGTGAGCGATCGCATTGCATCGACGGCGCCCAAACCCCAGGGACCTAGCGCGGCAAGCACCTTTTCCCCCTCGGGATGCGCCGTCAGCAGCGCGGGATGCAGCAACACGAGGCACTGCGTGCCCGCAGGTGCATATGCCAGCGAAATCGGCGGACCCGCGGTCGGAGAGACCCACAACAACTCGGCGTCGGCCTCGTCCACGACCGTCTCGCGGCGCGCTTGGGCCATTGCTTGGTCGGCGCGGAGCGTTTCTTCTCGTAGCTGCTCGTCCGCAAAGTGACGCTGCCGTATTGCTTCAGCACGAGCGAGTTCTGCTTCCCGCATGGCCACTTGAGCGGCGCGTTCAGCCTGGGCAACCGCCGTAGAGTAAAATCGCCAACCCACGATGCCGGCAACCGCAATCGCGACTAGCAGCGCCACGGCGACGAGCCAAGCCACGGACTCCGCGCCAGAACGAGGCGGACCGTTGCGCGGCGGCGAATTCTGGCCAGGGTCGATCGTGAAGTCGTTGGGCATGAAAGGGATGGAAAAATGCACGGCGGCCGGGGTCGAAGACGACGAGGGCTCGCTCCGGACCTCGTTGCTTGTTCGAGTGTGCAGCCCGACGTATTATCCACCTCAAGAGACGGATGTTAAAGAGTGAGTAGGTGAGTAAGTGAGTAGGTTGTAAGACGACCGTCACTTTCCGCCACCTACTCACCTACTCACTTACTCACTTCCCTCCGAGCTTCCCATGAATTCCTTTGAGGCTGCCCTCCACTACTTCAACCGCGCGGCCGATCAGCTCGACCTCAAGGAGAGCATGCGGCGGCTGTTAGCGATCCCGAAACGCGAGGTGCAGGTCGAGGTCCCCATTGAACTCGACAACGGCGAGCTGGCCACGTTCATCGGCTACCGCGTGCAACACGACAATTCCCGCGGGCCGATGAAGGGCGGGCTGCGATTTCATCACCAAGTCGATCTCGACGAGATACGCAGCCTCGCGGCGCTCATGACGCTCAAGACCGCCGTCGTCGACGTCCCGTTCGGCGGCGCCAAGGGCGGCATCAACGTCAATCGTCGGAGCTTGAGCCGCGGGGAGCTCGAGCGACTCACGCGCAAGTTCATCGACGGCATCCACGACCTGATCGGTCCCGACGTCGACATCCCCGCCCCCGACATGGGGACCGATTCCGAAGTGATGGCGTGGATTATGAACCAGTACAGCAAGTACCACGGCTTCAGCCCCGCCGTGGTCACCGGCAAGCCCGCGGAGCTGTACGGCATCCCGGGCCGCGAAGAGGCGACCGGCCGCGGCGTCGGCATTCTCACGTTCAAGACGCTCAGCCAGTTGCACCGCAAGCCCAAGGAGACGCGGGTGGCGATCCAGGGGTTCGGCAACGTCGGGTCCCACACGGCCAAGTTCGTCAGCGAGACGGAGTGCAAGGTCGTCGCCATCAGCGACTTGAGCGGCGCCTACTATCGGCCCGAGGGGCTCGATGTGCTGGCGGCCATTCGCTACACGAACCAGAACGACCGCTCGCTGGAGGGCTTCCCGCACGCCGAGAAGATATCTAACGAAGACCTGCTCGCTCTCGACGTGGAAGTGCTTATCCCCGCTGCCCTCGGCGGCGTGATCACCAAGGACAACGTCGACAAGGTCAAGGCGAAGGTCGTCATCGAGGCCGCCAACGAACCCGTGCGTCCCGAAGCGGACGATGCTCTGGCCGAACGCGGCGTGGTGGTGCTGCCCGACATCCTGGCGAACGCCGGCGGCGTGACCGTGAGCTACTTCGAGTGGGCGCAGAACCGCCAGTTCTACCACTGGAATCTCGACCGCGTACGGCAGGAACTGGACCACGTTCTGTCGCGAGCGTTCGAAACGGTGTGGGACCTGTCGCAGGAACGCAAGGTGAGCCTGCGCACCGCCGCCTACATGGTCGGCACGCAACGCGTCGCGAGAGCTACTTTGCTCGGCGGCGTGGTGTAGTTCCGACAATCGCCCCGCGACAACGCGCTGGTTAGCCGCGACGCGGAGTCTGCGGAGCGGAGCGCGTTTCAGGCTCCGGCGCGTTCCAGTGCGGAAGACCTTCGCGTCGCGGCTAACATGGTTGTTACGACGGCGACGTCACGACCTCGCGCAGGATCTCCGCGGCCTGTTGCACCTCCGCGGCCGTCACGTCGAGATGCGTCACCGCGCGGACCTTGTGCTTGGCGAACGCACCCATCCGCACGCCCCGTTCGCGCAGACGATCGACAAGCTGGGCCGCCGAGCCGATCCGCTCATCGACGCGGAAAATGACGATGTTAGTGTCGACGTGCGGCGGATCGATCGCCAGCCCGTCGGCGTCGCGCACCGCGGCGGCGATGAGCTGCGCTTTGGCGTGGTCCTCGGCGAGCCGCTCGACGTGGTTCTCCAGCGCGTAGAGCGCTCCCGCGGCGATGATCCCCGCCTGCCGCATGCCGCCGCCGAGCGCTTTGCGATGGCGGCGGGCACGAAGAATTGCTTCCGCTGGCCCGACGATCGCCGAACCGATCGGGGCGCCCAGTCCCTTGCTGAAGCAGACGCTGATCGTGTCGAAATGCTCGCACCACCGGCTCGCCGAAATGCCGCTGGCCACGACGGCGTTGAACAGCCGGGCGCCGTCGAGATGCCGGGCTAATCCCTCGCCGGTGGCCCACTGGCACAGCTCGACGACGCCGTCGTACGGCAGCACGCGGCCCGCGCCGCGGTTGTGCGTGTTCTCCAGGCATAACAGCCGGGTAAGTGGGTAGTGAACATTGTCCCGCCGCACCTGGTCCTGAACATGCTGGAGCGTGAGCACGCCGTCGTCCGTGGCGATCGGGCGGGCCGCGATGCCGAACAGTTGGGCGTAGGCGCCTTGCTCGTAGTTGTAGATGTGGCACCCCGCGTCGCAGAGGAACTCCTCGCCCGGCTGGCAATGGAGCCGCACGCCGATTTGGTTGCCCATCGTGCCCGAGGGGACGAACATCGCCGCGGGCTTGCCGCACATGGCGGCGATGCGCTCCTCCAGGCGGCGGACCGTGGGGTCCTCGCCGAACACGTCGTCGCCCACCTCGGCCGCGGCCATCGCGGCCCGCATGGCGGGGGTGGGTCGAGTCACGGTATCGCTGCGCAAGTCGATCATGGGGAAGGCTGGAGGCTGGAGGCTGGAGAATGTAGGTTAGGGGCTCCTGACAAGACCATCAGCGGAACTGACAGCATAGCGGAACTGACAGGATAACAGGATGAGCAGGATGAACAGGATCGGATTCAATCTGAATTCGCGAAATCACAGGTATGAAATTACGAAGTCATTTCTGTGGCTGCGCAGTTCAAGCATTGCGTCTGCGCAAGGTGGATTGCCGTCGCGATTTTCGATTCCCATTTCTTTATCCTGTCGATCCTGAAAATCCTGTTATCCTGTCCATTCTACGCTGTCCATTCCGCGCCCCATGCTCAATATCCCGCACATCAACACCGCTGATCCCAAGGCACGCGACCAGATCGCGGCCCTGCGGGCGCGTCTGGCGCCGGACGGCGACGTGGTGAGCGAAGCCGGCCACAGAAAGACGATTGAGGCCTTTGGCGAACCGCTCACGCCCGTGCAGGTCGTCGAACGGATCTGCCGCGACGTGCGGAAACAGGGGCTCCCGGCCGTGCTGGATTACACGGCGCGGCTCGACGGTAAGAAGCTCCCCGCCGACCAGATTCGCGTGACGCCCACGGAGTTGGCCGCGGCCCACAAGGCGGCCGATCCGGAGTTCCTGGACACGGTGCGGCGGATTCGCGCCCGGCTGCTGCGATACCAAAAGGCGATCCTGCACCGCGACGTGACGGTGCAAATCGAGCACGGCGGGTATCTCACGCAGCGCTACCTGCCGCTGCGGCGCGTGGGCGTGTGCGTCCCGGGCGGCGCCGCGGCGTATCCGTCAACGGTGCTGATGACGGTCGTCCCCGCGCAGGCGGCCGGCGTCGAGCAAATCGCCATCGTCGCCCCGCCCACGCCGTTTGGTTCCTACAACCAGGATTTGCTTGCCACGTGTCATGAGTTGGGCGTGACGGAGGTCTACCGCATCGGCGGCGCGCAGGCGGTGGCGGCGCTCGCATTTGGCGTCGCCGGCATTTCACGGGTCGACAAAATCGTCGGCCCCGGCAACTTGTTCGTCGCACTGGCGAAGAAACTCGTATTCGGCGAGGTGGGAATCGACTCCATCGCCGGCCCCAGCGAAGTGATCGTCATCGCCAACGGCGTGACGCGGCCCGAATTCATCGCCGCCGACCTCATTGCCCAGGCCGAGCACGCCCCCGGTTCAGCGATCTTCATCACATGGACCGGGCGATACATCGATGCCGTGCACCTCGAACTGGAAAAACAGCTCGCCAGCCTCGAGCGCGGCGAACTCGCTCGCCAATCGCTCGAAGCGTTCGGCGCCCTGGTGCTGGTGCGCGACGAGGACGAGGCCGTCGAACTCGCCAACGAACTGGCCAGCGAGCACCTCCACCTGGCGTGTCCCGAGGCCGAGCGCTTGGCGCCGCGGATTCGCAACGCCGGCGCCGTGTTCCTCGGCCAGTACACGCCCGTGCCGCTGGGCGACTACGCCGCCGGTCCGTCGCACGTGCTGCCCACCGGGGCCACGGCCCGGTTCGCCAGCGGTCTATCGTCCAACGATTTCCTCCGCGGCGGCAGCATGTCCCACTTCACCCAAAATGGCCTCGAAGCGATCGCCGATGACGTACTGCTGATGGCCGCCAAAGAAGGCCTCACGGGCCACGCACGCGCCGTCGAACTGCGATTGAAAAAGGAATAACCACCAATGCACGAAGGCACAAAGAAGAAGACGAATGGAAATGTGATGAGAGGACGGAACACCAATCTTCGCTAATACTCACTAAGCCGGATAAGCGATTATTAGTGGTTATTAGTGTTCCAAAATCTTCTTCGTGCCCTCGTGTCTTTGTGGTTATTGAATTGAAATGGCATTCGTCCGACCCAACATTGCCGCGATGCACGGCTACGTTCCCGGCGAGCAGCCGCGCGGGCAGGAGTTCGTCAAACTCAACACGAACGAGAACCCCTACCCCTGCTCGCCTGCGGTCAAGGCGGCAATCGGCCGCGTGCTGCAAATTGGCCTGCAGCGATACCCGGACCCGCTGGCCACGGCGTTTCGCGAGCGGGCCGCGGCGCTGTTTGCCCCAGAACTGCCACAGATCACGCCCGAGTGGATCCTCTGCGGCAACGGCAGCGACGATCTACTGACGATTCTCACCCGCACGTTCGTCGGCGAGGGCGATCTCATCCGCTTCCCGCGCCCCAGCTACATCCTTTACGGGACGCTGGCCGATATTCAGGGCGGCCGCTCCGAAACCGTCGACTTCAAACTCGATTGGTCGCTCGGCCCCGACTTCGCCAAGGGCGCCGACCGCCTCAAGCTCGCGTTCCTCGCCAACCCCAACAGCCCGTCAGGCACCGTCGTCTCGCCCAGCGCCGCGCGCGAACTCGCCACCGCCCTGCCCTGCCCGCTGGTCGTTGACGAAGCGTACGCCGACTTCGCCGACTCGAACTGCCTCGCCCTCGTCGCCCAGAACGAACGCGTCATCGTCACCCGCACGCTCAGCAAGTCGTACGCCCTGGCAGGCCTGCGATTCGGTTACGCCGTTGCCCAGCCGCAGGTGATCGCCGAGCTCGTCAAGGTGAAGGACTCGTACAACTGCGACGCCCTCTCGATCGCCGGCGCGACAGCTGCGATCGACGACCGGGCGTGGTTTGACCGCACCCGCGCCGCCATCCTCGCGACCCGCGAGCGGCTCACCGCCGAACTGCGCCGCCTCGGCTTCGCGTGCGTCGATTCACAGGCGAACTTCGTCTGGTCGCGCCACGCCACGGCCGGCTCGCAGGATCTCTATCGCCGCCTGAAGGCCGCAGGCGTCCTCGTGCGGTACATGAACTACGCCGGCTGGGGCGACGGCCTCCGCATCAGCGTCGGCACGGACGAGCAAATCGACTTGCTTCTCGCGAAACTTTCGGCAATGCTCTGACGCGGCGCATTCAGCGCCGACGAGAAGAACAAGGACGCCGCCATGGCCGAACTGTTGACGTTCAATTCGCTGGCCGCGCTGGCCACGCTGGCGATCCTCGAAATCGTGCTGGGGATCGACAACGTCGTGTTCCTGGCGATCCTCACCGGCAAGCTGCCCGAAGACCAGCAGCCCAAAGCCCGCACGCTCGGTCTCGGTCTCGCCGCCGTCGGGCGAATCGCGCTCTTGTTTGCCATCTCGTGGGTCATCACGCTCGACAAGACGGTGCTGTTCGAGCTGCCGTTCGACGTCCCTGGCGGGTCTCACGCCGTCGATGGCGACGCCGGCGGCGAGTCGCACGGCGCCACCCCGATCACGGCCAAGGACCTCGTGCTCATCCTCGGCGGCCTGTTCCTGCTCGCGAAAAGTACGTGGGAAATTGGCCACCAGATGGAGCCCAAGCACGCCGGCGGCGCCAAGGTTTATGCGTCGCTCGCCGCCGTGCTCGTCCAGATCATCGCCATCGACATGGTCTTCTCGCTCGACTCCGTCCTCACCGCCGTCGGCATGGTCCGGCCCGAGGACTACGACGCTCACTGGGTCCCGCTCACAATCATGATCTCGGCGGTGCTCTTGGCGATCGCGGTAATGATCATCTTCAGCGGCCCGATCGCGCGGTTCGTCAACCGCCACCCGAGCGTCAAGATGCTGGCCCTGGCATTTCTGATCCTGATCGGCGTGGTGCTCATTGCCGAGGGTCTGCACACGCACGTGCCGCGCGGATACATCTACTTCTCGATGGCGTTCTCGCTGCTGGTCGAGATGCTCAACCTGCGAGCCGCCAACCGCGCGCTCCATGCGCAAGAGACAGAGACGGCAATTTGACGAGCGGGAGACGACTAACCACGAAGGCACAAAGGCACGAAGAAGAACGGACAAATAAGAGAAGGTTAAGAACACTAATGGCCACTAATCATCACTAATCCGGATTAGTGAGAATTCGCGGCCATAAGCGTTCCTCTTCTTCCATTCCTTCTGCTTTCTTCGTGTCTTTGTGCCTTCGTGATTAGTACTTTACCTGACGTACTCGAAGCCGAAATGGCCGCCGTGATAGACGAGCGTCGTCGGGTCGAGGCCCGGCGCCAGGAAGGCGTCGATGCCCTGCCCCACGCCGTTGACGACCAGCACCTGGTAGCCGCCCCGCAGAGCCACGCAGCGGTTGAGCCGCACGACGCCGGTGATCCCCGCCTCGCCGACGAACGACAGCTCCGAAAACTCCTGCGTCGTCGTCGTCTGCACTTCTTGAGTCACCTGCGTGAACTCGTTGCCCGGCGTGCTGAGATCGTCGCCCGTAATCACCGTCGTTACGGTGCGCTCCAAGTTGACCCGTTTGAAGTCGTTGAAGTACACGCCCGCGTTGCCGAATGGCTCGAAGGTCACCCAGCGGTTGAGCCGCCACATGTCGCGGAACGCGCCGCCCTGCAGCCCAATCAGTCGATTTTCCAGCAGACGCGACGTTCCCGAGTCGACAAAAGCCGTCGGCGGCGCCGGCGGGTCCGTGGGCGCCGGAATCGGCTTGTCGACCGTCGTAAAATCGACGAAATTCTCGTCCAACTCGAGGTACCGCACGCCGGCCAGCGGCCGCCACGAGGTATTCGTCCGTCGCACAAAGTTGATCTCCACGGAATTGAAGTTCGACTCGTACGCGATCGTCCGCATATCGGCGCCGTTGGAGAACAGTGCGTTGGCGTGGAAGTCGTTCACGCCCTCGTAGCCCACTTGCATGCCGAACCGGTTTTCGTTGTACCCCGTGACGAACACACGGGCGCCGGGGCCGTTGTCGAACTGGTCGGCCACATCGAGCGTGAACACGCCCGGCGGTACGGAGCTCCAGTCCACCGTGTCGCGGAACATGATGAGCCCGTCGACGCTCACTTCCCAATGCGGACCAACGCACCAGGTGTCGCACGCGCCGGGGCCGGTGAACCACGGGAAGAGCGCGTAGTTGCTGCACCCGCAGCGGTTGTACGGATAGCCGCCGCCCCCGTTGCACGTGGGGCACGACTCACTGGACGCGGCCACCAGCGGCTCGACGGCATCGGCGGTCGAGTAGTACGCATCTTCGAGCGGCTCCGGCGCCGGGGCGTCGCCGGGCTGCCATAACTCGGCCGACTCGTACGAGATCGCCTTGGCCAGCGAGGGGTGCTCTTCCGCCGCGCCGCTCAGCGCAGCGATCCACGCCACGCCGCATGCCGCGCCGGCCGCGATCCAGCGTCGCAGCGCTCCGCCTTCGAGGTGGTTGATTCGCATGCTGGCGGCTTCCCCCCGAGCGTCGCTCGACGGCCGGTCGTATCGGTTGGCGCGACGGAAGCGAATGTTCCGGCGATGCGCGTAAGCATCGGCCCTCGCCAGGGGGGTTCCGCAGTCGAGTTTCCGTGCCGGGAACAGCTTGCCGCGCTTGCCCACTTAGCCCCCGGTCAGTGACCGGGGGCTAAATGCCGACTTTGCCAGTCGCAACGTCCCCCCGTCGTGGATTTTTCTCCACGCCGTCCCTCTGACCGCGTTGCCTTTTCACCACGCGACCTACGTTTTCGCAAGGCCGCAGAGTTTGCGCTCTTTGCCCAGGCCACCGGCCGGCACGGACATCTCCCCAACTCCCCAAGTTTGGCAGGACTACGAACATGAACCTGGTATGGAATCGTGAGACGGCAGTGTGGGCGTTCTGGCGCCTGGCGGCTGCGGCCCTGATTGTGGCGATCACCGCCGCCGTCGCCTCGGCCCAGTACTGCACGCCCGACCAATGCGACGAGTGCAACCTCAAGAACTGCCGGCTGAGTTGCTGCTACGATCCGCCCGACTTGTGGCTCGTGAACACCCGCTGCCTTCCCAAATGCAACAACCTCGACGAAGGGTTCGAACGCATCTCGATCAAGCACTACGATCC